>JBLNGI010000082.1:0-23109 GCA_050264615.1 Gemmatimonadota bacterium
ACGCTGGAGGGCCGATCCCGGAAACCAACCCGCTTGGTACCAACGGGTGAGAACGGCGGCCAGCGCGTGCCGTATGCCCCGCGGGACGCGGTTGATCGCCGTCCACAGCGCGGGCCCCAGCTGGTAGCGACCGTAGCCGGCGAAGAGCTCGTCCCCGCCGTCGCCCGACAGGCTCACGGTCACATGCCGGCGCGTCAGCTCGGCGAGCAGAAACGTGGGAATCTGCGAGGGATCGGCGAAGGGCTCGTCGTAGATCACCGGCAGACGTGGCACGACCGCGAGCAGCTCTGCCGGAGTCACGCACAACTCCGTGTGGTCCGTGCCAAGATGGCGGGCGACGGCGGCGGCATGGGGCGCCTCGTTGTACCACGCCTCCGAGAATCCGATCGTGAACGTTTTGACCGGGCGAGCGCTTTGCGCCTGCATCAGGGCCACCACGAGGGAAGAGTCGATGCCGCCGGAGAGAAAGGCGCCTAGGGGGACGTCGGCTTCCATCCGCAGCTTGACAGCATCCAGCAGCAACTCGTCCAGGCGGTCGACCGCCTCGCGCGCTGTCCCCGAGAACGGGTTGGCGACGCCGTACTCTGCGGCCGTGCGGGCTGACCAATACTCGACCGGAACCGCGTCTCGCCAGCCCGCACGGCGCGCGGGCAGACTGAGAATCGTCGCCGGCGGCAGCTTGGCGACCCCTTGGTAGATGGTGTACGGCGCGGGCACGTACCCGTGGCGGAGAAACAGGGCGAGCGCGTCCCGGTCGATCTCCGCCCGGAACGCCGGGTGTGCCCGGAGGGCTTTGAGCTCGGAGGCGAACAGCAGCATGTCGCCCTGCCGGGCGTAGTACAGCGGCTTTTCACCCGCGCGATCGCGCACGAGATGGAGAGTCAGCTCCCTCCGGTCCCAGAGCGCGAAGGCAAACATGCCGTTGAAGCGCGTGACGGCGTCGTGCACGCCCCACGCGCTCACGGCTGCGAGCAGGACCTCCGTGTCCGAGTGGCCCCGAAACCGGTGGCCCAACGCCTCGAGTTCCGCCCGGAGCGCGCGGAAGTTGTAGATCTCGCCGTTGAAGACGATGGTGTAGCGCCGGCAGGCCGAGGGCATCGGCTGATGCCCGAGCGGCGAAAGGTCCAGAATCGACAACCGCCGAAGACCGAGCGCGACCCCCGCTTCGGCGTCGATCCAAGCGCCGCGATCATCGGGCCCGCGGTGCTGCAACACCGCCGTCATGCCCTCGAGGATCGCGGCGGTGGGTTCCGACGCGATGCCTCCAGGCCGCAAGAATCCGGCGATGCCGCACATGTCAGCGCCCCTTAGACACTGCGTGGAGCCGCACGGTCCTGCGGCAACTAGAGCTCCCGGGCCTGGCGGCCAACGTAATACCGATATGGGCCAGGTAACAGGGTCCGCACGACTCCCTTGAGCCGCCGGACCAGCAATGCCCGCTCCCAGCCGCGGAAGCCTGCGAGCTCTCGAATCCGGAGCGAATTCGTCGTGGCTTTCGGGCAGAATCGTCCCAGCACCCAGCTGCCGCCGACGGACTGGGGAGCGAGCGTGGGCTCGGACGTGAACAGAAACCGGAGTCCGGCGGCTCCGGCGGACTCGAGCACTAGCGGCGAGATGTCGCCCCCTGGCACGGACGCCACCGTGCAGGGCTCGCCCAGCAGGTCTGCGAGTCGATCGCAGCTCGTTCGCCACTCGGTCACCATCTGCGCCAGCGTCTGCTCCCGGAAGATGTCGGGATGGGTGTGAGAGTGGCTGCCGACGACGTGCCCGCACCGACGCAGGTACCGGATCCCCGCGGCGTCGAGGAAGGTTCGCTCCCCGATGCGGCCGGTGATGATGAAGAAATGGCCCGCCCATCCTCGCCGGGACAGCTCGTCGGCGGCGTGCAGCGCGCTTGTGCCGCCATCGTCGAAGGTGAGCAGCAGATGTCGACCGGGCTTCGTCAGATCGATCGCCGTCACGCGTTCTGGGGAGACCGGTCCGCTGGCGATCGCATCCAGGTGCTGCCTGAAGGCCTCGCGCCCGAGTGTGTAGGCTGCGGCACCGGGGCGCTGCAGTCCGGACTCTTGCGGCCGGTCCGTGACGTCGTGGTACGCGAAGGCTGCGATCACCGTGGGCATGCGTCCCTCAGCGGGACAACGGCAGTTCGACTTGCCGAGCCCCGCGTCCGGACCCGAGCGCGAGTTGGAGGGCGCACTTCAGGAACCCGAACCCGTAGCTCAAATGCAAGACGGGAAACACGAGCGCAAGCGCCGCGGCGGTTCGCCAACCTGCCTTGCGCCAAATGCTAAGTGCGCACGCCAGCACCGGAAGCAGATAGACCGCGACAGTCGTGCCGAGCAGCAGGCGGGCCGCCTCCACCCAGGGACTCAGGACTGCCGTCGCCACCAGCGCGAGCACGAAGCCGGGCGGGACCAGCTGCCTCGGTGTCACGTGCCCGAGCTTCCGAATCACGAAGGGTTTCGAATAGCCGTACTGATAAGCCATACGCGCGATCTGTCGCAACGAGGCCCGCGCGAAATAGTGGCACACGACGTTCGGTACGAGCAGGATCCGCCCGCCGGACTGAATCAGCCGGGCGTTGAACTCGCTGTCTTCGTCGAGCGCCTCTTCGTCGAACAAGCCCACCCGCTCGAACGTCTCCCGGCGGCAGCAAAAAAATGCGACCGTGTCGACCCACTGCGGTTTCTGGACGCCGATGCGGAAGAGTGAATTCCCGACGCCGAACGGGTGCGACATCGCAACCGCGATCGCTTTGGCGATCGCCGTCTCGTTCGCGGGCACCGTGACCAGCACGCCCCCGACGTTGCCCGCGCCGGTTTCCAGCAGCGCGGCGACGAGGTCGGTGATGTAGTTCGGCGGGTACACGACGTGAGCATCCATGCGTACCAGGATCTCGCCCCGGGCGGCACCGATACCGATGTTGAGGGCGGCCGGCTGAATGCGTCTGGGATTGTCGAGCATCCGAACGGTGGGATGGCGGGCGATGTAGTCCGCCAGCACCGCGCGGGTGCCGTCATCGCTGCGACCGTCAACCACCAGGACTTCCAATGCTTCGGGTGGGTAGGTGCTCGCGAGGATGGAATCCAGGCACCCCGCGATGAAGCGCTCCTCATTGCGGCAGGGTACGATCACCGTCACCATGGGTCTCTTCATGCGGCCGGCCGGTAGCGGGCCTTGGCGCGCTCCAGCGCCCACGGGAAGACGTGGGCGAACAGAGGCTCTCGCAGCGCGGCCGTGCGGAGGCGCTCGGCGAGTGAACGCACATCCCACAGCAACTCTGGCGCTGGTGTCGCGACCCACCGCAGCAAGCGGGCGACAGCGCTCGCAGCGCGTTGCAGCGAGGTGGGGCCGAGGACGACGGGCGTGGGTGGTCGCGAACCCCGCGCGCGCCATGCGTGCGCCCGGTCGGCGAGCCAACCGAGGAAGTCTGACAGCGATGTGGGTGACAGGAACGTGGTTCGGTGAAATAGGAGCACCGCGGTCATCCGCTTGCCCTGGCCGGCGGCCCCGCGTGGCACGCCCGCTTCCTCCAGAATCCGCCGGCAGATCGGTCGGTCGTACGCGCCGCCCAAGCGCCAGGCGGCCATCGCGCGCGCGTGCGTGATCCGGTGGATGTCCCGGATCTGCATTGCCCCGATGAACGGCACGGGGCAATGCAGGAACCCCGCCCAAAGACGGTACTCCGATAAAGACAGGCCGCCGCCGTCGTAGCGCGTGAGGTCGCCGCGGACGACGTCACGGTGCAACACGCCAGGTACCCGATCCCACGTCTCGTCGCCCAGAAAGCCGGTAAGGAGCACGCGTCCCGCCAGGCGATCGCGCGCGGCTGCGAAGTAGACTTCTTCACCCTTGGCGTCCGCCGCGATGAAGGGGACCTCGGGGTTCACCAGCGCCCGCCAGGCCTCGCGCGGCAGCACGGTGAGCCGCAGCCCCAGCGCGGCGGCCGTCTCGTCTCCGGAGTCGCGCTCGCCGTTTCTCGCTTGATCGAAAGCGATCACCTCTCGCAACCCGGCGGGGCGTGCCAAGGCGGCCGCGGTGGCCGAGTCGTAACCCGAGGACATCGTGCCGAGCAGCTGGTAGGGGTGGCGACGGGTGCTCGCGGCCATGTTGTCGCCGAGCTCGCGCAACGACGCCACCAGGAAGTCACGGTACCGCTCGAACGATCCGAAGTCGCGGGTCGGCCTGGGCTTGGGCGTCTCGTGCAGCACGCTCCCGGACCATATTGCGTTGTCGTGGTACAGCAGGCGCACTGGCCCTGCCGTCGTCGGCAAGGCTCGCCGGTAGTGACGCAGGCCGCGGACGATCGACTTGAAGTGCTGGAAGTAGCGGCGGTGAGTCGGATCCACTTCGCCGCCTGCCGCCGCCAGCAGGCAGGCTAGCGAGTTCGACACCAACGCGCCGCCGGCCGTCTCGAGCACGTGCAGCCGGTCCACCGTAGCGCAGGAGGATACGAAAACGGTCCCGCCGTCGCGTCGCCGGGCACCCGAGCCGAACACGAGATCCGTACGATCGAAGTCACCCGCCTCGTATGGCCCGGCCCACACGGCCTCGCAGAACCAGTCGTCGTGCGTTTCGACCATTGGGCCGTGAGCGATGTTGATTCGGGGGACCGCCCGATCGCACCGCGCGAGCCAGGCGAGGGGCGGCCACTCCGGCATTGGCGTGTAGTCGAAGGTCGCGATCGCAGCAGTCATCGGTGCGCTAGCGGGTGAGCGGGACGGCACGAGGCTGGCGCCGCCGGCCCCGCACGATGTGGTCCCACACGCCGCGGAGGTACCCGACGCCATAGCTCCAGTGGAGCGTCGGGAACGTGGCGGCGAGCGCCAGCGCGCAACGCCAGCCGTGGCGGCGCACGGCCGCCAGCGAGCAGGCGACCACGGCGATGAGGTACAACACGAGCGCGGCCGCGATCAGCGGCCGGAACACCGGCAGTCCAAAAATCCGACGCCCGAGCTGGAACATGGCACTACCGAGGACCACGACGACGAGCAGCGCCGGGATCATCTGTCGTACGGTTGCCACCCGCCCGAGCTTCTTCGCGACGAGCGGCTTGAAGTAGCCGTACTGGTAGAAGGTTCGGCCGATCTTGCGAAGGGAGCGGCGTGCGTAGTAACGCGCCACGATGTCGGGGACGAGCAGTACCCGACCGCCGTGCTGCGCGATGCGGTAGTTGAACTCGTCGTCCTGGTTGCGGACCAGCTCTTCGTCGAACAGCCCCACGCGACCGAACAACTCACGCCGCCAACACCCGAATGCCACGCTGTCGACGAGCCGGGGCGCCCGCGTGCCGATCCGGAAGTACGAGTCGCCCACCCCAAACGGGTGCGAGAGCGCGACGGCGATCGCGCGCGCGACGGCCGTCCCGTCTCCGGGCAGGGTCTCGATGACGCCGCCCACGTTGTCCGCGCCGCTCGATTCGAGCGCCGTGATCAAGCGCCGGATGTAGTTGCCCGGGTACACGACGTGCGCGTCCATGCGCATGATCACATCCCCGCTTGCGGCCCGGATCCCGATGTTCATGGCCGCCGGCGTGATGCGCAGGGCGTTCTCGAGCAGACGGATGCGGGGACGTGTCGCGGCGTAGCGCGCCACGATGTCACGCGAGCCGTCGTCGCTTCCGCCATCCACGACCAGCACCTCGATCAGGTCGGCCGGGTAATCGGCGGCGAGGATCGACTCGAGGCAGGCCTCGATATATCGCGCCTCGTTACGACACGGGATCACGATGGAGACTTTGGTCTGAGTCATAGCCGGGCGAGCGCCGCGTCCCGTTCGGCAGGCGGGACGTTGCAGACGACGGCGCGGAGCTTTCCGTTCGCCGAACGGGGTACCTCTGGCACCTCTTCGAGCACGACCTCGACATCGCCCAGCCGCTGACGCAGGCGGTCAACCACGGTCCGCGCGGTGGCGGCGGCGAACCCCGGCGCGGGGGCGTAGCGCACCCGCAGGCGGCCGATCGATTCCTGGACGATCTGCGCCTCGCGTACGGGAATCCCGTACCACACGGGATTGAGCCAGAAAACCTGGCGGCCGTCCCGGGTGACGACGACGTCGCTCGTCCGACCCTCGACCGCTTCGAGGAGCGGCAACGCGCGCCCGCAAGTGCATGTGGACCCCGGAGGCGCGAGTCGCCCGCGGTCGCCTGTGCGATAGCGGATCAGGGGCATGTCCGGGTTGAGGAGCCCGGTGCAGATCAGCTCACCGTCCTGCACCTCGACGATGCCGACCTCGGGCCACTGGTGCAGCCGCCCGGCCTCGCACTCGCTCGCCCAGGCGACCGACTCGGTCATCCCGTACGTCTCCCGCACGGGGCAGCCGAACGCGGTCGAGATCGCCGCGCGCTGGTGGTCGCCGACCGGCTCGGCGTTGGTGAACGCGACCAGCATCCGAAGATCGGTCCGGCCGAGCTGCAGGGCTGCGTTCGCGAGCGCGTGCAGCGACGACGTGTAGCCCGAGAGAAAGCGAATCTGGTATCGGGCGAGGGCATCGAGATAATGCGGCGTAAGATCCGGCGCGAGATGGTAGGTGGACATATAGAGCTGGCTCAGGGCGGCGTTCCACACCCAGAACGGCGGCCGCCGTTCGGTCGCCGGCACGACGAGCTGGCCGCCCAGCCGGGCCCAGCGGGCGTCGGCGGGCACACCGTGCCAGCCCCGAGTCCGTGTGGCGCCGAGCGCGTGCAGCGTCTCCACCGTCCGCCGGCTGCGCCAGACGCGGAGCGGCTTCCCGGTCGTGCCACTCGTCTGCTCCAGCATCATGCTACCAATATTGCAGTCGTCGGCGAGGAATGCGCGCGGATCGGCGCGCAGCCGCTCCTTTTCGAGGATCGGCCAGTTCTCGAGCAGCTCCCACGACGCCCGGTCACCGCGGCGGCGGCGCGCCGTCCAGTATTCGCGGTAGTAAGGGACCCGCGTGGCCGCGCGCTCAAGCTGGCGCGCGAGGCGCTCCTCGAGCCACCGCTGCCACCGGTCGTGGCTCCAGTGATCGCGCTCCGCCGCCTCCTGCGCGAGCCCCTCGCTGTCCGGCCCGTAGCGCCACCAGCGGAGATAGTGGCCCCGGAGGGTCGCGACGGCGGACCGGGCCGAGGCCGGGAGCCGGTGGTAGGCGCCAAGCAGGAAACGGTTCATGACGCGTGTGCCGGCGTTGCGACGGGCGCGCTCAGGGGCTCGCCGGCGTCGCCGCGGCGCGCCGTCGTCAGAACCTGCGCGAGCCGGGCGCCGTTGCGCCACAAGTCGAACATGTCTTCCGTGCGGCGACGGCCTGCCTCGGCCAACCGACGGCGCAACGCCGCGTCGCCAAGCAATCGGGCGATCGCGTCGGCCAGGGCGGGCACGTCCTGCGGCGGCACGAGCACGCCCGCGCGGCCCGCATCGAGCGCCTCCGGGATCCCGGCGACGTTGGAGGCGATCACGGGCGTTCCCAGCGCCATCGCCTCGCGCAACACGTTGGGCAGCCCATCGCCCAGCTCGGAGGACGGGTGGACGAGCACCGTGGCGCCCTGCATTGCTGCTTGGGCATCGGCGAAGGGGACCCAGCCCCGAAACCGAACACGATCCGCAATCCCCAGCGTGCGCGCCAGCGCGCGGAGTGCGACGGCTTCCGGGCCGTCCCCCACGAGCTCCAGCTCCAGCGCGACCCCGCGCTGCACGAGCACCGCGACCGCCCGGAGCAGGAAATCGAAGCCCTTGTCGGGCGCGAACCGCCCGACTGCGATCACGCGGCCCTCGGGTCGACCGTCCGGTGCGTACGGGAACCGCGCCAGGTCCAGACCGTGGTAGGTGACCTCGATGCGACGATCCAGCTCGTCAGCGATGTCGGGAAAGCGCTCGCGGATATAGCGACGGTTGAACTCACAGCACGTGATGATCCGATCCGCGTGCAGCAGTTTCTGGCGCAGGTGGACGGGCTGGTAGTAGAGATCGGCGCCCGCGTGCAGCCAGATGGAAAACGGGACGCGCCGATGTGTGAGCCGGTGAAACAGGTAAGCGCACGTGCCGGCGTAGTTGCCCCAATAGGCGAGCACATGATCGTAAGGGGCGGCGTCCCGCCCGGCCCAGGCGAGAGCCTTGGGCAAGGCGTAGAGGGTCTTGGCCAGTGGCTCGAACCCGTGGCGGGCGGCCGAGCCGGTGACGGCTGCCGCGTCGCGCAGAAACGCGCCGAGGCGGTGGAGCGGCCAAGGCTGCCGCAGGCTCTGGAGCAGGCCCATGTTATGGACGCGGTCGCGAGGTAGCGCCCGCCCTCCCACGACCAGGCTGTAGCGCCACAGCGTCGGGTCGTAGGGGCGGAGCGGGAAGACGTCCACCTCGATGCCCGCCTTGAGCAGCGCGACCATGTCGCGCTCGAAGAACGTGGCTACGCGCCCGGGGTAGCGGCCCGTGAAGACCGCCAGCCTCATGAGGCCTCGAGAACCGCTCGGGGCGTGGCCGGCCGAGCGCGGTTGCGCTCGACCCGTGTGCGGATCTGTGTGACGAGCTCGCCGATTCCCTGACTCCATTCACCTACCGCCGGCCAGCGGTCGTCAGCGCTCCATGTCTCGCTCCGGGTACCGGGCGGTTGCGGCCCGAGAATCTCCCGCAGTCCGGCGCGGATGCTTGGATAGGGGTCGGGGAATCCGGGCGGCGCGCCGGCCAAGATATAGAGAAAGCGCTTGACGTCGCCCCAGAGCCAGCGGCTTGTCACGCCGGTCTGATAGGCTGAGGAGGGCCGGACGTGCGCACCGCTCAGCAGCTCCACCCACAGCCTCGGGAAGTCGACGCCTGAAGCGACGGCCAGCTCGAGCGAGCCCCAGAACCGGCCGTTTACCTCGATGAGGCAGGGCTCGCTTATGCCGTCGTCCCGGAACTCGACCATCGCAGGGCCATGCCAGGCCATGGTGGAGAGCAGCCGGGCCGCGGGCTCCTTCAGGCGCGGGTCGAGCGGGATGGAGCGGCGCAGGCTGCTACCCGATCCCGAGGGCCGGACGTCGCGAAGACGCTCATGTGCGAACCACACAACCGGCTCACCGTGGTCGCACAGCGCAAAGACGCCTTTGCCCTGCCCGGGGACGATTCCCTGGATGACGGGCCAGCATCCGCCTTGGCGAGAGGCGAGCGCCATTTCCTCGAGGCTGGCGGCGTCGCGCACGTATTGCGTGCCGCGGTCCGGGAGGAACCGTCGGCCGTCCCAGAAGTCGCTGAAACGCGGCTTGAGGAGGCAGGGGTATCCGATCGCCTCCGCCGCCACGTGACAGTCGGCCAGCGAGCGGGGGATTCGCGAGGGAGGAATCCGCACGTTGCCCTCGGTGGCGTGCTCCAACGTGCGAGCCTTGTCGAACGCCCCGAGCAGCAGGTCTTCCGGGGCGCACCCGATGGTGATCCCCACCGTCTCCCACTTCCAGCGCTCCGCGTTGCATAACACGCACGAGCGCTCTCGCTGCGGAAGCACAAACTGCACGCCCTGTTTCCGCGCCCATACGCGCAGCGCCGCGTACCCCTCCACCGTCTCGCCGCGCAGGCGGAAGTGTCCCCGGCAGTACCGCGACCACGACGCCAGCGGCCGGCGGAGGGGACTGGCTACGAACACGGTGTGCCCGGCCCGACCGAGCGATCGCACGCAGGCCAGCGCCTGCGTCGTCTGCCCGTCCAGAACGAGGATGCGTTCCGACGTCATAGCGGCCGCTCGTTCGCCTGGTCGAATCCGGTCATCGTACGGCCGCCCCCGCCGGGCATCCGTGCCACGACGACCCGATACAACGCTGCCTGCGTCTGGGCGAGGTCCACGTTGGCGAGCTTCACGCACTCCGGCACCCAACCCAGGACGGTCTGATACGCCGTCCAGCGCCGTTGCAAGTAGTCGATCGTGTATTCGCCTTTTCTCCCGAATGCCCGCTCCGGCGCGACCTCCAGCAACACCGGCACGTCCGGCGTGGGCGTGACCAACGCCAGCAAGCGATTCCACAGGCTCGGGCCGCTTTCAGAGAGGTCGACGAGCGTGTCGTAGAAGTACCGATCCATGATAAACACGCGCTTGGTCAGTTTTTCGAAAGCGAGGCGATACAGCGTGAAGATGAGCAGATCGATCGGGTAGATGCATCGCCTGACCGTCTCGCTCCACACGATGGCGTAGCGCACGCGGCGTATGGCGCGGCGCAGCGGGGTGCGGTTGGCCGGTCGGGCGGGGTCGAGCGGATCAGTCCCGGGGGGAAGCTGGGCAGGCGCCTCGCGTCCCAGCAGGCGCAGCAACCCGTTGCGTGCGGCCCGCAGGTATGCATAGACCCCGACATTGTCGTTCATATGGAGGACGGCGACCGCGTGGCCATCCCGTTCCAGCGACGCTCGCAGCCCTTCGATCAGGGTGGATTTGCCCGCCCCATCGAGTCCGGAGAAGGTGATCAGCATGGTCCCATCAGACGTAGACGCGCCGGTGTCGCGGGCCGCGAGGCACCAGGCTGGCCGTCGCCTCGCCGTACGCGAACGCGATCCAGAGCAGCTTCAAGGCGATGCCATTTCCGCTCATGTTGCCCACGGACAGGGCCACCAACATTGCGAACGGGAGCATACCGTGGTTCCCACGGCGCGCTTTCCAGGCGCCCCACACGCACAAGCCCATCCCTGTGAGGAAGGGAATGGTCCCGAGCACACCTGTGGACGTGAGCAGTTCGAGGACGAGGTTGTGGGTGTCTCTCCACGTCCGGAACTCCTCCGGCACACGCGGGGCGAGCTCGTACTTGTTCTGACCGGGCCCCCAGCCGAACAAAGGCCGATCGAGGAACAGCCCCCAGGCGGCGGGAAAAATTCTCTCGCGCCCCGCGAGGTTGCCCTCCTGGGCCTGGTGGAATCGCTTCCTCATGAGGGGCAGCTGCCAAGCCACCCCTGCCAAGAAGGCGATGACCAACACCGCGACCACTGCGCTGCGGATCTTCACGAGCAGGGACCGACCACCCAGGGCAAACATCCACAGGCCAAGCGTGAGAGCCAGCAGGCTGCCGCGGGACCCGGTGTTCACGATCGCGATGCCGATCGCGACCAGGAGGGGCCAGACGAGAAGGCGTGGCCGGAGCAGCTTGCGATCCCGACCGTACGTGAGCCCCACCAGCGCGAGTGCTCCCAGCGCGAGGATGAGGCCGGCACGGTTGGGGTTCTGCCCGAACAGAGCGACCCGTCCGGATTTTTTTACCCACTCTTCATCCAGATGCACGGCGCCGCCCACGCTGAGCAAAGAGAGCGCAACGCAGGCGAGGCCGAAGGTGAGCAGCGCCCGTGTCGCGATACGATCGTCGCGCATGAGGTTGTACGCAGCCCACATGACCAGCAGAAGCTGCACCCGAAGCGCGAACGCCTTCAGGGCATCGTCCTGGTATGCCGCGCCGGCGACTACAAAGCTCACCCAGTACATGCAGAGGGCGGCACCGAACCACCACAACGCCGTCGGCCACCGGGCATAGCAAACGCGCGGCTGGATCAGCGTGGCGGCAAGGAAGACGAGCCCCGTCAGAGTCGTGACTTCCACGGGAATGGAGCGATCGGGCCATTCGAAGGGCAGCGAAAACATGAACACATAGAAAGCCCAGCTGACGAGCGGATGAACGGCCGCTCCCACCGGGTTCGTGCTCGCGATGACACCCGGACGAGCTGTCGGGGCCCACGCGGCGCCGAGCGCGGTCACCCCGGGCCCCGACGCCGCTCGCATGAGCCGGGTATTCGTCATGCGGCTCCTCGCAGTGCCCGAAGCCCGGCGAGTAGCTCCGGCGCCGTCAGAGCCGGGGACCCCCGATTGGTCGAGACCGTCCACGCCCGTGGCCCACCAGCCGCAGTCAGCTCGGCGATCACACGCGCGAAAGCGTCGCGGTACGCTCGGAACAACGCGGTTACGGCTTGGTCTCCCACGTCTCCGAACGGATGCTCCGCCCGGGTTCGCAGGCGTGCGGCGAGCACCTCCTCGGGCGCCTGGAGCCAGACGATCGCAGACAGAGTCTCGGCCCACCGGGCGATCGCACGCCGCCAGCACTGCTGAAAGCCAGGGGTTTGGATCTTCTCGCCCCCGAACACCAGGATTCGGGCCAACAAGTAGACTGGCCCTTCGTCGAACAAGAGGATGTGACAGTCCCTCGTCTCCTCCGCGAGGCGGTGGAGCGCGCGAAGTCGCAGGATGCGTTTCATCTCCTTCACGAGCACGCCGCGAAACGGCCAATGGAGATTGACGAACGTGGGCACCAGCGGTGGCACGCTGGCAACGTGGCGCCACCACGACACGCGCGGCCGCGCGCGGATCTCCGGGTCCAGCGCCACCAACGCTCGCGCGAGACTGCTCTTGCCCGCGCCCGCGAGCCCGACGAGCTCGACGACGAGCGGCCGGTCGGTTGGGCGAGTCGGTGGCGCGGCAGACTGGAGCGCGGTTGTCACCGTGCTCCGCAGCTTTCAGGTGGTTGCATACGCTGGGCTAGCGATAGCACAAGTCATGCGCGTCGGGGCGCCCCGTAATCGCTTACAAGAACAGCAGTTAAGTGTGCTGGCCGGCAGGGTGTGGCGGGGCTGTGCTACTTCCTAGCTACACATTCGAGAGCTTGGTGCGACGCCTGAGGCCGCGGCTTCGGTAAGCACGACGCGCCGCGATGGTGCGAAACTTGTACAGGGGCGCTGCAGCGATGAGAAAACTACTCGAGATGGGACCTCCCAACCGTCTAGTGGCGCCGCCGGGATCGCTGGGTGTGTTGACGCGCTTGTTCAAGAGGCTCCACGCGGAGGATCTTCGCTACTGCCACTGGAAAAGCAACGAGCATCTGGACGCTTCCATGATCGGCGAGACGGATTTCGATCTGCTCGTCGATCGCAGTGCGGCGTTGGCACTCGCAGAAGTTTTCAGCCAGATGAACGTCAAGCGCTTCGTGGTGGCGCCCTTCCACGAGTACCCAGGTGTCGAGGATTACGTGTGCTGCGACCCCGCCACCGGCAAGCTCATCCACCTGCACATCCATTATCAGCTCACGGTTGGGGAAAAGCACCTGAACGGCTATCGCCTGCCTTGGGAGGAGATGGTCCTCTCGACGCGGTTGCTGGACTCACGGTACGACATCTACGTCGCCGACCCGCACATCGAGCTGGTCCTGCTGGTTACTCGCGCGGCCCTCAAGCTGCGCGCGCGCGACCTGTTCCTGGGGACGCTCAGGCGAACGTACTTCCAGCCCAAGGTGCTTCGGGAGTTCGCGTGGCTGGCACGCAGGATCGAGCGCGGCCGCCTGCTCGATGTGGCGCGCCGGCTGGTCGGCCGCAGAGCCGCCGACATCCTGCTGAACATGCTTGACGCCCCGCCGGCCAAACGGCGACTGCTCGCTTTTCGCCGCAGGTGTGAGCCGAAGCTGCGCAGCTATCGAGCCTACAGCGCCTGGGGTGCTCGCGTCCGCCGGTGGGTGCGGGAGGCCCGCACGCTGTGGTGGTGGGTCGAGAATCGCTATTACCGCGTGCCCAAGAACTCGTCGCGTACCTGCCCGCAGGGTGGCGTGTTGATCGCCGTGGTGGGAGACGACGCGGCGGGGAAGTCCGCGATCGCGAACGCGATCGCTCAGTGGCTCGCCGAAGAAGTGGCAGTCGTACCGGTCACGGCGGCGCAACGCGTGCCGCTGCGAGCGTGGCGCGCCCGAAGCCTGGGGAAGATCGTGATCGTGGACGGTTGGCCGGCTACCGAGGCATGCCCGCCCGATGTGATCGTGAAGCTCCGCAGTGCGTCCGGCGTCGGGCACCGGCGCAGGTCCGACAAACCCGCGGAGCACCAGCTCCGTTATCCGCCGTCCACGCGCGTGGTGGATCTCGATGCCAACCAGCCCGTGGAGCGCGTCCTATTCGAGGCAAAGCATGCGATTTGGGAAAGCATCTGAGGGCCCGATGCGGGTCTTGATGGTCACGGCCGGATGGCCCACGCCCGGCCAGGCGCAGACCACGCATTTCATTAAACGTCAGGCGGAGTTCCTCCAGGCTGCCGGCGTCGAGGTGGACGTGTTCCACTTCCGCGGCGGCCAGAAGTTCAGGAACTACGTGACCGCCTGGGCGCGGGTGCGTTCACGGCTCGCTGCCGGGCGTTACGATCTGGTGCACGCCCAATTCGGCCAGAGCGGCGTGCTCGCCCTCCCCAAACGCGTACCGTTGATTGTGACTCTCAGAGGCGATGATCTGCAGGGGATCATCGATGACGTGACGGCACAGATTACCCTCAAGGGCAAAATTCTGCAGCGACTCTCGCGGTGGGTAGCGTCGCGCGCGGACGCGGTGATCATCGTGTCGGACCACATGCGTGCTTTCCTGGATCCGGCCGTTCCCACGCACGTCATCCCCTCGGGTCTCGATTTGGCCTCGTTCCGGTTGATCCCGCGGGATGAAGCGCGGCGCCACCTTGGACTGCCGTCTGATGCACGGCTCGTGCTCTTCGGAGGCAACCCGGCCTGTCTGCGCAAGCGCTACTCGCTGGCAAAGGACGCGGTCGACTTGCTCAACCGGTCCCTGCCGACCCAATTGATCGTCGCGTGGGGCGTGCCGCACGCCGACATGCCGTATTACATGAACGCGTGCGATGCGCTCGTCTTCACGTCCATGCAAGAAGGTTCGCCCAACGTCGTGAAGGAAGCGCTGGCCTGCAATCTCCCCGTGGTTTCCGTCAACGTCGGTGATGTGCCGGCTCGGCTGCGGGGCGTGACCGCGAGCGAACTGTGCACAGATGAACGGCCCGAAACGATTGCGGCGGCGCTGGAGCGGGTGGTGCGCACACCGCAGCGCAGCAACGGACGTGACACCGTCGCGCAGTTGGACGAGGGGTTGATCACCAGGAAGGTGATCGGGGTCTACGAGTCGGTTCTGGCGCCGCGTCCCAAGGTCGACTTGATGCGTGCCGGGCCCGTCACCGGCTGAGGAACGTCCGTCCCATCGTTTTGTACCGGTTCAGCACCACGCGGCGCACCGGCGCCGGCAGCCCCGCGAACAGCGTCACACCCAGCGTGACCCCGAAGGTGAGCATGACCCCACCGGCCCACGTGATCCAGTGGTGGGCCAGCACGCGCTCCCCGAGGGGCGTCGCGACCGCGAACAGGAGTGCGGTGACCGCGGCGGGCCGGGCGATCCGGCCCAACGGGAAGGACTGCGCCCGCTCGAGACAGCGCGCGACCAACAGCGGATAGGCGATCGTCTGGACCAGGCGCCCCAGGAAGACCGCCACGCAGAGGCCTACCAGCCCCCAGGAGCGGGTCAGCACGAGTGACGCGGGGATGGTCAAGACGGCCGCGATCGCCGTCACGATCACGCGCGGGCGCGGTTGGAGCGCGGCATCCAGGATGTATGAGTCGCTGCGGATGAAGGCCGTCTGCAGCGTAATGCAGACGATGAGCAGGTTCGCCCAGGCGCCGGCGTACAAGTGCCCCCCCACCCACAGGGACAGAAACGACCGGTTCCACAGCAGGATGGTGGCGCCGACGGCGGTGACGAAGAGCCACGTCAGCGCCATGAGCTCGGTGCGGATTTGGGCCGCGCGTTCGAACTGCCGCTGCCCGATTACGCCTCCTAGCCCCGGAATCGCGGCGCCCACGGTGAAGTCCAGCACGCCGGTCGCCGTGCGCACGGCATACCGCGTGAGGGCGTAGGTCGTAACCAGGGCCGGCGACGTGACAATGCCGAGGATCATCGCGTCGCTGTGCAGCAGCAGGTGCGTGACGATCGTTCCGCCCGTCAACCACGCGCTCATCGTGAGCAGCGACTTGACCTCGGGCCGGGAGGGTCGGGCGACGCCGAAGGTCGGCACGAACTTCTTCACCAGGATCCAGAAGCACACTCCGGTCACGGCGGCGGCGATGATCTGCGCCGCGCCCAGACCCACCAGGCCGAGCCCGAGCACGATCGCCGCGGCCATCAGACCCGCTCCGACCACGTTCAGCCCGGCCTGCCATCCCATCCGCTTGTACCCGAGGTTCATCCCCCGGAGCACCGACTCGGGGATCGAGGCGAGCGTGGCGGCGACGAAGCTCAGCACCAGCAGGACGCAGGTCAGGCGGACCGGCGTCACCAGCTCCGGCGGGACCTTCGTGATTGTTGGGGCGAGCCACACCAGCACCGCGCCGACGGCGGCGATGACCGGCAGAAACAACAGCCACACCAGCAGCGCGGCACCCACATAGCGCCGCTTCCTCGAGACATCATCGTCCGACTGTTTGCTCGAGATCACCAGCCGCAGCGCTTCCGTCGGTCGCCCGTCGGTCGCGTTCATGTAGATGACCAGCTGCTGGAGCATCGTCCAGACACCGAACAAGGATCGCCCGAGGCCGCTGACCAGGAGCGGCGTGACCAGCAGGCCGACGACGAGCTTGGCTCCGTAGTCGAGGAGCGACGCCACGGCCGTCAGCGTGGCGCTGCGCGTCAACGACGCGCCTCCCCCCCGTGACCGGGTCGGCGCCGCGGCGGGAACCGCTGTCGTGGCCACGTCGGGCGTCACAGCGCCGACCACACGAGGGCCTTGAGGTCGGCCACCACCTCGGCGAGTGGCCGGCCGGCGTCGATGACGTGAGCGCGCGTCTCGGACCAGTCGGCGTCCCAGATGATCCGGGCGCGGCGGCGCACATAGTCGGGCGGCTCGGTCGTCTTGCGTCGCACTGCGACCTCGGGATCGACGCGCAGTACGAATATCTGATCGGGTGGGAGGATCTGGCGGTAGTACCACTCCTCCACCGCGCGCAGCCGCGTTGCGAGCCACTGGTTGGGCGCGGTCGGGAGGAACGCATGAATGCCTGGCCCGACGAGCGGGCGGTTCTGCGCGACCGGATACCGCTCGGTCAGGGCCACGCCGCCCGCCGCGGCGAAACGGCGCGCCTTCAGGTACAGCCGGTAGCGATCGCGCGCGGTGCACACGTACCGCAGCAGGGCCAGGTAGCCTGGAAACACGCCGGCATCGCCGTCGGGGTCGTCGCTTGGGGGAGCGAACCACAGCGCGTTGCGCACTTTGAGCAGCCCGCCCACGGCGAGCGTGAGGAGCGAGCGCGGCGGGCGACCCAGATGGGCGGTCATCGTGTCGAAGTAAGGAGCGAGCCAGCGGTACAGTTCAGCCGTGCAGGTGGACTTGCCCGAGCCGTCCCCACCGAGCAGCGCAATCGTCGTCCCTCCGCGCGCGAGCCGCTTGCCCCGCGCGGACCCGGCCAAGCGCTCGTCGAGTGTGACCAGTCGTCGGGCGAGCCGAGGGATGGTGACGAGGAGGGACGGATGCCGGGCGAACGGGCGCAACTGGTGCCCCAGGCGGCGCCGCAGGCGCGCGCGGCGCCAGGGTGAGGACCCCGGCCGTAGTGAATTGAGGCAGGCGTCGAACAATGAGGGCTCGACGCACGGCAAATGCCGTCCCAGGAGCCGCTGGATTGTCGGCTGATCGACCTGCGCCTCGAGATACCGCAGTTGATCCTGGATTCCATCCAACCAGCGGGCTCCCGTCCGGCCGAGCTCCTGTCGCAGCGACCGACCCAAGAGCGTCCGGAGCACGAACACGATCAGCTCGAAAGCGGGCGTGGGGGTTGGGAACGGCGCGCGCTCGACGGCCGTGGCCAGGAGCGGTTGTTCGATGGGCAACCGGATGTGTGTCGCCCACGCGCGTCCCACCACGAGGCGATAGTGCGCGTGGACGTGCAGCAGCCTGGCCAGCCGGGGATCGTACGCGAACGAGCTCTCGACGCCCGGGATCTGCGCCTCGGCCGGTCCCAGGGCCGGGAGAAAGCCGAGTTGCCCCAGGACGGCGGTGAAGGCGGGCGCGGACGCCGGATCGACGAGCAGATCGATATCCCCTTCACCGGTCGCCCAACGGTGCTGGCGGAAATGACCCTTCCACTGGCAGTACACAACGCCGGCGTCCCGCAACGCTTGCGCGAGTCGCTGGACCAGCGATGGCGAGGCTGTCACGGGCTGGCGAACGGTGCTACGCGAGGCCAAGGAGCCTCCGGGCCTCGGTCATCTCCGGGGGATCGGGAAACCGGCGCTGCCCGGCGAGCGATGCCAGGATGACCCACAGCGTTCGAGCGATGATCGCCGCGTCGTACCGTCCGGAGGCGCGGCGCACGTACACAACGTCCAAGGCCAGCTTCAGTCGCAACAGCCGCTCGACGTAGTCCTTTTCCGGGTCATCGCTCGCCAGCATCGTTTCACCGTGGGTGAAGTTGTAGATGCTGCCCGGACTGGCCAGCCCGGGCCGCGTCTCGAGCGTCTCGTACTCCAGCTCCGTGTAGTGCTCATCGACGATCGACGGCGCCTCCGGGCGGGGTCCCACGATCGACATCTCGCCGCGCAGTACGTTGAAAAGCTGCGGCAGCTCGTCGACTTTCGATCGGCGCAGCAGGTTCCCGAACGGGAAGACACGGGGATCGTGCTGCGCCGTGATGACGCTTCGCTGCGTGCCATCATCGACGCGCATCGTGCGGAGCTTGTACATCGTGAAGCGCGTGCGCTGGCGCCCGACGCGTTGCGCGCGGTAGAAAATCGGGCCGGGGCTCGACAGGCGAATCCCCAGGGCCGCGACGAGCAGCACTGGAGCGAAGACGACCAGGGCCAGCGAGGCCAACAGCACGTCAATCAGGCGGCGCACCATTGCGGAGCGTCCGGCGCACCGTCATGAACACCTCGGCCGCCTGCATGCAGTTCTGGTTTCCCCACGCGTGAGCGCGGTAGCGCAGGGCTTCGAGCGAGCGGGGATGCGGGTACTCGCGCACTTCACTCTCGTAGCAGGCCATGGCGGCGATTTTCTGCTCGAGCGTCGCCGTGATGTCGACCCAGGTGTCGGGGACGAAGGTGCGAGGATACCCCCACTCGGTGCTGCTGGCGGTATCGAACGCGTAGACCGCTTCGATCGACGGCTCGACGGGTCGCGTGGCGACCAGCTGGGCTTTGAAGACGATCGCGTGGTCGAGATTCGCGTCGCCGCCGTACTGGCAGTACACGATCTGCGGCCGCACCTCTCGGACAATTTTCTCGAGTGGGGTGATGATGTCGGTGAGCGGCATCGTTTCGAGGCGCTGATCCGCGAAGCCCAGCGGACGCACGTCCGCCACGCCGAGAGCCGCGGCGGCGCGGCGCATGTGGTCGGCCTGGCCCACGCCGTTGGGTCCGTAGCGCAGTGACTCCCCCTCACACACGATCACGGCGGTCACCGCATCGCCGGCCTTGGTGTGAAGAGCGACCGTGCCGCCGCATCCCAGCAGCTCGTCGTCCGGGTGCGCCGCGATCACCAGGATTCGCCTATTCATTCGTCCACACCCGACCCGTCCACGGCTGCTCGCTCAACCGCCGCCCCCGCAGGACCTCGCCGTCGTCGGCTTGCAGCTCGAGGAGCACGATGGCGCCGGTGCCGCAGGCGACGACTTGGCCGCAGGCCGCCTCGTCAGGACTCACTACCGGTCCGAGAATCTCGCCCGGGGTCCCGGCGATCGGGCCCGGCAACAGGGCGGCCTGCCAGATGGTCCACCGTTTCTTGTCCAGCCAACTGAACGCGCCGGGATACGGCCTGGTCAACGCGCGCACGAAGTTGTAGGTGGTCACGCCATCCCGGCTCCAATCGACGAGCCCGTCGGACGGGCGCCGCCGCGGCAGGACGGGCTCGTTGGTGTGCCGCTGCGCGGCGCCGGGACGCTCGCCGGCGAGGAGCCGGGGCAGCACGCGCAGGAGCATGTCGCGATTGGATTCGGCGACGCGGTCGTATAGCGTTGCACACGTGTCGTACGGGCTGATGCAGAACGCCGTCTGGTCGATGAGGTCGCCGGCATCCACTCCTTCCGCCAGCCACATGAGGGAGTTGCCGGTCATCTGCTCGCCTTTGATCAGTGCCCAGTTGACGGGTGCGCTCCCGCGATTGTGCGGCAGCAGCGAGGCATGGGCGCCGATCATTCCGATTCGCGCGGATTGGAGCGTTGCCGGCTTGAGGATCTGACTCCAGCCGATGACGAAGACGACGTCCAGCGCCAGCTCGCGCAGCAGCTGCAGCGACGGCTCGTCGTTGATGTTCGCGACCTGGTACAGAGGCAGGCCGGAGCGTTCGCACAACGCGCGATAATCGTCCGCGCCGCTCCGGAAGGCGGCCAGCTCGGGTTTGAGCGTGATGGCCGCCACGAGTGGCGCGCCGGCGTCGAGCAGCCCCGCCAGGGCCGGGCGTCCCTCCTGGTGCACTCCAATCCAGCCGAATCTCATCGCGGTCACCGGCGGTGAGTGCGCACTACGTCCAGCACGGCCTCGATGACGTCCGCGACGTCTTGATCGCTGAGCTGCGGATGGAGGGGCAGGCTGAGCATCCGACAGAAGCTGCCATAGGCCGCGGGGAAATCGTCCGGCGCGTAGCCGTATTTGTCCCGGTAATAGGGGTGGATGTGGATTGGGATGAAGTGGACCGAGGTCCCGATGTTTCGCGTCGCAAGCTCCTCGATGAACCGGTCGCGACCGATTTCCAGCGCGTCGAGTCGCAGCCGCAGAACGTAGAGGTGCCACGCGTGCTCCACGGTGGGCCGCTCGACAGGGATCTCGAGCGCGGGGTGGTCGGCGAAGGCACGCTGATAGGCATCGACCACTTCACGCCGCCGCTGCTGGAGCCCTGCCAGCTTGCGGAGCTGCCACAGGCCAAGCGCGGCCTGGATGTCGGTCATATTGTACTTGAAGCCCGGGCAGAGCACGTCGTAGCGCCAGCTGCCTCCGCGTCCGTAACGACGCCACGCGTCTCCGCTCATCCCGTGCAGGCTGCGGATGCGCGCGCGCGCCAGGAATTCGGGCTCACCGGTCAGCATCCCGCCCTCGGCGGTGGTGAGGTTCTTGGTGGCGTAGAAGCTGAACGCGACGGGATTGTGGCCCGAGCCGATGAGGCGCCCTTTGAACTTTGCCGGCAGCGCATGGGCAGCGTCCTCGACGACCTCCAGGCCCTTGCGGCGCGCGATTTCCCAAATTACGTCGAGGTCTGCAGGATGTCCCGCGAAGTGGACGGGGAGGATGGCCTTGGTCCGCGGTGTGATCGCCGCCTCGATCGCGGCTGCGTCGATGTTGAGCGTGTCTGGTTCCACGTCAACCAGAACCGGTCGCGCGCCGACGTGTTCGATTACATTAGCGGACGCGGCAAACGTGATCGGTGTCGTGATCACTTCATCGCCCGGGCCGACCCCCAGCGTGGCCAGGGCCGTGTGCAAAGCGGCCGTGCAGGAATTCAGCGCGAGCGCTCCCGGTGAGCCGAGATAGGCGGCAAAGTCCGCTTCGAACCGCTTCGTCTTGGGGCCGGTCGTGATCCAGTTTGAACGAAGCGTGTCGACGACCTCGTTGATCTCCTCGTCCCCCAACGCCGGTCGACAGAACGGCAGGTACTCGGCGCGAGTGGGGACGACGGACAGCGGGGCGTGTTGGTTAGGTATGGCGGTCATGGCTGTCTGCTACGCAGATCGTGTGCGCAACGGGCGGCGGTGCGCGACCCGTTGTCCGGCAATGACTTAACGACGTGGTTGGCAGGGGGCTCGATGTGGCAATGACACGCTGGTGTTACAACTCCGAGGAGCGACTGCGACGGCCGGCCGCTCGAGCCGGCGGGTGTGGCACGGCGCCTGCACAGCGTTGGCACCGATCAAGGAGGATCATTGTGATTGTACCGTCTTCACCTCTACTACGACGCCGCGTGGGGCTCCTGTGCTTTCTCGCCCTCGTTTGTGGAGCCGCACCGCAAGCTCTAGCGCAAGAGCCCGACCCGAAGGAACAGCCCTGTCAGTGCAGTCCGAAGCGCGTGGGGCCGTGCTTCACGGTTCACGGCAGAGTCTCTGTTTACGGCCGCGCACCGATCGTGCGAATCTCAGTCCCTAGTACGAAGCGCGTGTTCGGTCTGGAGGGCGGCGTGCCCGAGTTTCTGGAAGAGGACCTGGAAGTCCCGGGCAACGTGGTCACCGGGGACTTCGTCGTCTGTCCCATTACCCACCGGAAGACCGGCACGATCCAGCTCGTGTGCATCGAGTCGTCCAGCAACATGGTCTTAACCGAAAAACACTGAGCCGCGCGCGATCAGCGGCTCAGTGGCACGTCGCGCTGCCCGAGTCCGTGAATGTCGAACCCGGAATCGGAACGAACTCCCACGAATAGGAAGTGGCGGCCAGGTTCAGCTTGAGCACGCCGTAGTCGGCCGAAACCACCTCGCTGTTGGGGGCGATGAACGTCGGCAATGTCGCCGTGTACCCGCCGACCCCGACGTTGAACTGACGAATCCCGAGCGCGTCGTCCCGGACGGCGTTGCCGTCCTGCGGCGCCATCCGCTCGTAATGGTACAACCGCCCGCTCAGCACCACGTCCGCGCCCGCGGCGTAGAGGTCGTTCCAGAGATACTTCGCGGCACTACTACTGAACCATCCCGCCGTGCCGGACGAGAAGAACCGCGTGTTGTGGAGCACCGCGAGCGTGCACTGCTTGGTGTTCGCCGCGAGATCCGCCTTTAGCCACAGCTCCTGCACCGACCCGAGCCCGTACGGCACGGCGGTGGCATTGCCCGTGTTCAGCACGATGACGTGCCAGTCGCCGAGATCGACGCTGTAGTAACCCTTGGTCGGATCGCCCGCCGCCGCCCCGAAGTAGCCGAAGTACCCAGTGGCCGGGCCTGCCTGGTAATCCTGGTTCCCGGGCGTCGGGAAGGTCCGCGCCTTGTGACGCCCCCAGGCCGGCTCGTAGCAGTTGGCGTAGGAGGCCGCCGCGCCGTCGGGGAACGCCCCACTGCCGATGAGGACGACGTTCCCCGGGATGGCATCGAGCAGCGTCCCCGTGGCCTCGTCGCGCGTGTTGCTGCCGCAGGAGGCGACGTTCGCGGCGCCGGTGAGTACGACCGCCGACGGCGTTGCGTTCACTGTCACAGTCGCCGTCTGCGTGAGCGCGGTTCCGTTCACGGACGCGGACACCGTCTTGGGTTCCGAGACCGTCGAGCTCAACGTCCCCGTCGCGACACCGCTCGCGTTCGTCGTACCGCTCGGCTGCGTGAGGGCGTTACCACTCCCGGTGGCCGCGAGCACGACCGTCGCGCCGCTGATCGGGTTGTCGCTGGCGTCCTTGGCAGTCACGGTGATCGTCGACGTCCCGCTGCCAACGGCAATCGACCCAGGCGCGGCGGCGAGCGTGGACTGCGAGGCCG
>JBLNGI010000083.1:0-24641 GCA_050264615.1 Gemmatimonadota bacterium
CCGGCATTGCGCACGACCGGGTTCCCCAACCCACGACCCGTCCATCGGCTGGCGCTCAGCGTCAGCGCGCGGCTCATCGGCAAATGAAACGAACGCTCCCGCTTCTGCTCCTCGCGCTCGGTTGCAGCGAGATTCTGGTCCCGAGCCGGACGCCGCGCTATTTGTCGGATCTTGCAGGCGAGGTGTTCCGCTGGCCCAGCGACCGCCTTCCCGTTCGCTACTTCGCCGACACTCGCGGAAACATGCCGGATCTGGTGCGCACCAGCCTGCACGTGTGGGAAGCGCAGTTCCTGTACGGCGAGTTCGCAGGCACACTCGTCGGCGATTCAACCGCGGCCGACGTTATCGTGGTCTGGGAAGACAGCATCCCGCCCGAGGTCCCGCCCGACACCGCCGGAGCGTTGGGCGCGTGCGACGGCCTCACACAATTCACCGTTGATTCGACGGCAGCCATGTCGCCGAGCGATACCGCGGGAACGAATGCCGGTGGCGAGCCGCCACTCGCCATGACGGGACCAATTCGCGTACACCTCCGCGTGCGGCTGGGATACACCGAGGCACAGGTGGCGGCGTGCATGCCGCGCGTGGCGGCGCACGAGCTCGGTCATACGTTGGGTATTCTGACGCACAGCCCGGCGACCACCGATCTCATGTACGGAACGCCGCCGACCGCGATCCCAACGCACCGCGACCGCAACACGGCCCAGGTGCTCTACCACACCACCCCTACCATCGGCCCCCCGCCGCGCTAGCTTGACTGCTTCCTAAAAGGAGCGTTGTCCTTGTCCAGCCGCCGCCAGGAGGCCCTCGACTATCACGCGCAGGGCCGCCCTGGGAAGATTCAGGTCACGCCTACCAAGCCATTCAAAGATCAGCGAGACCTGTCCCTGGCCTATACGCCCGGTGTGGCGGAACCCTGTCTGGATATCGCCAAGCGCCCCGAAGACGCCTACCTCTACACGGCCAAGGGCAATCTCGTCGCCGTGGTGACGAACGGGACAGCCGTGCTGGGCCTTGGCAACATCGGCGCGCTGGCCGGCAAGCCGGTCATGGAAGGCAAAGGCATTCTGTTCAAATCATTCGCCGATATCGACGTCTTTGACCTCGAGGTGGGCTCCGAGAATCCGGACGATGTGATCCGCTTCTGCCAGCTGCTCGAGCCCACGGTCGGCGGGATCAATCTCGAAGACATCCGCTCCCCCGACTGCTTCTACATCGAGCGGCGCCTGCGCGAGACCCTCGGGATCCCCGTCTTCCACGACGACCAGCACGGCACAGCCATTATTTCGGGCGCTGCACTCCTCAACGCGCTGCTCCTGGTCAAGAAGGACATCGGCACGATCAGGATCGTGTTTGCGGGCGCGGGCGCCGCGGCCATCGCGACCGCGGAGCACTACGTGCGCCTCGGCGCCACGCGCGAGAACATCATGATGTGCGACCACAAGGGTGTGATCTACAAGGGTCGCGGGGATCTCGATGAGTTCAAGCAGCGCTTCGCGCTCGACACGAAGCGGCGGACGTTGGCGGAGGCGCTCACAGGAGCCGATGTGTTCGTTGGCCTGTCGGTCGGCGGGATCGTCACTGGCGAGATGCTGAAGGGCATGACGCAGCATCCGGTCATATTCGCCCTGGCCAATCCCACGCCCGAGATCATGCCCGACGAAGCGAAGCAAGCTCGGCCGGACGCGATTGTGGCGACCGGCCGCTCTGATTTTCCGAATCAGGTCAACAACGTACTCGGCTTCCCCTTCATCTTTCGGGGCGCGCTCGACGTGCGCGCCAAGACGATCAACGACGAGATGGAGATGGCGGCCACACGCGCCCTCGCTGCGCTCGCTAAGGAAGAAGTTCCGGAAGCCGTGACGCGCGCCTACGGCGGAGACAACCTGAAGTTTGGGCCCGAGTATCTCATTCCCAAGCCCTTCGACCCGCGCGTGCTGCTGTGGGTCGCTCCCGCGGTCGCGTGGGCGGCCATCGCGTCAGGCATCGCCGGCCGCATCGTCGACGTCGAGGAGTACCGCGCCGAGCTCGAGGCGCGGCTCGGGCCGGAGCGCCAGGTGATGCGCGGGCTCATCACTCGGGCGCAGCAGGACCCACCGAGCATCGTGTTCCCCGAGGGCGACGACCCGCGCATCCTGCGCGCGGCACGCATCATCGCCGATGAGGGGATCGCGCGCCCGATTCTCCTGGGCGATGTCGATGCCATCCGCCGTCAGGCAGCCGATGCCTCGTTGACCCTCGACGACATCGATCTGGTCAATCCGCGCATGGCCCCAGATCGCGACACGTTCGCCGAGCAGCTGTTTCGGCGGCGCCAGCGCCGCGGCATGACCCTGCGGGAAGCACAGGCGCGCGTGCTCAATCCGATCTACTACGGCCTGCTCATGCTCCGCGCGGGTCAGGCCGATGCGCTCGTCACGGGCGAAGAGGTCGACTATCCCGATTCGATCCGCCCGGCGCTCGAGGTTATCGGGGTGGAGCCCGGCCGCAAGCACGTTAACGGGATTTACATGATGATCTTCCGGCAGCAGACGCTGTTCTTCGCGGATGCGACGGTGAACATCGACCCCGATGCCGAGACGCTGGCGGAGATCGCGACGGCCACCGCGAGCTTTGTGGAGCGGCTGGGCATCGAACCGAGGGTGGCGCTGCTGTCGTTCTCGAATTTCGGATCGGTGAAGCACCCCCAAGCCAGGAAAGTGCAGCAGGCTGTATCGCTGCTGCACGAGCGCGCGCCGGGTCTTCAGGCGGATGGCGAGATGCAGGCGGATACGGCGGTCGTGGAGCGGATCCTGACTCGCGTATACCCGTTTGCCAAGCTGCGTGGGCCGGCTAACGTGTTGATTTTCCCTGACTTGAACGCGGCGAACATCGCCTACAAGCTGCTGGCCCGGCTGGGGGACGCACAGGCCATTGGGCCGATCCTGGTGGGGATGGACCGCCCGGTCCATGTCTTGCAAAGGTTGTCAGAAGTCCCCGAAATCGTGAATATGGCGGTGATTGCCGCCGTCGACGCTCTGGAGCATCGCCGCCGCGCGCGGTCCACCTAGAACAGCGAATGGGTATTTCAACCGAACAGCGTGTCTATCGGAATCTGACGCCGTCGCAGCTGTACGAGCACGCGCTTCGCCGCCGTGAAGGAGTGGTCACGGCGGGGGGGTCGTTTGCCGCCATCACGTCGCCGCATACCGGCCGCAGCCCCAACGACAAGTTCCTGGTCCAGGAACCCGACTCCACGAATCGGATCTGGTGGGGCAAAGTGAACCAGCCGATCGCGCCCGGACAGTTCGCACGGCTCAAGGCCGACGTCGAGCGGCACCTCGCGGGTCAGGAACTGTTCGTGCGCGATGTGCATGCGGGCGCCGATCCGAATTACCGGCTGCCGATTCGCTTCATCACGCCGAACGCCTGGCATGCGCTCTTCGTCTATAACATGTTCCTGCGCCCGTCCGATGAAGAGTTGTCGAGCTTCGATCCCGGATTCGAAGTGCTGCACGCCCCCGAGTTTCAGGCCAACCCCGCCGTGCACGGCACCAAGTCCGGCACGTTCATCATCATCAGCTTCGCGCAGCGCACGGTGCTCATCGGCGGAACGCGCTACGCCGGCGAGTTGAAGAAATCGATCTTCAGCGTCCTCAACTATCTGCTGCCGACGCAGGGCGTCCTGTCGATGCACTGCTCCGCCAACGTGGGCGCGCAGGGCGATTGCGCGGTGTTCTTCGGGCTGTCGGGGACGGGGAAGACCACGCTCTCGGCCGATCCCGAGCGACGGCTCATCGGCGACGACGAGCATGGCTGGTCGGATGACGGCATCTTCAATTTCGAAGGTGGCTGCTACGCCAAGGTGATCAAGCTGTCGCGCGAGGGTGAGCCGGAGATCTTCGCCACCACGGAAATGTTCGGCACCGTGCTCGAGAACGTCGATGTGCATCCCGAGACGGGCTCGGTGGACTTGAACTCGCAGCGCATCACCGAGAACACGCGCGCCTCGTATCCGATTCATTACATCCCGAACCACGTGCCGGAGGGAATGGCGGGACATCCGTCGCACATCGTGTTCCTCACGGCCGACGCGTTCGGCGTGATGCCGCCGATCGCAAAACTCTCACCGGACCAGGCAATGTATCACTTCCTGTCCGGCTATACTGCAAAAGTCGCCGGGACCGAACGCGGCGTGACGGAGCCGAAGGAGACCTTTTCCGCGTGCTTCGGCGCCCCATTCCTTCCCCTGCCCCCGACGGTGTACGCCCAGATGCTCGGCGAGCGGATCGCGAAACATGGCGTCGTCTGCTGGCTGGTGAACACCGGATGGACGGGCGGCCCGTACGGCGTCGGCCAGCGGATGAGCCTGAAGCACACGCGCGCGATGATTCGCGCAGCGCTGAGCGGTGCGTTGGACAACGTGCCGACGCGGCGGGAGCCCGTGTTCGGCCTCGAGGTCCCGCAGCACGTGGCGGGCGTGCCGGATGAAGTCCTGGATCCGCGGAAAACGTGGAAGGACGCCGCGGCCTACGACGCCCAAGCGAAGCGGCTCGCCGGCTTGTTCCGCAAGAACTTCGAGCAGTTTGCAAACGACGTGTCACCCGGAGTTCGCGACGCCGGCCCTAGGCCCTAGGCCCTTAGGCCCTTGTCTTTCGAAGTCGTCCGCGACCCGCTCTGGAACAACATCCGCCTCGAGCCACAGGCGCTTGCGGTCCTGGACACACCGGCCGTACAGCGCCTGCGCTACGTCCGGCAGCTCGGTCACGCGTTTCTCGTCTATCCCGGCGCCACCCACACGCGCTTTGAGCATGCCCTCGGGGCCTATCACCTGGCACGCCGCGTCGTCACCGAGCTGGGACAGCTCGAGAGCGCCGACGGCCTGGTCGTTCGGCTGGCCGCGCTGCTGCACGACATCGGGCACTATCCGTTTTCGCACGCGCTTGAGGAAGCAGGCCTGCCCCATCACGAAACCCTGGCCGCGCGCCATCTGCGCAGCGGCATCCTGGCCTCGAGGCTCGAACGACTCGGCATCCCCGCCGACCGCCTGCTCGCGCTGATCCAGGGGACCAGCACCTCACCGCTGGCCGGCATGGTGTCGGGACCGATTGACGTCGACAAGCTGGATTATCTCTCGCGCGATGCGACGATGTGCGGCGTGCCGTACGGCGTGATCGATGTAGACCGGCTGCTCACGTCAGTGACGCTGGGACCGGAGGGGCTGGGACTCCACCCCAAGGGATTCGCGGCGCTCGAGTCGCTGCTGTTCGCCAAGTACCAGATGTACCGCAACGTGTACTGGCATCATGCCGTGCGCAGCGCGACGGCGATGTTCAAACGTCTCGTGCGGCGCGCGATCGCCGCTGGTCGCATCTCCGCGGACGACGTCGCGCTCGCGACAGACGACGGTCTCTCGCACGAGCTTCAGCAGAACGATCAAACAGGTCTGGCGCGTGCGCTGCGAGAGCGCCGGCTCGCCAAGCGCGCGCTCGACATCCCCGCGACGGACCTGCCCGTCGATACCGCCGACTGGCCCTCGCGCGACCCCGATCTGCTGCAGCGCGTCGAGGAACGGCTGGCGCGCGAAGCCGGGCTGCGCGCCGATCAGTTGTTCCTCGACTTCCCGTCCAAGCCGGACATGTTCGACCTCTCGATGCCGGGGCTCGGCAGCCTCGGGCTTCCGCGCGTCGCCGCCGAATTGCATCGGTCGGCGCAGCGGCTGCGCGTGTTCGTGTTGGAGCCGGCGCAGATTCCGGCGCGAGCGGTGGTTGAGCTGGTCACATGGCCGCGAGCGGAAGTCGCAGCGCGCCTGGACGGCGAGAAGGTTCTGCTTACCGCGGGCGGGTAGGCGCCTGGGTCGTGACCGTTTCGGGCGGTGGCGGGTCGACAGAGTCGATCCGCACGATCACCGCGGTAATGTTGTCGAGTCCACCATGGCGGTTGGCCTCGGCGATCAGCGCGTCGACTTCTTCTTCCGGCATCCGCTCGGCTGAGAGCAGCTCCGCCAGCTGATAGTCCTCCAGCATCCCTGTCAGCCCATCAGACGCGAGCAGGAAGACGTCGCGTGGCTTGACGGTGCCGACGTAGATGTCCGGCATCACATCGCTGTTCGCGCCGACGCACCGCGTGATCACGTTGCTGTACGGATGCGTGCGGGCCTGCTCGGGCGTGAGGTATCCCGCGTCCACTTGTTCCTGCACGTACGAGTGGTCCTTGGTCAGCTGGCTGAGCTTGGTGTCGCGCAGCAGATAGGCGCGACTGTCCCCTACCTGGCCGATGAGAAAGCGCGTCTCGTACAGCGTGAGGGCGGTGACGGTCGTGCCCATGCCGCGCTTGTCGTGCTCGGTGAGCGTCCGCTGGAAAATCGCGCCGTTTGCGGTGCGGATCGCGCCGCGCATGCGCTCGGCGACCTGCTCGTCCGTCAGTCCACGCAGCGAGTCCAGCTCGCGCGCGACGTAATGGACGGCCATGTCGCTCGCCACCTCACCGGCGGCGTGTCCCCCCATCCCGTCGGCGACGACGAAAATCCCACGGTCCGGCACCATGAGGTAGCTATCCTCATTTCCCGACCGGATGACGCCAACATCGGTGCGGCCCGCGGAAGTGATGTGCACGAGACTCGAAACCCTTAGATGAATACCCAATAGACTAGACCGATGACCCCGAGAAGGAGTACTGCTGCACTGCCGCCACAGCCTTTTCCTTTCTTCTGTTGTTGTTGGGCAACTGGCTGCTTCGCTGCCGGTTTCGGCTTTGCCGGAGGCTTCGCTGCGGGCTTCGGGGGGGCTGCCGGCTTGGACGGCGCGGGCGACATGGTCATGACCTCCATGACGCGCGTTCTGCCGCCCTTCGCTACCCCAGCCGACTCGTCGGTGGGTTCGAAAACCGTTCCGATCTCCCCAAAGCGAACGTTGGCGCCCGGCGCGAGCGGCGCCTCACCTTTGATCTGATCTCCGTCGATGAACGTCCCATTGGTCGAATCGAGATCGACCAGTACCCAGACGCCTTCGCGCCGTTGGAGCTTGGCGTGGGCCGTGGAGACCGATTCATCGGGGAACACGAGATCGTTGTAGTCGGCCCGTCCGATGTTCACCACAGGTGTCTTGACGCTCAATCGCTGGCCCTTGAGCGCGCCGCTGCGGACCAGGAAGCTGGCCAACGCCGCACCGGACGGCCGTTGCGCCGCCGGCATCCCATGAACCGTCTCCCGCAATCTCCCCGCTACCGGTCCCGAGCCCTGGGTCGGAGGGGCAAGGTTTTCGGGTGGCGCAGAGGGCGTGGGTGGTGGAGGGGCTGCTGGGGGCGCTGGGGGCGCTGGGGGCGCTGGGGGCGCGGGGGGCGCGGGGGGCGGAATCGGAGCAGCTGAGGCGGCCGTATCGGCGTAAAACCGGAATTTCTCTTCGCCGATTGTGATCACGTCGGCCCGTGCCAGAAGGCGCTGCCCCTCGATACGCACGTCGTTCACCATCGTGCCGTTGGTGCTGGAGTCGACGATCAGGTAGCCCTTAGGCGTCTGCACGATTTCGGCATGGCGCCGGGACACGTCTTTGCCCGGCACGACGACGTCGCATGAAGCATCTCGACCGAACACGAGTGATGTACCGGCGATCGCGTATTCTCGCCCGTCGGTGAGCGAGACGACGCGCCCTCCGGTATTGATGGTGACCTTCCCACCGCCCTTGGCCTCGCCCTTCGCCTGCGCCATCGCCTGGGGGACGTTCATGGCCTGGATGTATTGCGTGCTGCCGCTGCGGCGTTCATCGACGAACGTCAGCTCCTGACCGCCAACTTCGACCTTGTCTCCATGGAGCAGCGGCGTGGGCTCGGCGCCAAGGCGAACGCCATTGATGAGAACCTCGGCTTCCGGAACCGCTTTCGTGATGACGACCTGACCGTCTTGAAGGACCTTCAACTTCGCATGACGCGGGAGGACTCCTGGAACGGAAAGGGGAATAGCGCTGCCTGCGTCTGCGCCGAGCAGAACCTCCCCCTGCGGGAGGGTGAACCGCTTCCCGCCCAGTTCAAGCAACGCCATGCACGTCCGCTCCCGTATCGGTGGTCAGGTCGGGGAAGTTACGCCCGGGTGTGTAACCGGGCAAGGAAGCACGAGTTAGGTCACTCCGACTGTTTCTTCACGGCCAATCAAGCCGCGCCGGAGCCAGTACCAGAATATCAGGGAGCCGACGATTACCGTCGCATAGCTGTTGATGAACCGCCAGATCAATGTGTAGCTCGGTGTCATCTCGCGCGGCACATAGATCGACATGACGGCCGCGGACGTCAGCTCGGCAAGCCCGGACCCTCCAGGTGTGGGCGCGAAATACAGCAGAAATGAGATCAGGGTCTGAACCAGCAGAATGTCGGTAAAATCGGCCGGGATTCCGAGCGTGCGCAGCGCGACGTAGCCGGCGAGGAGCTTGTTGGCGTGGGAGGGCGCCGAGATGATGATCGCCAGGACCAGCGTCAGCAGGCCGCGTGCGTTGCCGAAGCCCACCATACAATCGTGGGCGCGGTCCACGCCCCCGAGCAGCTTCTCCATGCGGAGGGCGGCAGCGGGGCTCCGGCCTCCGATACGCCGCGCGACCCGTTGAATGACACGCTTCATGACGCCGGGAAACACGATCGCGGTCAACATCAGGAGCCCGATGAGTCCGAAGATCGTGAGACTGGTCTTGAAGAGGTCATACAGCGTGATGCCCAGGATCAAACCGTGCTGTTCCAGCGACTTCCCGGCGCCGAACCAGACTGCCAGCGGACCCGCGATCGCGAAGAACGCGACCGTGGCGACGAAAGTCACAAAAATCGACGTCACCCCTTCCGGAACCGGGACGCCGGAGCGCTTCAGGACCCAGAGGGACATCGGCGCCGAGCCTGACTGGAAGGGCGTCAGGTAGGAGCCCCAGGCGCCGAACCCGCCCGCCAGGATGCAGTAGCGGAGCCGCGCCGGTGGGAAGACCTGTCGGGCGCAGACCCAGAGTCGCAGGCCGCCGCCCACCCAGTCCATCGACGCCAGCACCATGCCGATCAGCAACCATCCCCAATGCAGCCGCAGGATTGGGGCGAGCAAGACGTCGACGCGGTCGCCCTTGAAGATGACGTAGTACGCGACGAGGAGTCCGACTCCACACAGGGAGATGACGGCGAACAACTCGAGGCCACGACGGAGTAGCCGCGGGGTTAGGGCGAGGGCCATCTAGGGGCCAAAGCTGTTATTTTCGGGGGTTATGCGCCATCCCCCTGAGCGCGTCGTTCTCCGCAACGTACGCCAGCACAATCTGAAGAACATCACGGTGGAGTTCCCGCGCCGGGCTCTGTCGGTCATCACCGGGCCCTCCGGGTCAGGGAAAAGCTCGCTGGCCTTCGACACGCTCTATGCCGAGGGACAGCGCCGCTATATCGAATCGTTGTCGACCTACGCCAAGCAGTTTCTCGAGCGAATGCCCAAGCCGCTGGTCGACGCGATGGAAGGGCTGTCGCCCGCCGTCGCGATCGAACAGAAGAACCCTACGACGTCGAGCCGGTCCACCGTCGGCACGGCGACGGAAATCGCCGATTTCTTCAGGCTGCTGTGGGCACGGGCTGGAACCCAAACCTGCCTGCAGTGCGGCCAGGAGGTGAAGCGCGATACGGTGCAGGAGGTGGTGGACGCGGTCGTCGCGGGACACGAGAAACGGGAAACGATGGTCGCCTTCCCATTGCCGTCAGCGGCGCACCGCCCGGATGTCGAGATCGCCGCGCAGCTGCGCGCAGCCGGATTCGTTCGGGCCCAGGTCGACGGCGCGATCGTGCGGCTCGATGTGGATGGGGCGGAGGGGCGCGTCCGAGCCGGCCAGGATGTGCTGGTCATCGTGGACCGGATCGCCGCCGCCGAGGAGAATCGCAGCCGCCTCGCGGACGCGATCGCGACGGCGTTCAGCGAGGGAGAAGGGATCGCGCTCGCGCTCAACAATGGTCATCGCCAGCGCTTCTCCGAACACCCGGCATGCTCGGCCTGCGGCTGTGCCGCGCCAGTGCTGACCCCGACGCTGTTTTCCTTCAATAATCCGCGGGGTGCCTGCCCTACCTGCAACGGTTTTGGGGCCGTCCTGGAGTACGACGAGTCGCTGATCGTCCCGGACGCGCGCCGATCCCTCGCGGCGGGCGCGTTGGATCCGTGGACCAAGCCCCGTTACGAGGGCCGCCGACGCCTGTTGCGCGAGACGGCGCGCGCGCGCGGAATCCCCCTCGATGCTCCCTGGAGCGAAATTCCGGCGCGCGAGCGGCAGTTCCTGCTGCACAACGAAGGCGGCCGTTATCTCGGGATGTTCCCGTTCCTCGAGCGCCTCGAGGCGAAGCGCTACAAGCAGTACATCCGCGTGTTCCTGCGACAGTATCAGCTGGCCAAGACCTGCCCCGGATGCAGCGGCGCGCGCCTCAAGCCGGAATCACTCGCGGTACGCGTGGCAGGCAAGACGATCGCCGAAACGGCCGCGTTGACGGCCGCCGACCTCGCCGTGTGGCTGGACCAGCTCACGCTGCCCGCGTTTCAGCAGACTGTGGCCAACCACATTCTCGGCGAGCTGTGCGCCAGAGTCAGATTCGTGAATGACGTGGGACTGGGCTACCTCTCGATGGACCGTCAAACCCGCACGCTTTCGGGCGGCGAAGCGCAGCGCATCGCGCTCTCGAACGCATTGGGTTCGCACCTCGTCGATACGCTGTACGTGCTGGACGAGCCGTCGATCGGACTGCATCCCGCCGACGTGGACCGGTTGCTCGGGCTGCTGCGGCAGCTCGCTACTGCCGGCAACACCGTCGTCGTCGTGGAGCACGACCCTGCCGCGATGCGCGCCGCCGACTGGATGGTCGAGCTCGGCCCGGCGAGCGGTGAAGCGGGTGGACAGCTCGTCTATCAGGGCCCGGCCGCAGCGGTCCGGGAAGCCGGAACCCTGACGGGCCAGTACCTGGCGGGCGAGAAGCGAATCGGCGTGCCATCGGCACGGCGCCCGGCCGTGCGCTGGCTCGAGCTCAAAGGTGCCCGCCTCCACAATCTCGACGGCCTCGATGTCCGGATACCACTCGGCACACTCACGGCCGTGACGGGCGTCTCGGGCTCCGGGAAATCGACGCTGGTGCACGATGTGTTGTATCGGCAGCTCGAATCCCGGCTGCGCGGTGAGCACAGCGCCAAGCAGCATCTGGGTGAGCCGGTTGGCGCTGTCTCGGGCCTGAAGGGCTGGGAACACCTCGAGGACGTGGTCCTGATCGACCAGGCGCCGATCGGTCGCACCCCCCGCTCGAACCCCGTGACCTACGTCAAAGCGTTCGACGAATTGCGCGCGTTGTTCGCGAACGAACCGCTGGCGCGCGCGCGCGGCTATACGCCCAGCACCTTCTCGTTCAATGTCGCGGGCGGGCGCTGCGAAGCCTGCGAGGGCGCCGGCCACGTGCTCATCGAGATGGTGTTTCTCGCGAACGTGTTCGTACCGTGTGACCAGTGCGGCGGTAAGCGTTTCAAGCGGGAGATACTCGACGTCAAGGTCCAGGCCGCCAACATCGCCCAGGCGCTCGAATGGACGGTGGACCAGGCGATGCAGCGCCTCCACCGCCATCCGCGGCTCGCTCGCTGCCTGTGGTATCTGCAGCAGGTGGGACTCGGGTATTTGCGCCTCGGCCAGCCCGCCACGACGCTCTCGGGCGGTGAGGCCCAGCGGCTGAAGATTGCCCGCGAGCTCGCGACCGCCGGGGGGGGCGCCAAACGGGGATCGGGCAAGCGCAGACTGTACATCCTCGACGAGCCGACCACGGGCCTGCATCTCGACGACGTGCGGGTGTTGTGCCGCGTCCTCGACCGGCTCGTCGATGGCGGCCACACCGTGGTCGTCATCGAGCACAACGTCGATGTCATCAAGCGCGCGGACTGGGTGATCGATCTCGGGCCGGGCGCTGGTGCGCAAGGCGGACGCCTGGTCGCATCGGGCACGCCGGAGGACATCCGCGCGGTCCAGGAGTCGCTCACGGGACGCTACCTCCGGGACCTCGCGTGACGGTGAGGCGCAGCGACTTGTTGCTCGTCGCTGCGGCCGCGGTGTGGGGCGTGAGCTTCGTCGTCGTGAAAGACGCGCTCACCGACGCGTCGCCGCTGTTGCTGCTCGGTGTCCGGTTCACGATCGCCACGCTGGTGCTCGCGCCGTTCATCAGCCTGCGGGGCGGGTTCTCGGCAGCCGAGCTCCGGGCCGGGCTCCTTCTCACAATACTGCTCGCGAGCGGGTTTGCGACGCAGGCGGTCGGCTTGCAGTACACGACACCCGCCCGCTCCGCGTTCATCGTTGCGATGTCGAGCGTACTGGCCCCGGTGATCGCCATGGTGCTGCTCAAGCATCGAACCGGATGGCTCGTGCTGCTCGCGCTGCTCATCGCGGGCGCGGGGATCTACTTCCTGACCGCACCGGACGCGGGCGGGGGGGGGCTCAATCGCGGAGACCTGTGGACGCTGATTACCGCCGTGGTGTTCGGCGGACACATCGTGGCCGTCACGGAGTTCTCGAAACGATTCGAGGCGGAGCGGATCGTCTGGCTGCAGCTCCCCGGCACGGCAGTCGGCACGCTGATTGCCGCGCTCGTGCTGGAGCCGATCCGGCTCGAGTGGTCCGTGGGATTCGGCGTCGCGCTGCTGTTTCTTGCGGTGATGTCGACCGCGGTTGCCTTGGTGTGGCAGATGCGCGCCCAGCGCGAAATGACATCGGCGCGGGCCTCGCTGATCCTCTGTTTTGAGCCCGTGTTCGCCGCGCTGACGTCCCACTTTTTCTGGGGTGAAAGCTTTACCCTGTCCCAGGGCGTGGGCGCACTCCTTATTCTCGCCGCGATGGTCCTGGCGGTGCTTGGCGAGGCTCAGTGACATCTCTATATTTCGCGCCTCTTCCCGAGTAGCTCAGTTGGTAGAGCAGCCGGCTGTTAACCGGCGGGTCGCAGGTTCGAGTCCTGCCTCGGGAGCTCTCCCTCGCTTCGCAGCCCGGGGCGTGACCGATGGCACTCGGCGTCATACATTGGGCCCATGCCCAAGGCCCAGAACGCCAAGAAATCCGCAACGAAGAGGGCGAAGAAACCCCGTAGAGCAGCGGACTCCTTAACCGTCTCCATCCTCCAGGCGACGCTGGAATCGACGGCCGACGGGATTCTCGTCGTGGACCTCGATGGGAATGTCGTCTCACAGAACCGGCGGCTCTCCGAGATGTGGCGGATTGCGCCGACCGTCATCGCGTCGAAGAACGATTCGGAGCTGATCGCGCAAGTGCAGGAACAGCTCGCGAACCCGCGGCAGTTCGTCGATAAGATCCTGGAGCTGTACAGCACACCGACCTCCGACAGCTTCGACGTGCTCACCTTCAAAGACGGCCGGATGTTCGAGCGCTACTCGATTCCGCTCCGCCTGGACGGGCGCGCCGTGGGCCGGGTCTGGAGCTTCCGCGATGTCACCGCCCGGCACCGAGCCGAGTGCGTCCAGGAAGCGGTCTATCAGATCTCCCACACGGCGCATACCGCCGACAACCTGCTGGCGCTGCTGGGCGCGATCCATGAGATCGTGGGCGAACTCATGCCCGCCAAGAACTTCTACGTGTCGCTATACAATGAGAAGGACGACCGTCTCGAGTTTCCTTACTTCGTCGACGAGTACGATACGGCGCGCGACATTCCGCCGCGCAAGCTGCGCAAAGGCCTCACCGAGTACGTGCTCCGGACTGGGCAGCCCCTGCTCGCCACGCCCGAGGTCTATGAGCAGCTCGTGGCGACGGGCGAAGTGGAGCTGATCGGCGCGCCGTCGATCGACTGGCTCGGCGTGCCGCTCAAGGTGAAGGACCGCACCATCGGCGTCGTGGTGGCCCAGACCTACTCGCAGGGCGTCCGCTACGGTCATACCGAGCTCGACATCCTCACCTTCGTCTCGTCGCAGATGGCGATGGCGATCGAGCGCAAGCGCGTCGAAGACGCCTGGCGCGAGCAGAGCGAGCTGCTGCAGCGCATCGTGGACAACATCCCGGTCATGCTCGTGTTTCTCGACGAGCAGGGGCGCATTCAGTGGGGCAATCGGGAGTGGACCCGCACGCTCGGCTACGACATTGCCGAGGCGCGCGAGCGCGACATTTTCGCCGAGCTGTATCCCGACGCGGCGGAGCGGCAGCGCGTTCGCGAGTCGGTCGGCGCGCCGGTCGGCCAGTGGACCGACTTCCGTCCGCGCACCCGGGACGGGGCCGTGCTCGATACCATCTGGGCCAACGCACCGCTCACGGGAGGCGGCTGGCTGGCGATCGGAATGGACGTCTCGGACCGGCGCCGCTCCGAGGAGCGCTACCGCTCCTTCATCGCCCAGAGCTCGGAAGGTGTGTCACGCCTGGAGATCGATCCTCCGGTCCCCACGAACCTCCCCGAGGAAGAACAGATCGACTGGCTGTACCGCGGCGGCCGCATCGCCGAGTGTAACGATGCGATGGCCCGGATGTACGGCTACAAGGATGCCCATGAGCTGGTCGGGACCGCGCTCGCCGATCTGCACGATGTGCACGATCAGGCCAATCGGGAGCAGATCCGCTCGTTCATCCGCGCCGGGTATCGCCTGTCCGACTCCGAAACGCGCGAGCACGCCAAGGACGGCAAGCCGCGCGTCTTCCTTAATAACGTGGTCGGCTTCATCGAGGACGGGCACATCGTGCGGGTCTGGGGCACGCAGCGGGACGTGACCGACCAACGCCACCTCGAGGAGCAGTTCCGCCAGGCGCAGAAGATGGAGGCGGTGGGCCAGCTGGCCGGCGGCATCGCGCACGACTTCAACAACCTGCTCACCGCCATCCTGGGCAACACGCAGCTGCTGCTGCGCGACCTGCCGCCGGGAGACAGCAAGCGGGGCGACGTCGAAGAAATCCGCAAAGCCTCCGAGCGCGCCGCCTCCCTCACCCGCCAGCTGCTCGCCTACAGCCGCCGGCAGATGCTGCAGCCGGAAGTACTCGATCTGAATGTGGTCGTCGCGGAGATGGACAGGATGCTGCGCCGGCTCATCGGCGAGAACATCGCGCTGGAGACGCTGTTGGCGCCGGACTTGGGGCGCGTGCGCGCGGACCCGAACCAGATCGAACAGGTGCTCGTGAACCTCGCGGTCAACGCCCGCGACGCGATGGCCGACGGCGGCGGCGGCACGCTGACGATCGAGACCGCTAACGTCGATCTCGACGAAGCCTTCACGCAGGCCCACCTCGGATCCAAAGCCGGGCCCCATGCCATGCTCGCCGTGACCGACACCGGGACGGGGATGGATGCCACCGTTCGCGCCCATCTGTTCGAGCCGTTCTTCACCACCAAAGAGGTCGGCAGGGGCACCGGCCTCGGACTCGCCACCGTGTACGGCATCGTAAAGCAGTCGGACGGTTACATCTCCGTCTCTTCCGAGCCGGGCCGCGGCTCCAGCTTCAAGGTCTACCTGCCGCGGCTCGACGCGCGCCCCAGAGCGTCCTCGCCCGCTATGAAAGGGGTCGCGGGCCGTGGAACCGAGACGATCCTCGTGGTCGAAGACGAGCCGGCGGTGCTGGCCCTGAGCCAGCGCGCGCTCGAAGCCCACGGCTACGTGGTCCTGGCCGCCTCAGATGCCACCACGGCGCTGCGGCTCGTCGAACGACACGGCGGTACGATCCACCTGCTGCTCACGGACGTCGTGATGCCCGGCATGTCGGGACGCGACTTGGCCGATCAGCTCGCCGCCCGCCGCCCCGGCACGCGCGTGCTCTACATGTCGGGATACCCCGGCGATGCGGTCGTGGAACACGGCGAGTTGCAGCCGGGGGCGTCTTTTCTCCAGAAGCCCTTCTCGGCGGATGGTCTCGCACGGAAGGTGCGCGACGTGCTGGACGCGTGACGCCACGCGTTGTACGCTATGCGCATGGCTGAAGTCGCTACGTCCGCAGCGACGGCCTTTGGCGCGCTGGACCCGGAGCAGCTGGGTCGCCTCGTCGACCAACTGCCCGTCATGCTGTGGTCCACGGACGCGCAGCTACGCGTGACCTCGCGGCGCGGCGGCAGCCTCTCGCTGCTCGGACCCATCGCGACCCCTGACGACGAGGTATTCGTGGGCCGGGCCGTCGAGAATCCCGCAGAATCGGCCCGGGCCATGGCGGCCCATCGTGCGGCCCTGCTCGGGAATTCCACGGCCTACGAGATCACATTCCGCGGCCGCACGTTCAGCGCGCGCGTGGAGCCCATGCGCGACGCGGGGGGGCGATCCGCGGTGTCGCGGGCGTTGCGTTCGATATCACCGATCTGCGGCACTCGGAAGAACGGCTGCACCTGATCAGTCTCGCGACGAACGACGCCGTGTGGGACTGGGACCTCGTGACGAACGCGATCTGGTTCGGCCGCGGCTTCGAGACTTTGTTCTGGTACACGCGCGAGGAGATCGAGCCGGGCGTAGAAGCCTGGACCAGTCGCCTCCATCCCGAAGATCGGGAAGGTGTCGTCGCGAGCGTGAAGGCGGCGATCGCCGAGGGGAAGACCATCTGGTCCGGGGAATACCGCTTTCGTCGCCGGGATGGGTCCTACGCTGATGTGCACAACCGAGGGTGTGTCATTCACCATCCCCAAACGGGGCAGCCGATCCGGATGGTCGGTTCGATGATGGACGTTTCCGAACGCAAGCGCTCGCAAGAGCAGCTGCAAGCGTCCCGCGCCGCGCTGCGGCTGCTCGCCGCCCGCCAGCACGACGTGCGTGAGCACGAGCGCACGCGCATCGCGCGCGAGATCCACGACAGCCTCGGCCAGGCGCTGACGGCCCTAAAGCTGCAGCTCGTCGCCGCGCAAACGGCCGCCGGTCACGAAGCCCCCGCGCTGCGCGAGCGCTTGAGTGAAACCGCCTTGATGGTCGACGATCTGGTCAAGACCGTGCGACGCATCGCCACCGAGCTCCGGCCGCCGATTCTCGATCAGCTGGGCCTCCCAGCCGCCTTGGAATGGATGGCACGGGATTTCACCCGTCGCACCGGGATCCCCTGTCAGCCGACGATTCTCTCCACCGAGGGGGCCATCAACGACGAGCTGGCGACGGCGTTGTTCCGCATCGTCCAGGAAGCGCTGACCAATGTCTCGCGCCACGCCACCGCGACGCTCGTTCAGATCGAGCTCGGGCTGAAGAGCGGCTGTGTGACGCTCGAGGTATGTGACGACGGGCAGGGAATCACCGAGTCGGCAGCGAACGGCCCGAGTTCGCTCGGCATTCTGGGCATGCGCGAGCGTGCGGCTACGCTCGGCGGCGTCCTGGAAGTCGCGCCGCGCTCAGATGGAGGGACGCGGGTCGCGGCCTGGTTTCCACCCAACCGTTCAGCGGACGCCAATCGATGACTCGCATTCTCGTCGTGGACGACCACGCGCTCGTGCGTCGAGGTCTGATCGAGCTGCTTCAGAGCTTGGTGGGCGTCGAGTTCGGCGAGGCCGGTACCGGCGCCGAAGCCCTGACGCTCGCCTTGGGCGGAAAATGGGACGTCGTCCTCCTGGACCTTGGACTCCCGGACCGGCACGGCCTGGATGTGCTCCGTGAGCTCCACGCGGCGCGCCCACAGCTTCCGGTGCTCATCCTCACCATGTTCCCCGAAGATCAGCTCGCGTTGCGCGTGCTCGAGATGGGCGCCGCTGGGTATCTCACCAAAGAGTCCGCTCCAGAAGAGTTGCTGCGGGCGCTGGAGCGCGTGATGGCCGGCCACAAGTATCTGAGCCCCGCAATGGCACAGGCCGTTGCGGACGGATTGGGGGGACCGCCGCCCGCGCCCCACGAGCAGCTCTCCGATCGCGAGCTCGAGGTGCTGCGACTGCTCGCCGCGGGACGCCCCATCACCGCAATCAGCCGTCACCTGGGGCTCTCTCCCAAAACCGTCACCACGTACCGGGCCCGACTGCTGCACAAGCTCCGGATGAAGTCCAACGCCGAGCTGACGTTTTACGCCACGCAGCACGGCTTGGTCAGTCCGGCGGCCCTCCGCGCAACGTCGTAACCCCCCGTCGGGGGGAGGCCGTCCGATCCTTAAGCAGTTTCTTATTGCGACACTCCGCAAAATCCGGCCCCCAGGCCCCGAACATGACCCGAAAAAAGCTGATAGAATCAACATTATCTGGCGAGTGTGTACTCACTTCGTCCTATAAGTCATTCCTCTCATTGGGATTAATCCCGCGCAAGGCCCACATCACAACCGTACTAGGTTGAAATTAAACCACTTAGCAGCCTAAGTGGCGCCGCGCACCGACCCTGCCGCTATCTTCCGCCATGCTTTTGCCGCCCTTGATCGGGCACGAAGGGGTTAAGACCAGACTGGCGGGCGCCCATGCCTCCGGAAAGCTGCCTCAAGCGCTACTGCTGACCGGACCACGCGGAGTCGGCAAACAGCGTCTCGCGCTGTGGCTCGCCCAACTGATCCAATGCGATGCACCTGGCCAGGAACCGTGCGGTGAATGCCGCTCCTGCCGCCTCGTGCAGACACTGCAGCACCCTGACGTGCACTGGTTTGTACCGGTCGAGCTGAGCAAACGAGGCGGAAGTGGCGGCAGCGATGCCGAGAAGCAGATCGAGCTTGTATCGGAAGCATTGGCTGAGGAGATGGCGGCGCGGCGGGAGCAGCCGTTTTACCCGCCGGTGGTGGGGCTGGCGAGTCACCCCGTCGCCTCCGTGCGGCTCTTGTTGAAGCGGCTCGTGCTGACGCCAGCGATGGGGCGGCGGAAGGTTTTCATCGTGGGAGATGCGGAGCGCCTTATCCCGCAGCTCGGAACTGAGGTGGCAGCGAACGCGCTCTTGAAGGCACTCGAGGAGCCGCCGGCGGACTCGGTCATCGTGCTGACCGCGGCGGATCCCAATGCCCTGCTGCCGACGGTATTGTCACGTGTTGTGCTCGTTCGTGTGGCACGATTGGCTGACAGCGTTGTGACAGCATTTGCACAGCAAACGCTCAAAATCAGCAGCAAAGATGAGCTGGCACAACGAGTTGCAGCCGCTGAGGGGTCCATTGGCAAGCTCTTTGCAACAGATGGGGGTCGTCCCGGCCAGCCCGATCAGGCCGGCCGGTTCATGGATACGCCGCTCCTGTATGCGCTTGGTCAGGTTCCGTTTCAGGCACGCGGCGGCTTCACCGAGATGTTGGACGCACTAGCTGACAAGCTGCGCAGTGAAGTCAAGCGCGGTGGCGATACACAAAAGCTGGTTGAAGCAATAGCGCTGGTGATGGATGCGCGCGACCTCGCGCAAGGCAATGTAAACCCGCAGCTGCTGGCGGCCGTACTGGCCGGAGATCTGCGGGAGGTCCGGCGGTCATGAACCTGTCGCACCTGGACCATGCGGGCCGAGCCCGAATGGTCGACGTAGGCGATAAGCCGCTCTTGGATCGCACGGCGGTCGCGTCTGGCACGATTCGGATGTCTCCCGAGGCATACCGGCAGGTAGCCGAACAGGCAATTGCCAAGGGTGACGTTCTGGCGGTGAGTGAAGTAGCGGGGACGCTGGCGGCGAAGCGGACGGCGGAGTTGATCCCGCTTTGCCATCCCCTGGGTCTCGACCATGTGGAGGTCGAGGCGACACTGGACGGGTCGCTGCCGGGCGTCCGGGTCCAAGCTGCAGTACGGACCGTTGGGCGCACCGGTGTCGAGATGGAGGCACTAACGGCGGTCGCCGTGGCGTTATTGACCGTATATGACATGGTCAAAGCGGTGGACGCTGGAATGACGATCGGGGACGTACGGCTGGTGGAGAAGAAAAAAGCCCCCGTCGAGACTTGATGGGTGCTTGACGCACAAGCAGTAGGATCACGCAACAGGGAGGGATATGCATACGAAAACTCAACGTCTGGTTCTTCTCGGCGGCATGATTGCGCTGGCGGTTCTGCTCGTCAGTACGGGCGGGTGGGCCGGGGGCACCACGACTGACGTCGAGCGCGCGCCCGCTTCTGGGACGGAGCTCGTGGGTGAGTTGCGGTCGCTCCGCCAGCAGCTCGACGCCAAGCAGGGCGAGCTGGAAGTCGCCCGGCTGCAGCTCGATCGCGTGGATGCCATCATGCAGTATTCCACGCATTACCGGCTGCCAGCCGATATGGCGACGGCAGTCTATGACGTCGCCCTGAGCGAAGGCATCGATCCGGGCTTGGCGTTCCGGCTGGTCAAGGTCGAATCGGGGTTCAACCCCCGCGCCACGAGCCACGTGGGCGCTGTGGGGCTGACCCAGGTATTGCCGAGCACGGCCCGTCTGTACGAGCCGGGGCTCACGACGAAGCAGCTGTATGATCGGGATACGAACCTGCGGATCGGGTTCCGCTACCTGCGCGATCTGTTGGACCGCTACCCGTCCAACATGCAGCTGGCGCTACTCGCCTATAACCGCGGTCCGGCCAAGGTCGAGCAGCTCCTGGGCGCTGGTCGCGATCCGGCGAACGGTTATGAAGCCGAAGTTATGAAGGGATTCCGGCACCACTAACCTCGGGTGCCGGTCAGCTACCGGCTCGGGATCCGCAGCACGTCCCCGGGCCGGATCACACTCCGCGTCGTCAGATCGTTGGCCTCGAGGAGCGCCGCCAGCCCGACACCGTGCTGGCGCGCGATGCCGCTGGCTGTCTCGCCGGCTTCCACCCGGTGGCGCGTAGCGCCGCTTGCACTCACGCTGCGGTAGCGCGTGGAGGTGCGCCGCACACGCGGCTCTGGTGGCGTGCTCCACGCACCCCGCGGCACGACCCGGCCACTCATGGGCACGATGATCCGCTGCCCAATACGCAACGCGTGCGCCCTGAGGTGCGGATTGGCCGCCTGGAGCATCGTGACGGTCACCCTATAGCGCTGCGCGATCGATGAGAGCGTCTGCCCCGAGGTCACATAGTGGTCGACGAAGGTGACGCGCTCGTTGATGGGCAGCTCGGCGTAGCGTTCCGCGACGCGGGCTCCCTTCCCCCGCGGCACACGCACAATGACGGCCCGCTGGGGGGGCGTGATCCCCCGCACGAATTGCGGATTGAGCTCGAGGATCGCCGCGACCGACGTGTCGGACAGCCGCGCCACGACATCCAGACCCGTCGCATCAGGCACTGAGATTTCATCGAATATCAGAGGGGAGAGCCGCTGGATGTCCGTAAAGCCGTAGCGGGCCGGCTGCTTGGCGATCAGGGCCGCGGCGATCAGCTTCGGTACGTAGTCGCGAGTCTCCCGGCGCAGGTTGCGACGGTCGGCGATTTGGAAGAACGTCTGATCGTCCACCGTATCGGGCTCGCCCGGAAGGCGCCGGATTTCGCGCTCAATGCGGCCAGCCCCGGCGTTATAGGCGGCGGCCGCCAGGTAGACACTCCCCAGGCGCTGAACCAGGTCGTTCAGGTGCGCGACGGCGGCATCGGTCGCCTTGAACGGATCGCGCCGTTCATCCATCCACGCATCGACCTGCAGGCCGTAGCCCCGGCCTGTGGCCGCCATGAATTGCCACATCCCGACCGCCCGGGCCCGGCTCACGGCGGTATTCGACAGTCCGCTCTCGATCAGCGTGAGATACACCAGGTCTTCGGGCAACCCGCGAGCGCGCAGGCGCTCGCGGATCATCCCTTCATAGCGCCCCAGGCGGGAAAGCCAGATCTCGAACCGATCCCGGGCGTCGAGCTGGAAGAACTCGAGGTACTCGAGCACCCGGCGGTTGCCCGCGAACGTCGCCACATCGATATCGAACGTGGCGGTCGCGTCGTCCCCGAACAGCCGCTCCGCTTCCTGACGTACATCCTCACCGGCCAGCGGCTGGTTGGTGCGAGGCCCTTCCGGTGCGTGTTCGTGCAGGCTATCGAGGACCGTTTGATCGGCAGCGGAGTCCTGTTCCACCGTCGCCAGGGCCGTGCCGAGCTGGACCGCGGAACTGTCGGTTGCCGAGGCGGCGGGAATCGGGCCCGGGGCAACGACCGGCGCGGGCGCGGGAATATGCGAGCCGGCGCAGCCGGCAAGAGCGGCGGCGCCCAGAATCGAGAGGAATACGGCGGTGCAGCGTGTCATCGTGTCGCCAGATAGTTCCCAAGTAGACGGTTTGTCGCATTCAATACTGCAAGCGCCGCGCCACGCGGCGGATCTGTTTCCGTCAAACACGACCCTATCAGCCGGGTCGCCGCCTCCGCGCGCGCCGACAGCGAAACGATCACTACTGTGGCATCGAACGCACGCACCGCTTTCACGCCCAGCAGCTCGAATGTCAGCTGCGGTTGCACGGCCTGTTCGAGCGCGTTCACGGCCGCCATCGCGCAGCAGCGCAGCTCACCGGTTTGCGACATCACGCCGTCCGACGAGCCTTCGAATCGCCGGCCATCCGACCACGTCAGGACGACCTTCGCGCGGCAGCGGCCGTTGGCCAGGCGCTGAAAACCGAACTCCTGAAATCGCAGGCGTTCGTCAGGCACGCGTGCGCCTCAGTCGAACCGAACTTCGATCTGCTGCTTGACTGCCGCGTCCTGGGTCGCCTCTACCACGTCGACCTCGAGCCGGGGACGTCCCTGCGCATCGCGCTCGGACGAAATGACCAGAATCAATCCGCTGTCGAATTCGACCTTCACGTGCCTGACATCCGACCGCACGGCCACCTGTTTGACCGTCTCACCCTTGAGTCGCGTCACCGCCACTACGACGCGCCGGAGATCCTGCAGGTCCGCAGAGCTCATACCAGACACTCCGCGAGCACTTGCACGATCGCGGCGTCGGAAATCCGCTCGGCCTGGATGAACAGCGACGATTTCGAGGTGGCCTCCAACGGATACGGCGTCCAAAAGGAACGGCGCCGACCCGGGACTGACTCAGACGCGGCGCGAAACGACAACACCAGTTGCCACGCGGACGTATTTGCGCGACGCTCGGCCACCGCGTCTACGTGCCAAACCTGGTCCCCATGCGCGATCACTCGCCATGACATGGCTCACCTCATGCGGGGAAGGAGCGCAAAGGGCCCTCAATATGAGGGTTAGATCTTGACTGGTCAATGGGTTAGCTGTTCTGGAGGCAGCTACGGCGGGGATCAGTCGTCCCTGGTCACATAGGCGCGGAAGCGCGTCGCGAGATCCCGCGTGACGGGTCCGGAAATCCCCTTCCCGATCGTGCGCCCGTCGAGCTTCGAGACCGCGATGACCTCCGCCGCGGTTCCGGTGAGAAACACTTCGTTGGCGGTATAGAGATCGTACCGATTCATCGGCAGCTCTTCGATTCCATACCCAGCTTCGCGGCCCAGCTCGATGATCGTATCGCGCGTGACGCCGCGCAGGATCCCGGTGTACGGCGGGGGTGTGCGCAGTGTGCTGTTGGACACGGCGAAGAGATTCATGCCGCTCGCCTCGGCGACGTAGCCGGCGGAGTCGAGCATGATCACCTCATCCACACCCGCAGCGATGCCTTCGACCTTCGCGAGAATGTGCGACAGGTAGTTCAGCGACTTCACCCGCGGCGACAGCGATTCGCGGTGCAGGATCGGCGTGGCCGCGGTCAGCGCGGTGAGCCCTTTTTCGTAGCGGTCCTGCGACCACAGCTTGATCGTGTCGAAGATGCAGAAGACGGTGGGCTTGAGACATTTCCGCGGATCGAGCCCCAGATCGCCGACGCCGCGGGTGACCACCAGCCGGATGTAGTTGTCCTTGATCCCGCTCTTGGCGACGCCTTCCTCGACCATGCGCGCCATTTCCGCCTTGGGCATGGGGATCTCGAGCCAGATCGCTTTGGCGGAGTCGTAGAGACGGTCCAAGTGAGCGTCCAGCCGAAAGACGCGGCCGCCGTAGGAACGAATGCCCTCGAACACGCCGTCGCCGTACAAGAGGCCGTGATCCCACACAGAAACGACCGCGCTAGCGCGGTCGTGCCACGTACCATCGATCCACACCATGGAGGGCATCGGAGGGAAATGTGCCTCCGATGCCCTCGGCTGACAACAGGGGCCTGCCGGCTACTTTTGGCGGTTAGGTGTGCTCGTTGTCGTCGTCATGCCCGTCATGATCGTCGTCGTGGAACGCATCGAGCGAGGCCTGGATGCGATCCTTCACGACGCTCTCGTTCGGCTGGCCCTTGTTGGCCGTGGCCGGGTTGACGAGCGCCGTGCCGCCGGCGTTCAGGAACCATGATCCGATGTCGACGCGCAGCGTGACATTCGTGGCGACGCCGTCCGCTACGGTGAGCGGGGGATCGATGAAGACCTCCTGCTCCGCACCCAGGTCCGACGTGTAGACGAAATCGCTGCGCGTTCCGGCCTGGCTGTAGGTGCCGGTCACACGAATGGACACCCCGTTGAAGTCGGGATGCGCCGCAATGAAGGCCGCATCATTGCTCGACTCCGGTTTGTGGATTTCAAACTCGAGGCGGTTGTACAATCCCGCGGGCGCGAGGATACTGACCAGCGTTTCCGTGGCCACGCCGCCCAACGGGACGGAGACCAAGACCGGGCCCACTTCGAACTCTTCGCAATCATCATTGTCCGGTACGCTGTCGCACTCGACGACCTCGACGCGCTTCAGCTTGATTTCGCGGAGCACGAGCTCGATGCTGCGCACGATGATCGTGTCGTTCCCCATCGCGATCACGCTGCTGTCTCCGGCGGTGCTCACCGTCGGGGCGCCAAACGACTGCAGCGGGCTGCTCGCGGCGGGCGGATTCGCCGGACGTGACGTGAGCGCGAGACTCAACCGTCC
>JBLNGI010000084.1:0-6538 GCA_050264615.1 Gemmatimonadota bacterium
CGAAGTTCATGCAGAGGTTGTTCGTGGCCGTGTAAAACAGCCCCGTCCGCGGCGAGTAGGCGGACGACGACACGGGACTCTTGCCACCTTCGAGGCTCGGGCAGATCCCTTTGACGTTGCCACGCGAGGCGCCGGTGAGTTTCGTGCTATCGACAATCGGCACGCCGGTGCGCCGGTCGATGCCCTTTGCCCAGGTCACGTGCGCAAACGGCTCGGCGACGAGCAGTTCACCGCTGACGCGATCGAGCGTGTATGCGAACCCGTTCTTGTTGAAGGTGACCAGGACTTTGCGCATGCGGCCGCCCACGACCAGGTCGGTCAGGATCATCTCCGCATTGGCGTCGAAGTCCCAGCTGTCGTGGGGCGTGAACTGATAAGCCCACACCAGCGCGCCGTCGCGGGGACGCCGGGCCAGCACGCTGTTGGTCCACTTGTTCTCCCCGGGCCGCTGCTCGGTGTTGTACGGCCCCGGGTTTCCGGTGCCGAAGTAGATCAGGTCGAGCTGCGGATCGTAGGAAATCCAACCCCACACCGGCGCGCCGCCGCGCCGCCAGGAATCGCCGCTCCAGGTGGAGACGCCGAGGTTCGCGCCGCCCCTGAACGTGCCGGGCCGCGCGATCATCAACGAGTCGGGCCCCATGTTGTGCGCGGTCCACAGGAGTTTCCCGCTGGCGAGGTCGAGCGCCTTGACCCAGCCGTAGATCCCGAACTCACCGCCCGAGGGCCCGACGAGCACGCGGTCGCGCGCGATGAACGGCGCCATCGGCGTGGTCTCGCCTTGTCCCATATCGGCGATCTGCGTCTTCCACAGCTCGCGGCCGGTGTTCGCGTCCACGGCCACAGTGTGCCCGTCGAGCAAGTTGTACACGATCTTGCCGGCCGCGTACACGGCGCCGCGGTTGATCGCGTCGCAGCACGCGACGCCGACGGCCGTGGGATTCACGTCGGGCCGGTATTTCCATCTGAGCGGATAGCCTTCTCGGGTCAGATCGAAGGCATAGAGCACGTTCGGGAACGGGGTGACCACGTACATCGTGCTTCCTACAACCAGGGGCTGCCCCTCGTGGCCGCCGAGGACGCCGGTCGAGAAGCTCCACACGGGCTTGAGGCGCGTAACGTTCGCCCGGGTGATTTGCGCGAGGGCGCTGTAGCGCCGGGCTGCGTAATCCTTTCCCGGCATCGTCCACTGCCCATCGTCCTGTGCCGATGTGCCTTGCAGGACTAAAACAAGGAGGACCGTGAGGTAGGCTCTGTGCATTGGCGATAATGATAGCCTGACCGAATGAACCTCGCGCTAATACTGGCTCTGGTCGTGCAGCAGCCGTTGGCCGGCCTGGACACGGCCACCTTCGCCGGTGGCTGTTTCTGGTCGATGGAACATCCCTTCGATGAGCTGGAGGGCGTGACCTCCGTGACGATTGGATTCTTCTAGAAGGCTGACCGTGATTAGAGCGCGTGCAGACGATTCTCACGGTGCTCCGATTCTCGAAACTCGACTGGATCGTCGACCGCGATCGTGCCGCCATGCGCGACGAAGCAGTTGAGGGCGACGCGCCCGCCGAACTCGCGGTTGATGCGGCGCAGCACGTTTGTGTCCTGCTGGAGCGTGTCCGGGTCGAACGTGGTTATGATGCAGCGCTGACGCAGGTCCTGGACGCCGATCCGTACCTCGCCGATTTCCAGCCACCCGCCTTCCCAGCTTCGTTCCGCCAACCCGGGCACGCCGCCGATCACGATGTTGGGCCGCAGGCGACGACCGTCGGCGCCGAGTGCGCGGATCGCGCCGTCGGTCGCGACGAGCAGGGGCAGAATGTCGAAGCGCTCCAGTCCCTCGGCGGCGACGAGGTGCGCGCCAGGGCCAACGGCCGCAATCACGTCGCGGCCGACCTCGGGGTCGCGCCATGGTCGCCCGTCCACCAGCGGCTCCCCGTCTGGGCCGAGCGTGGCGCGGTGGCCGAGCAGGCGCGGACGCGTGCGCGCGGTCACGATGTGTCCGTGGGGACCGAGCACGTAGACAAGGCGATCGCCGGCGATTCCGGCGTCGCCAACCTGCGCCGACGGCAGCCGTTCACCGGCCATAGACTTGACTGGATAGCGCCACAACTCGGCCACGTACATGAGAGTAACCGGTAAAACGTGCTATTACCGGTGGTTGTTCCCATGAGTGCCCGAGGAGCCGCGCTGGTCGCAAGCGCGCGAGTGGCACCGTAACTCGTGACCGAATAGTTTATCGGTTATGTCGCGGCCTGGATTCTTCTTCCTCGGTCAACGGCTCGCCATCGATCTCCTGAACACCGTAGTCATGCGGGACGGAGCGCTGGTGGATTTGCTGGTGCCCGCTGGAGCAGCGGAGGCCTGGGCGCGGGCGGCGGGCGTCGCGGCGCCCGGACTACGCCTCGACGCGGCCGAGCTGCGGAGGCTGCGCGACGGACTGCGCCGCGGGCTCGTCGCGTGGGGTGCGTCGGGAACGCCGAGCCGCAGCCTCATCGCGCTCATCAACCGTCATCTCGCTCGCGATGTTGAGGCGCTCCAGCTCGAACCGGCGGGGAAGTCGGTCGTGTGGCGCCGGCATCCGCAGGGCCCACCGCTGCATCGAGTCCATGGCGCAATTGCTCGCTCGGCCGCCGACATGCTCATGGCCGACGACCCACGGCGCCTGCGCAAATGTGCGAGCCCCGACTGCGTGCTGATGTTCTACGACGTCTCGAAAGCCGGGCGGCGGCGCTGGTGCTCCATGCTGACCGACGGCGCGCGCTCCAAAGCACGTGCCTTCAGACGCCGCGGTGCGGTGCAGCGGCGCGCAGCCAGTCGATCGCCGACGCATATGGCGCAGCCCACCGGGGGTCCGCGCCGTGACGATGCGGCCTTGAGCTGACCACGCACACGGCACGGTCCCCGGCGCCATACCTTTAGCGGCTTCCGCCTCCCACCGTGCGATTCCCGCCTCCCACGGTGCGATCAAGGAAGGCGACGATCTTCTCGGTCATCGGACCGCCTTTTTCGTCCAAGGCGAAGTGGCCGGTGTCGAAGACATGGATCTCGGCGTTGGGAAGGTCACGCCGATAGGCGTAGGCCCCCGCGGCGAGAAAGATCTGGTCGTTTCTCCCCCACAGGACGAGCGTCGGAGGCTGCGACGTGCGGAAGTACTCCTGGAGCTTGGGGTAGAGGGGCAACACGTTGCGATAATCGTAAAAGAGATCGAGTTGGATCTCTTTGTTGCCGGGACGGTCCAGCCCCGCTTGCGCCAGCAGCCACGCATCAGGTGAGATGAGCGTCGAGTCGCGCACACCGTGCAGAAACTGCCACTTCTGTGCGTCGAGCTCGAGGAACGGGCGTAGCGCGTCACGGGTCCGGGTGGTGCCGTCGGCCCAGTACGCCTTGAAGGGGATCCAAAACTCTCCGATACCGTCCAGGTACGCGTTCGCATCCTGGACGATGAGCCCCTGGACGCGCTCCGGGTGCCAGCTGGCGAGGCGGAAGCCGACCGGAGCGCCGTAGTCCATCACGTACAACACGTATTTCGAGATACCCAGCCGTGTAGTGAGCTCATCGACGATGCGCGTGAGGTTCTCGAAGGTGTACTGGAACTGTTCTGGCGACGGCTGGTCGCTCGCGCCGAACGCGGGAAAATCGGGAGCAATCACGTGATAGCGCGTGGCGAGCCGCAGGATGAGATCGCGGTACATGTACGACGAGCTCGGAAACCCGTGCATCAGCAGCACGACGGGTGCAGTGGCTGGTCCAGCCTCGCGGTAAAAGATGTTGATGCCGCGAACGGCGACCGATCGATACTGCACCACGGGAAACACAGCAGCGGTCTGCCCCTCGACCCGGTGAACCGGGACCAAGAGTGTACAGGCCAGGGAGAGCATCCAGAGACGTGAGTGCATCAGCTACCTCGGGTCAGGGGGACGGTTACGCGACTCGTCAGTGTCGCAGAGTAACCCCCAAACATGACGATTACAGGTTATGTTCCAGGATGGGCTGCTTCCGCGTGCGCGATCACGAAGCATGGGTCCGCAAGGGCACTCACCGAACATCTCCGAGTGCCGATCGAATCCCGAACACCGCGACGAGCGCGCCGCGCCCCGGCAATGTGAGGTCCCGATGAGAACCTCTAAGAAAGAGGTGCGCCACTTCCCCGCAGCGACCGAGTCCGTCACATTCCTGTTCATGAACACCGCACTCCTCTTGGCGCTGAGCGTGGCGACGGCGCCCCCGGCTGCGCGCGATACCGCCACCTTCGCCGGTGGCTGCTTCTGGACGATGGAGCACGCCTACGACGAGGTGCCGGGTGTGATCTCAGCAGTCTCGGGATTCACGGGCGGCACCACCAAGAACCCGACGTACATGCAGGTCGTGGATGGGAACACCGGCCACCTCGAAGCGGTGCAGGTGGTTTATGATCCCGCCAAGGTCAGCTACGAGACACTGCTCTGGACGTTCTGGCACAACATCGATCCGTTCCAGGCTGATGGGCAGGCATGTGATCTCGGGCCGAACTACCACACCGCGGTCTTCGTGCGTAATGCCGAGCAGCGCCGAGCGGCGAGCACGACGCGCCAGCAGATCCTCGACCGCTTCAAGCGCGACGTCGCGACGCAGATTCTCACCGCCGGCCGGTTCTACGCGGCCGAGGAGTATCACCAGGACTATGCCAAGAAGAATCCCGGTCACTACGGGATGTATCGGACCGGCTGTGGCCGCGATCGGCGGCTTCAGGCCATTTGGGGCAGCGAGGCCGGAATGGTCGGCATGCGCGAGGCGCGGGCCACCGCCAGCACGCAAGCGAGGTTGTATACCGTGAAATCAAAACCCAGCGACGCGGAGCTGCGCCGGACGTTGACTCCGCTGCAGTACGAGGTAACGCAGCACGAAGAGACGGAGCGCCCATTCCAGAACGCCTACTGGGACAATCACGAGGATGGGATTTACGTCGACGTCGTTTCGGGCGAGCCGTTGTTCAGTTCGACCGACAAGTACGATTCCCGCACCGGGTGGCCGAGCTTCACGCGGCCGCTCGATGCGAGCAACGTCAAGGAAAAGACCGACCGCTCTCTGTTCATGGAGCGCACGGAGGTCCGGTCCACGCACGCCGATTCGCATCTCGGCCATGTGTTCGACGATGGGCCGCAGCCGGCAGGTCTGCGCTATTGCATCAACTCAGCGTCGTTGCGGTTCATTCCGGTGAATCAGCTCGAGGCGGAAGGATACGGCCAGTACCTGGCCCTGTTCAAAAAGAAATAGGCACCAAAAAGTAGGGGCGCAGCACGCTGCGCCCCTACCCCTGCTGCGCGAACCGTTTCTACAAGCGTTTCGGCTGGCCATCGAGCAGGGCGATCGCGCGGTACAGCCGGTCGATCGCCGCGCCGAGGTCCTCGCTCGGTCGAGCCGACAGTTCTCCCACCAACGCGACTTCCCGAAGCAATTGCAGGGCGTTGCGCACGTGTTCGACCGGACGCTCGGCGTTGATGGACCGGGTTGCCCGGCCCCGCCGCTCGAGCGTGCTGCGCCGCTCGGCCCCGCGCCTCCGATCCACGACCTGGCGGCGTTCTTCGCTGACCACCTTGACCAACCCCCGGCGTGGCGTCGCGCGGCGGTCCGTCCCGGTCCGCCGGTCCGCAAACACCCGCGTGCTCTTCACGGCTGGCCAGCTGGAGTGGCCAGCGGCTTGGCCGCGGGCATCGGTCCCCAGAATGCCGGATCGCTCGCGCGCACGTCGCGCGAAACGTAGCTCTGCTTGGGATCGAGCCGGAACCGGTTCGTTTCCCAGGTCAACGTCGCTTCCTTCGCGAACTTGTCGAGCGCGGCCATCTCGGTAGCGTTCGCTCCCTGCATCGTCTTCATCCCGTCGGCCAGCATGTCGTCGAACGAACCGTAATTGGGAACCGACGAGAAGATGATGTAGCTGGGGGTGAGCATGCCGGCGATGACCTGATAGACGCGATACTGGGCATTGGGCGCCGAGCGCAGCGCTGCCGTTCCGTACGCCTTTGCGGCTGCGTCGAACTCCTCCTCGTGTCCTGGCCGGACACGCACGATCGAAATCTCCCAGAACCGCTGCTTCGACAGCTCGGGGTACGCGCCCAGGCTGAGGTCGGGACGGGCGATGGCCTGGATTGTCCGGGTGCTGTTCAGAACCTCGGCGTCAGCGCGGCTGAGCCTGTCCAGCTCCGCCGTCATGGCTGCATCATTGTCGTAGCGCCGGTTGATCTCGTCGTAGGCGGCATGACTCGCGGCCGGAATGATGAACCAGGCTTCCGGCTGGCCGGTCATGGACGTCATGGCCAGATAGTAGTCCGGCGAGTTCTTGCGTCCGAACGCCGCGGGCCACCCCGCCTCGATCTTGGCGTGCTGGGCAGCTCGGCCGACTTTGACCTCTTCTCGAATGATGGTGATGAGCGACGGCTGCGAGGTAGGTAAACCCTGACTCTGCGTTTGCGCGGCAGCGAGACCCTGTGCCCCACCCGTGAGTGTGAGGAGCACGAGATTCAACATTCTCATTTTGGAACCTTGGGTAGGAGGCCCGGCGAAGCTA
>JBLNGI010000085.1:0-18166 GCA_050264615.1 Gemmatimonadota bacterium
GACCGCCTCGCCGCGAGCCCCGGGACGAAGAGGTATGGCGCGCTATCGATTGGAGTGCAGGCGCTGTGTCGTGTGGAGCAGCTGTTCACAGTCGCGCCGGGATCGTTCAAGCCGCCACCCAAGGTTCGGAGCGCTGTGGTTCGTCTGACTCCGCTCGCCCAACCGCTCATCAGGCCGGAAGAGATCGCGACATTTCGCTCGTTCGTCACGGCGTGCTTCAGCAAGCGGCGCAAGCAACTGAAAAACGCCGTACCGGGATTGTCGGCGGATCAACTTGAGGAGCTCGGAATCGACCCGACGCTGCGGCCCGAGCGGCTCGCGCCTGAGGCGTTCGTGCGTCTGCTGCGTCATCGGGGCTAAAAAACGCATTCAGGACGGTTTTGCCGCGACCCGCCCCCCCGCTCGCACCGACATATCCATGATTGTTGATATGTCGTGATAGGGTGGGGGGGGTATGAGCCGCCGCTACTGGCTTCAGGCTGCCAAACGAAACACCAGAATCCGCCCCGGATGGCCGATTGGACCCCACCCGTTGCCGGTTCACATCGCGCACATCGGCCAGTGGTATCACGCGATGTCGGATCTGACCCGGCTATCGATCCTGGAACTCCTCTCTCAGCGGGAACGGTGCGTCAGTGAGCTCCAACAGATCATGGGCGCGGCCCAGTCCAGCGTATCCTACCATTTGAGGGTGCTCCGGGAATCGGGACTGGTCCGTGAGCACCGCGAAGGGCGCCGGAAGTACTTCGGCCTGCGCGCCGACACGCTGGAATACATGGCTCAATTCCCACAGGTGATCGGGCCTGGCAAGCACGAGGGCACGTGCCCGTGGACATGTTGCCGGGAGCCTTGACGTATCAACAAAACTTGATACGTTCAGGGCCATGACAACCGCCACCCAGCCTCGTCCCGATGCCGTTCGCGTGGCCCGCTGGTTTCACGCGCTCGCGGACGCAACCCGCGTCCAAATCGTCGAAATGCTGTCGCACAAAGAGCGCTGCGTGTGCGAGCTCGAGCAGGTGCTCGAGCTCGCGCAGTCCAAACTCTCGTTTCATCTCAAAGTGCTGAAGGAATCCGGCCTCATCGCCGACCGGCGCGAAGGCCGTTGGATGTTCTATGGGCTTCAGCGTGATACGCTCGACCAGATTGCCGCGTACACCAAGTCCGTGAAGCCGGGGAAGCACGCCGGCAGCTGCGCCGTGGCCTGTTGCGACTGAGTTCACTCAAGACCGGAAGGTACGATGAGCGACGTCAAAGGAACTGTGAAAGAGAAATACGCCGAGGCAGCCCTCAAGGTGCTGGACGGACAAAAGGGAAGCTGCGGGCCGAGCGGGGCGTGTGGCTGCGACCCCGTCACCGAAAACCTGTATGGAGCCTCGCAGACCGCCGGTCTTCCGGAAGGCGCGGTGCTCGCATCGCTGGGCTGCGGCAATCCCACCGCGCTCGCCGACCTGCATCCGGGCGACGTCGTGCTCGACCTCGGTTCGGGGGGCGGAATCGATGTCCTCCTGTCGGCCCAGCGTGTCGGCCCGACCGGCAAGGCGTACGGGCTCGACATGACCGACGAAATGCTCGCGCTCGCTCGCCAGAATCAGGCCAAGGCTGGCGCGACCAACGTCGAATTCCTCAAAGGCGAGATCGAAAACATTCCGCTGCCCAGTCAGGCGGTCGACGTCATCATCTCGAACTGCGTAATCAATCTGTCGGCCGACAAGGGCAAGGTCCTCGCGGAAGCCTTCCGCGTGCTCAAACCCGGTGGCCGGTTCGCCGTGTCGGACATCGTGTGTCGCGGGGAGATTCCTGACGCGGTGCGTCGCAGCATGGAGCTGTGGGTCGGGTGCGTCGCCGGCGCACTGGAGGAGAACGAATACCGCCGGCTGCTCGCCGGCGCGGGCTTCGTGAATATCGACATTGAGCCGACACGGATCTACGCCTTCGAGGACGCGCGGTCAGTCCTGTCGGGCGCGGGTCTCGACGCCGACACGCTGGCCCGCGAAGTGAGCGGCCGCATCATGGGCGCGTTCATCCGGGCGCAAAAACCGGCGTGACCAAGCGCCTGCTGTTTGTCTGCACCGGGAATTCGGCGCGCAGCCAGATGGCAGAGGCGATTCTGAACGCCAAGGGCAAAGGGCGGCTTGCGGCGGCGAGCGCCGGCTCCCGCCCCGCGGGGCAGGTGAATCCGTACGCGCTCGCCACGTTGCGCGAGTTCGGCATCCCCTGGTCGGGCCAGCCACCGCGCGGCCTCGACGGCCTGCAGGACGAGCACTGGGACTATGTGATCACGGTGTGCGACCGGGCGAAGGAGTCCTGCCCGATCTTCCCCGGTCGGCCCGCACTCGCGCACTGGAGCCTGCCCGATCCCGCCGAGGTCGAGGGTGACGATGTCACCAAGCGCGCGGCGTTCAGGGCGAGCTTCGTCGAAATCAGCCGCCGGATCGATCTCCTCCTTGCGCAGGAGTCCCTCATTGTGAAATAGTTCACAATGCGGAAGATCTCCGACAGCACCGTCCGCCGGCTGTCTCTCTACCTTCGGTTCCTCGAGCAAGCCAAGACCCCCACGATCTCCTCGGGCGAGCTGGCCCGCCTCGGCGGCACCACCTCCGCCCAGGTTCGCAAAGACCTGTCCTTCTTCGGTTCGTTCGGCAAGCGCGGGCTCGGCTATTCGGTCCCCGAGCTGGCCCGCCGCATCCGCGACATCCTGGGCCTCGAACGGGGCTATCGCGTGGTGCTGGTCGGCGCCGGCCGCATGGGTGGCGCCCTCGTGCAATACCAGGGGTTCAAACAACGCGGCTTCCATATCACCGCGATCTACGATCAGGATGCGCGCAAGATCGGATCGCGCTGGAACGGACTCGTGGTGCGCGACGTGAAGCATCTCGAGACCGACTTGAAGAAGGACCCGAGCGACATCGCCATCGTGGCGACCCCGGCCGAATCCGCGCAGCACGTCGTGGATCGGCTGGTCCGCAGCGGGGTCAAAGCAATCCTGAACTTTGCCCCCGTGCCGCTCAATGTCCCCTCCGATGTGGAAGTCAAGACCGTCAACATGGCGCTGGAACTGGAAACTCTCAGCTACTCTTTGGCAAACCGTTGAGGTTCGGCTGACCCCGGGCGGGCCGCCCGGGGTCAGCCGAGCGCCATTACCTTTCCAGTCCATGCCTCGGGTTCACGTCACCTCCGAAATCGGCGCGCTGCGGTCGGTCCTGGTCCACACGCCGGGCAAAGAGCTCGTCGCGGTCACGCCCGGGACGCGCGAAGACTACCTCTATGACGACATCATCGACCTCGAAATCGCGCAACGCGAACACCGTCGCCTGGTCGCGGTGCTGGAGCGCTTCGCCGAGGTGCACGAGGTGCGCGATGCGCTGGCCGAGATCGCCGGGCGGCCCGAGGTGCGCGAGTTCATCACGACGCGCGCGCTCGAAGTCGTGCCGTCGGACGTGTTGGCCAAGCAGCTCGCCGCGCTTTCCTCTGAAGCGTTCGTCTCATTGATGATCGAAGGCGCGCTGGAAGACGGCGGCCCGATCGCCCGCGCGCTCAACGAAGTCGCCTACGCGCTGCCGCCGCTCCCCAATCTGTTCTTCACCCGCGACAGCGGCATCATTATCGGCGATCACGCCATCATCGGCGCGATGCGGCATGGCGTGCGCTGGACCGAAGAGCTGCTGATCAAGGTGCTGTTCAGCTACGATCCGCATTTCGCGAACGCCGGAATCCTGTACGACGGCTCGGAAGAAAAGCGCCTCAACTACACGCTCGAGGGCGGGGACGTGCATCCGATCCGCCCCGACCTGCTGCTCCTGGGTTTCAGCGATCGCTCGAGCCCGGCCGCGCTCGATCTGTTGTGCGACCTGGTGTTCCAGCACTGCAGCGTCACCGACGTGATCATCGTCGTCCTGCCGGCCGAACGCACGGCGATCCACCTCGACATGATCTTCACGCAGGTCGACCGCGACTTGTGCCTCGTCTACCCGCCGCACTTCGTGGGACCGGAGCGTCTGGCGGTGTTGCATCGCCGCAAGCGTTCCAAGGGCGTCAAAGAGGTGCCGAACTTCTTCGCCGCGATGCAGGCGGTCGACCACCCGCTCGAGCCGATCTTCTGCGGCGGCAACCAGCGCACCACCCAGGAGCGCGAGCAATGGGCGTCGGCGTGCAATGCGTTTGCGGTCCGCCCCGGCGTGGTGTTGACCTACGATCGCAACGACGCGACGCTGGGCGAGCTGACCGCCGCCGGGTTCCGGCTGATTCCCGCGGTGAATCTCCTCACCGGCGACGCGACGCTCGAGGACGGTGAGCGCGCCGTGATCTCGATCGACGGGAGCGAGCTGGTGCGCGGCGGCGGCGGCCCGCGCTGCATGACGCTCCCCCTGCGCCGGGACGATCTCTGAGCGGGCTCGCCGCCGTCCCGTCGTCCTCGCTGACGTCGCGCGCGCTGTCGTTTCTGCAGAACGGCCCTGCCGCCAGCCTGGCGATCGTGCGCGACGTGCTGGGCATCGTGCAGGCCAATCGCCACACGGCCGATCGCATCGCTGCGACCCTGCTCGCTCCGGACAAGCGGTTCGCCAGGACGGACGATGGTCGCTGGACCCTGGCGACGGTCCCGGCCGAATCCAGTCCGACGCTCGAGAGCTGCCGTTGGGCCGTGGTGGACGTGGAGGCCACCGGCGTGCGCGCTTTCCGCGGCGATCGGATCATGGAGATCGCGGTGGTCGCCCTCGACGGCACCGTGCGGTTTCATTCGCTCGTCAATCCCGGGATCCCGATCCCGCAGTTCGTCGCCGGCCTCACCGGTATCGATGCGCACATGGTCCGGCGCGCGCCGTCGTTCGAGGACATCGTCGACGACGTGCTCGCGGCACTCGAGGGCTGCGTGTTCGTCGCGCACAACGCGCGTTTTGACTGGGCGTTTGTGTCGACCGAGATCGAACGCGCGCGCGGCCTGTTGCTGCAGGGCCCGCGGGTGTGCACGGTGGGACTCGCCCGCAAGCTGCTCCCGGATCTGCCGCGCCGAAATCTCGACACGGTGAGCTATCACTTCGGGATCGAAATCGTCGGCCGGCATCGCGCGACCCCCGACGCCGTCGCGGCGGCGAAGTGCCTGGGCAAGCTCTTGCGATTGGCGCAGGGGAATGGAGCGGCGTGCCTGGCGGACCTGGAAGAGGTGCGGCGTGATGCGCGCGGCGCAGAACTGAAGGCGCCTGCGCCCCACGCCCCACGGAGCACGCCGCACGGCCCGTGACCCACACGACATTTCGTGTAGGACGCCTCACATGCCACGCGCTCGAGGGCGGGATGCAGCACCTCGACGGGGGCGCGATGTTCGGCGTTGTGCCGAAGGCGTTATGGGAACGCCGTATTCCGGCCGACGCGCGCAACCGGATTCCGCTCGCGCTGCGCTGCCTGCTGGTCGAGCACGACGCCGGTCTCGTCCTGATCGACACCGGGATCGGCAACAAGGAAAACGAGAAGTTCCGCGACATCTACGGCGTGGACAACGCCGGGAAGAACGGGCGCACCCGGCTGGAGGACGCGCTCGCCGAGCTCGGTCACCGTCCCGAAGACATCACGTGGGTCATCAATACCCACCTGCACTTCGATCACGCGGGCGGCAACACGACGCCCGAGGGGCTCGCGTTCCCGGGCGCGCGCTACGTCGTGCAGCGGCGCGAGCTGGAGTTCGCCCGGCACACCAACGAGCGCACGGCGGGCAGCTACCTGGCGCATAATTTCGAGCGCGTCCCCTTCCAGCTCATCGACGGCGAGACCGAGGTCCTCCCCGGGATCCGCGCCATCCCCACGCCGGGCCACGTGCCGTATCACCAGTCGCTGCTGGTCGAGAGCGGGGGCGAGAAGGCCTGCTTCATCGCCGACCTCGTGCCGACCTCGGCCCATCTCCCGCTCCCCTGGATCATGGGCTACGACCTGGAGCCCCTCGTCACGCTCGAAACGCGACGCCGGCTCTACCAGCGGGCCGAGGCCGAGGGCTGGCGGATCGTGTTCGAGCACGACCCCAACGTCGTCTCCGGCCGGCTCGGCCAGGACGGCAGGGGGTTTGGCCTTGTCGAGCCGCAACTGGTCGGCTAGTTTGGTGTCCGACAACATGGTAAGTGGGCTTTCGGGCCCCACCCGCATGCCTCTCTAAGAGAGCGCTCCAGGGTTCGACCTCACCCCCTCGCCCTCTCCACGTTGTGGAGAGGGGGAAGGGGGGAGAGGCGCGGATCTTGGGGCAACCCGGGTCCGCTTTTTTACGCCGTCACGGAGGAGAACCAGCTGCCACCGCTCGACAACAACAGCAAAGCACCGCGCACCCGTGTCAACCGGCAGATCCGCATCAGTCCGGTGCGCGTGATCGCAGACAACGGCGACCAGTTGGGGGTGTTGAGCATCGATGAAGCCCTCGCCGCCGCACATGAACGGGGCCTCGATCTCGTGGAGGTCGCGCCGCTCGCCCGGCCTCCGGTCGTCAAGATCATGGACTACGGGAAGTTCAAGTTCGAGCAGGCCAAAGCGGCGCGCGCCGCCAAGAAAAAGCAGCACGTGATTCACCTGAAAGAAGTGAAATACCGGCCCGGGATCGACGACCACGATTTCGACTTCAAGACCCGGCACGCGCGGGAGTTCCTGGCGGACGGCAACAAGGTGAAGGTGACGATGATGTACCGCGGCCGGCAGATGGCCCACATCGAACTGGGTCGCGAAGTGTTGGACCGCGTCGCGCTGGAACTGAAGGACATCGGAAAGATCGAGCAAGAACCAAAACTCGAGGGCCGCAACATGTCGATGGTCCTCGCACCGAAATGAGCTGGCAATGCCGAAGATGAAGTCGAAGCGCGCCCTGAGAAAACGGATCAGGCTGACGGGCACCGGGAAGATGCGCCGCTACCGCGCGTACAAGCGTCACATCCTGACGTCGAAGCATCCCAAGCGCAAGCGCCACCTGCGCAAAGCCACGCTGGTGTCGCACGCCGAGCGTCGCCTCAAGCGCCTGTTGCAGGCCTAAGGAGCACTCATGCCTCGCGTCAAGAGCAACGTCGCGCGCCTGAAGCGCAAGAACAAGGTGATGAAGCTCGCCAAGGGGTATTGGGGCGGGCGCAGCAAACTCTGGAAGGCGGCCAAGGAAGCCACCGAGCGGGCCGCGAAGTACGCGTACCGCGATCGGCGCAGCAAGAAGGTCGAATTCCGCCGGCTCTGGATCACGCGCATCAACGCGGCGGCCCGGCTGCACGCGCTGTCCTACAACAAGTTCATGAATGGCCTGCGCAAGGCGGGCGTCGAGGTCAATCGCAAGGTGCTCGCCGATCTCGCCGTGCGGGATCCGGCGGCGTTTGAACAGCTGGCGGAGGTCGCCAAGAAGGCTCTCTAAACCCATGAGCGACCTCCTGGCAGCCCTCGAATCGCTGCGGGAGCGTCTGAAAGAGATTCCGCAGGCGGATGAACGCCGGCTCCAAGAGCTCAAGACCGAGCTCCTGGGGCGCAAGGCCGGCGCCCTCACTGAAATCCTCAAAGCCCTCCCCGGTCTTACGCCCGATGAGCGCAAGCGCATCGGCGGTCACGCCAATTCCCTCAAGCGGGAGTTGGAACAGGCTATCGCAGACCGCGAACGCGCGCTCAAACACGAGGGCCTAGAGCTCAGCGGCGTCGATCTCACGCTGCCCGGCCGGCGCCAGTGGCGCGGCGGGCTGCACATCGTCACGCAGATCGTCGATGAGATCTGCGACATCTTCAAAGAGCTCGGCTTCACGCGCGTGGTCGGTCCCGAGGCCGAGACCGAGCGGTACAACTTCTACGCGCTGAACTTTCCCAAGGACCATCCGGCGCTCGACGCGCAGGACAGCTTCTACCTGGGCGGCGACGTGCTGCTGCGCACCCACACCTCGCCGGTCCAGATCCGCACGCTCGAGAGCTATCCGCCGCCGATCCGGATCGTCGTCCCGGGCCGCTGCTATCGCCGCGACCCCTTCGACGCGTCGCACTCGCCCGTGTTCGAGCAAATCGAGGGCTTCGCGATCGACGAAGGCATCACGTTCGTCGATTTCAAGGCGACGCTGGCGACGTTCGCGCGCCGCATCTTCACGCCCACGACGAACGTGCGGTTCCGGCCGTCGTTCTTCCCGTTCACCGAGCCGTCGGCCGAAATGGACGTGCAGTGCCAGATCTGCGGCGGCTCCGGTTGCGCCGCCTGCAAACAGACCGGGTGGATGGAAATCCTGGGCTCGGGGATGGTCCATCCCGCGGTCCTGGAGAACTGCAAACTCGACAGCGAGAAGTACACCGGCTTCGCGTGGGGCATGGGCCCGGAGCGGATCGCGATGCTGCGGTATGGGATCCCGGATATCCGGTTGTTCTTCGATAGCGATGTCCGATTCCTGGAGCAGTTCTCGTGATAGTCTCGCGTCGGTGGCTCGAAGCCCTGCTGGGGAAGGGGTTGGAAGGCCAGGACGTCGCCGACCGCCTCGCGCGCCAGGTCGCGCCCGTGGACGGCGTCGTGCCGATCCATCAGGACTTGCGCGACGTGCTGATCGCGCGCGTCCTCGAGGTGAAGCAACACCCCAACGCCGACCGGCTCTCGCTGTGCCAGGTCGACACCGGCACTGGGGTGCTCGAAGTCGTGTGCGGCGCGCCCAATGTCCAGGCGGGCAAGACCTACCCGTTCGCTCCGGTGGGCGCGACGCTCCCGGGGGGTCTGAAGCTCGAGCGCCGCAAGATCCGGGGGATCGAGTCCAACGGCATGCTCTGCTCGGCGAAAGAGCTCGGCCTGGGTGTGGATCATCAAGGGATTCTCGAGCTCGCAACCGACGCGGCTCCAGGAACTCCGTTTTTGAATGTGGTTCCGGTTGCAGATGAACAGATCGTCATCGATGTCTCGGCGAACCGCCCGGACTTGCTGTGTCACAAAGGAGTGGCTCGGGAGTTGGCCGTGGGATTCGGTGCGACCGTCAAGTTGCCGACGGTCGGACGGCCTGACGGCCAGACGGCCAAAGCACCCAAACCGGCCGTCCGGCCGTCCGGCCGTCAAGCCGTCGTCGACGGAGTCGAGGTCCGCCTCGAAGACCCGGAAGGCGCCCCCCGCTACATGGCCGCCGTGATCCGCGGGGTCAAAGTGGGGCCGAGCCCCGCCTGGCTCGCCACCCGGCTGCAGAGCGTCGGCCAGCGCCCGATCAACAACATCGTCGACGCGACGAACTACATCCTGTTCGAAATCAATCAGCCGCTGCATGCCTTCGACCTCGCGCAGCTGCGCGGGCCGGCCGTGGTCGTCAGGCGCGCCAGGCCCAACGAGCCGATCGTCACGCTCGACGGCGTGGCGCGCAAACTCAATCCCGAGATGACCGCCATCTGCGATGCCGAACGGCCGCAAATCGTGGCGGGCGTGATGGGAAGCGCCGAGTCGGAGGTCACGCCAGCGACGACCGACATCGTGCTCGAAGCCGCGTATTTTCAGCCGACGAGAATTCGCCGCACGGCTCGCGCGTTGGGGATCTCAAGCGAGTCGAGCTACCGGTTCGAGCGGGGCATCGACCTCCTCGCCCTGCCGGACGCGATGGCGCGCGCGATCGACCTCATCAAAGCCATTGCCGGCGGCGAGCTGCGTGAGCCGCCTCTCGATCTGTGGCCCGAGCCGCAGAAGCCGCGCTCGATCTTCCTGCGCGAGGCGCGCGTCAGCCAGCTCCTGGGCGTCACGGTGCCGCGCAAGGAAATCGAGCAGCTCCTGTCGGCCGTGGGGTTCGTCGCCGCCCCCAAGGATGACCGGCTGGCGGTTCAGATTCCGGGCTGGCGTCCGGACGTCACGCGCGAAGTGGATCTCATCGAGGACGTCGCCCGGCTGCGCGGCTACGACAGTTTCCCCGACGAGCTCCGGCCGTATCGGCCCGGGACCGTCCCGGATGCGCCCTCCGAGCTGACGCTGCGCCGCATTCGCGACGCGCTGGTCAGGAGCGGCACTGGCCTGCTCGAGGCCCGAACGCTGCCGCTCGGTCCCGCCGACACCCCGGATGCCATTCCCGTCCTGAACCCGCTGTCGGCTGACGAAAGCCACCTGCGCAGCCGGCTCCTGCCGGGCCTGATCCGGCGCGTCGAGCACAACTGGAGCATGGGCAACCGCGACGTCCGGCTATTTGAGGTTGGTACCGTGTTCAACCGGCCGTCCGACCGTCAGGCCGTCCGGCCGTCCGAAGCATTGCACCTCGCCATCGTGCTCACGGGTGCCCGCCACCCGTCACATTGGACCGATGGTACCATGGCTGCGAAACTACCTGATATGGACATATGGGACCTAAAGCGCCACTTTGAGTTAGCTGTAGGGGTGGCTGCGCCCTCGTGCGACGTGCAAGCTCCCGCGAGTGGCTCCGGGTGGGTCGCGGTGGAGCGGTCAGGCGGGGAGCCAGCCGGCACGGCGCAGGCGCTCGAGGCGGATGCGCCGAAATGGGCCGGGCCCCTCTATGGGCTCGAGGTGCGCATCACCGTGCCGCCGCGGGAGCTGCCGCGCTATCAGCCGTTGCCGACGCAGCCCCCCGTGGTGCGCGATCTGTCGTTGGTCGTTCCTGGCGGCGTGAGCGCCGCTCAAGTCGAAGCCGTGTTGCGCCGGGAAGCCGGGTCGTTGCTGGAGCGGCTCGACGTGCTGGATGAGTACCGTGGTCCCGGATTGCCGGCTGGCACGCGTGGCGTCACTTGGCGCTGCACGTTCCGCGCGGCGGACCGGACTCTGACGGAAAAAGAAACAAACACAATCCTGGAAAGGATGTTGCAGGCAGCGGAGGCAACCCTTGACGTACGCCGGCGACAGGCCTGATGTCCGCGATGCGCTCGATCAGCTGGAGGCGATCCTCCGCGAAGTGGCGGAGGAGCTGGCGGGCTGGCGCACGCGCGCGCAGAAGGCTGAAGCCGATCTGAAGTCGCGTGGCGCCCCCTCCCCGGTTCGCAACACCGAGCTCGAGTCGGAGAACAAGGCGTTACGGCAGCGCGTGGAAGGGGCGCGAACGCGGGTGCAGGATTTGATGCAACGCCTCACGTTCCTGGAAGAGCAGGCGAAGGACAACGGAGCGCACAAGTGAACGCGAAGAAGCACGCGGTCCGCGTCATGATCGGCGGTGAGGAATACACCGTCCGCTCGGACCTCGCGCCCGAGTACACGCGCGAAGTGGCCGCCTACGTCGATCAGGCGTTGAAGAAGGTGTTGAGTCAAGGACCGTTGGTCGAAACGCACAAGGCGGCCATCTTGGCCGCGCTCGACATCACCAACGAGCTGTTCCAGGCGAAGCAAACCGAGCGGGAAGTCGCTGCGCGATTGGCGGCGGTCGCCGACGATCTTGCGAAGATGTTGCCGCCGGCAAAGCGGAAGGCTCTCGCGTAGACAACATCCCTCACCCTCCGGGGTGAGGTGGAGATAGATCACAATGGCAGAGCTGTCGGGTATCATCGCGGCCGTGCTCAGCGGCGTGCTCGTCGCGGCACTGGTCTTCTACGTGTGGGGCCGGCGCGTCGAGAAACGCGCGACCGACCAGAGCCAACGCCTCGTGCTCGCGGCCAAAGAAGAGCTCATGGCCGTGCGCGAAAACCTCCACAAAAGCCTCGATCAGAAGCTGGCGGGCGTGGACCGCCGCGATCAGGACCTCCACAAGCTCGAGCGGGAGCTCCAGGAGCGGACCAAGGCCCTGAACACTCGCGAGCAGGGGATCAGCGCGCGCCTGGAGCAGGTGGCCGGTCTGACGGCCCAGGAGGCAAAGCAGGAGCTGATCGGCCGGCTCGAGAACGAAGCCCGGGACGAAGCCGCTGCGCTGGTGCGCAGCATCACCGAGCAGGCCAAGAAGAACGCCGACCGGGAAGCCAAGAAGATCGTGGCTTTGGCCATTCAGCGGATCGCCGCCGAGCAGACGGCCGAATCGAGTGTCTCGGCCGTGACGCTGCCGTCGGACGAGATGAAGGGCCGCATCATCGGCCGTGAAGGCCGCAACATCCGCGCCTTCGAGGCCGCGACCGGCGTCGACGTCATCATCGACGACACGCCGGACACGGTGGTCGTGTCCTGCTTCGAGCCGGTGCGGCGCGAAATCGGCCGCCTCGCCCTCGAACGGTTGATTGCCGACGGGCGCATTCACCCCGGACGCATCGAAGAGATCGTGAAGAAGGCCAGGGACGATGTGGACCGCAGCATTGTCGAAGCAGGCGAGCAGGCGGTGTACGACATCGGCATTCGCGGGATGCACGCCGAGCTGGTGAAGCTCGTCGGCCGGATGAAGTACCGGACCTCCTACGGCCAGAACATCCTCGAGCACTCCAAGGAAGTCGCGCACCTCGCCGGCATGATGGCGGCCGAGCTGAAGCTCGACGTCCACCTGGCCAAGCGCGGCGCTCTGCTGCACGACGTCGGCAAGGTGCTGACCCACGAGCACGACGGCACCCACGTGCAGCTCGGCGTCGAAATGGCGACCAAGTACGGCGAGCACGCGGTCGTGATCAACTGCATTGCCGCGCACCACGATGACGTGCCCCACGAAACCCCGGTCAGCGTGATCGTGCAGGCGGCCGACGCGATCTCCGGTTCGCGCCCCGGCGCGCGGCGGGAAGCGTTCGAGACCTACGTGAAGCGGCTCACCCAGCTCGAGACGCTCGCGTCGGAGTTCAAGGGGGTGGACAAGGTGTTCGCCATTCAGGCCGGACGAGAGGTGCGCGTCGTGGTGACGCCGGACGCGATAGACGATGCTGGAGCGGCGCGGCTCACCGACGAGATCGCCCGCAAAATCGAGCGCGAGCTCCAATACCCGGGGCAGATCAAAGTGGTCGTGATTCGGGAGACACGGGCGGTGGGCGTTGCCCGCTAACTCCGGGGCCTCGGGACTCGGGGCTCGGGTCTCGAACGGCGCCCAGCTCATCGATGGGAACGCGATTGGCGCCGAAATGCGCGCGGAGCTGGCGGGAGAGATCGCCGCACTGAAGAAGAAGGGCGTGACGCCCGGCCTGGCGGTGGTCCTGGTGGGGGACAACCCGGCGTCACAGGTCTACGTCAGAATGAAGGGAAAGGCCTGCGACGATGCGGGTTTGTACCACGAGACGATCAACCTGCCCAAAGACACCAGCGAATCGGACCTCATGGGGTTGCTCGAGCGCCTGAATGCGAATCCGAAGATCCACGGCATTCTGGTACAGTTGCCGCTCCCCAAACAGATCGATACCAACCGGGCGCTGCATCGCATCGATCCGCGCAAGGACGTCGACGGCTTTCATCCCGAGAACGTGGGAAAAGTCGCGGTGGGCGATCCCACCGGCTTTCGCCCCGCGACGCCCTACGGCGTCCAGCAGCTCCTGATCCGGACCGGCGTCGAGACCAAGGGGGCGCACGCGGTGATCGTCGGGCGCTCCAACATCGTCGGCCGTCCCATGGCGTCGCTGCTGCTGCAGGACGGGCCCGGCGGCAACGCGACAGTCACCGTGTGCCACTCGCGCACGCGGCACATCGAGCAGCACACGCGCCAGGCCGATATTCTGATCGTGGCGATCGGCAAACCCGAGTTCGTGAGCGGCGACATGGTCAAACCGGGCGCCGTCGTGATCGATGTCGGCGTCAATCGCGTCGACGATCCTTCGCGCAAACAGGGCTACCGCCTGGTGGGCGATGTGAAATTCAACGAAGCGAAGCAGGTGGCGTCGGCGATCACGCCGGTCCCGGGTGGCGTGGGCCCGATGACCATCACCATGCTGCTGTTCAACACCGTGCAGGCTGCCAGGCAGTGGGCCAACCCCTAGATCTGTTCGCGGCCGCCTCCGCCGAAGGCGCGTGGAGTGTCGGCGAAGTGACCAAGCGCGCCCGCGCCGTCATCGAAGCCGGCCTGCCGCCGCTCTGGGTGCGCGGCGAGATCACCGGGTTCAAGGCGTGGCGCAGCGGCCACTGGTATTTCTCCCTGCGCGACAAGACGGCGCAGCTGCGCTGCGTGATGTTCGCGAAGCAGAACTACCGGCTGCCCACGCCGGTCGATGGGATGCAGGTCTTCGTGTTCGCACGCCCCTCCGTCTACGAAGAGAAGGGCGATTTCCAGCTCACCGTGATGGAGCTGCTGTCCACCGCCGAGGGCGGGCTGTGGAAGCTCGCGTTCGAGAAGGCGAAGGCGGCGCTGCTCAGGGACGGTCTGCTCGATCCCGCGCGCAAACGCCGGCTGCCCCCGTTCCCGCGCCGCATTGCCGTCGTCACCAGTCCCGATGGCGCCGTGCTGCGCGATATCCAGGCGGTGGTCGCCAGGCGCTGGCCGCTCGCCGAGCTGATCGTCGTTCCCGCACAGGTGCAGGGTGCCAAGGCCGAAGCCTCCGTGTGCTCGGCGCTGCATCGCATCAGCAGGCTGCCGGTCGACGTGCTGATCGTCGGTCGGGGTGGGGGCTCGGTCGAAGATCTCTGGGCATTCAATAGCGAGCGCGTCGCGCGCGCCGTGGCCGCGATGCCGATGCCGGTGATCTCGGCGATCGGGCACGAAACTGACGTGACGCTGTGCGATCTCGTCGCCGATCTGCGCGCCCCGACGCCGTCGGCGGCAGCCGAAGCGGCGACCCCCGATCGCGCCGAGGTGCTGCTCCAGTGCGGCGTGCTCGCGCAGCGGTTGGCGCGCGGGCTCCGCCTGTCGTCGCGACGCGTGGTCGACCGGCTGGCGAGGATGGGCGATCGCCTGGTCACGTCCATGCAACACCGGCTCGACAACAACCGGGTGTTGCTGACGGCCTACGGAGCGCACCTCGATGCGCTGAGTCCGCTGCGCGTGCTGGGCCGCGGCTACGCCGTCGCGCGCGACGAGCACGGCAAGATTCTCAAGCGCGTCGCACAGCTTCCCGCCGGGAAGGACTTCCGGCTGCGGGTCAGCGATGGAGAGGTGAATGGCCGAGTTCAGTAAGCAGCTCGAGCGGCTCGAGGCCATCGTGCGCAAGCTCGAAGCCGAAGACCTCGATCTGGATGAAGCGCTGAAGCTGTTCGAGGAGGGTGTCGAGCGGCTGCGCGTGGCGCGCGAGCAGCTGGTCCAGGCCGAGCTGAAGGTCAAAAAAGTCCTCGAGATTGAAAGCCCTAGCTAGGTATCTCGCCGACGCCCGGGCTCGTGTCGATGCGGTGCTGGCGACGGCGACCAGTGAAGACGAAGTCGTCCGCTACAGCCTGCTGGGCGAAGGCAAGCGCCTCCGTCCCACCCTCGTGTTTGCGGCGCACGAAGCGCTGCGAGGCTCCTCCGCGACCGGCGTCGCCGAGCTCGCGGCGGCCGTCGAAGTCGTGCACGCCTACTCGCTGGTGCACGACGATCTCCCCTGCATGGACGACGATGACCTGCGGCGCGGCCGGCCGACGGCGCACCGGGCGTTCGACGTCCCGCGCGCGACGCGCGCGGGGTACGAGATGGTCGCGCTGGCCGCGCGCGTGCTCGAACACGGGCTGGCGACGCTGCGCCTGCCCGACGGGCGCGATCGCGAGATCCGGCTCGAGTTGTTTCGCGCGGCAGGCGCCGGCGGCATGATCGGTGGCCAGGCGCTCGATCTCGAAGCGGAAGCGAAAGCGCTGCCGGTCGAAGCGCTCACCGAGGTGCACCGCCGCAAAACCGGGGCGCTGATCGCCGCGTCGTGTGTGATCGGCGGGCTCGCGGCGGACAGCGTGGACAGCCACATCGAGGGCTTGCGCGCGTACGGCGAAGCGATCGGCCTGGCGTTTCAGATCGCCGACGACGTCCTCGATGCCACGGCGACCTCCGATCAGCTCGGCAAAACGGCCGGGAAAGACGCGGCCCATGCCAAGGCGACATTCGTGACGTTGCTTGGGGTCGGCGCCGCGCGGGCCGAGGCCGAGCGGCTGGCCGCCAAGGCCGTAGACCACCTGCGGGATGCCGGGTTAGTTTCCCCCATATTGATCGAGCTGGCCCACTACATCGTGACGAGGCCGAATTGATTCTCGAGTCGATCCGCGATCCCAAAGACGTCCGGGCGCTGAAGCCGGAGCAGCTGCAACAGCTGGCCGACGAGGTCCGCCAGCGGTTGATCGATGTCGTCTCGCAGACCGGTGGCCACATCGGGGCCGGGCTCGGCGTCGTCGAGCTGACGGTGGCGCTGTGCGCGGCGTTCGATTCGCCGATCGACAAGATCGTTTGGGATGTGGGCCATCAGGGATATCCGTGGAAGATTCTCACCGGCCGCAATGATCAGCTGCACACCCTGCGCCAAAAGGGAGGCCTCTCGGGCTTCCTGCGCCGCTCCGAGAGCCCGCACGACCAGTTCGGTGCCGGCCACGCGGGCACGGCGCTGTCGGCGGCCTTCGGCATGGCGGCCGCGCGCGACTTGAAAGGCGAGCAGTTCGCGGTCGTGGCGGTGGTGGGCGACGGCGCGATGACCTGCGGCCTGCCGTACGAGGCCCTGAACAACGCGGGCGACTCGGGCCGGAACATCATCGTCGTCCTGAACGACAACGGCATGTCGATCGCGCCCAACGTGGGCGCGCTCAAGAAATACCTCGGCTCGATCGTCGCCGCGCCGATCACCGTGCGGATCCGCGAGAAGGTCAAGCACATGATCGAGCGCGCCTCCCATATCGTGGGCGGCAAGAAGCTCGTCGATTTCGCCAAGAACGTCGAAGAGAGCATCAAGAATCTGTGGTCGCCGGGCATGCTGTTCGAGGAGCTGGGCTTCCGGTATTTCGGACCGATCGACGGCCACAACATCGCGCAGATGCTGCACACGTTCGAGCTCGTGAAGACGCTCGACGGCCCGCGGGTCGTGCACGTCATCACGGAGAAGGGGAAAGGGTTCCCGCTGCCCGAGCCTGATCTCGAGAAGTACCACGCGCGCGCGCCGTACGATCCCGTCACCGGCAGGCTCAAGCCCGTCAATCCCGGTCCGCCGCAGTGGACCAAGGTCTTCGGCGATGCGCTGACCCAGCTCGCGGCCGAGGACGCGAACCTCGTCACGATCACGGCGGCGATGCCGTCGGGGACCGGCACCAACATTTTCCAGAAAAGGTGGCCGGAGCGCTTCTTCGACGTGGGCATTGCCGAGGGTCACGCGACCACGTTTGCGGCCGGTCTCGCGACGCAGGGCGTGCGGCCCGTGGTGGCGATCTACTCGACGTTCCTGCAGCGCGCGTATGATTCGATCATCCACGACGTCGCGATTCAGAAGCTGCCCGTGATTTTCGCGATGGATCGCGCCGGCATGGTCGGTGAGGACGGCCAGACGCACATGGGGCTGTACGACATCGCGTACATGCTCGCCGTGCCGCACATGACCGTGACCGCGCCCAAAGACGGTGCCGAGCTGATCGGGCTGCTCCGCACGGCCCTGGCGCACAAGGACGGGCCGTTTTCGGTCCGCTACCCGCGCGACAAGGCGCCCGGCGAGCCGCCCCCCGCGGCCGAAGTGCCGCCGATTCCCTACGGCACCTGGGAGTTGCTGCGCAAGGGGAAAGACTGCGCCATCCTCGCCGTCGGCGTGATGGTGCAACCGGCGCTCGCCGCGGCGGAGCTGCTCGCCGCCGACGGGCTCGATGTGACGGTCGTGAACGCGCGCTTCCTGAAGCCGATGGACCGCGAGATGCTCGAGGCGCTGGCGCGCGATCACCGGCTGCTCGTCACCGTCGAGGACGGGACCGTGATCAACGGCTTTGGGGCGGCGCTCGCGGCGCTCGTCCAGACCGCCACGCCCGACGTGCGGGTCGTCGCGCTCGGCGTGCCCGACCGCACCTATGAGCACGCGCCCCGCGCCCACCAGCTCGCGGAAGTGGGGCTCACGGGGGACGGGATCGCCAAGCGGATTCGCGCGCTCGCCGCGGAAGAGTCGCTCACCCCCCGATGAACGTCGGGGTCGTCGGGAACCCCAACTATCCGGATCTCGGCGCTTTTCTCGCGACGCTCCAGCAGAAGGCCGCGAGCGTCGCGATCAAGCTCTATACCGAAGAACGCATTCAGGCGCTCTGGCCCGCCCGCAACGGCGGTCCGCCCCTACTGGCTGACGCGCCGGGTGCGCTCGACTGCCTGGTCACGCTCGGCGGCGACGGCACGCTGCTCCGCGGCGCGCGGCTGCTGAACGGCGCCAACACGCCGATCCTCGGGCTGAACCTGGGGCGCGTCGGCTTCCTCACCACGGCGGGGCCGGACTCGCTCGACTGGGCGCTCGACGCGATCGTGCGCCGGGCGTACACCACCGAGCCACGGCTCGCGCTGCA
>JBLNGI010000086.1:0-30318 GCA_050264615.1 Gemmatimonadota bacterium
GCCGCGACGCGCGGCCTGACCGACCTCGTCGATGACAAGAGCGCCGACCGCGAGGTCCGCGAGACCGCGGTATTCGCGCTCTCTCAGCGGCCCCACGACGAAGGGGTCCCCGCGTTGATCAAGATCGCGAAGCAGAACCCCGATCCCGAGCTGCGGCGCAAAGCCATCTTCTGGCTGGGTCAATCGGAGGACCCGCGCGCCTTGAGCCTGTTCGAGGAGTTGCTCACGAAACCGTAACTGGGGTTAGGGTTGGGACTCGGGGCCTAGGAGGGTTTTCCTAGCCCCCAATCCCCAGCCCTAGTCCCTTTTATCTTCTGGCATGCCATTCTGGACTGGACGGCGTGCCCTTCGCGCTTTGCTGCTCGCGCTTCTACTGGTCAGCCTGACGTGGGCCGCAGTGGTCGTGACGGTCGCGGTCCACGCCACGCGCGATGAAGCCACCGCGGCCGACGCGATCGCCGTGCTCGGCGCAGCGCAGTACAATGGCCGCCCCTCGCCTGTCTTCCGCGCCCGACTTCAGCATGCCGCCGCCCTCTACCAACGTGGTCTCGCGCCAGTCGTGCTCGTGACCGGTGGTGTGGGTCGTCGCGACACGCTCAGCGAAGCTCATGTCGGCCGCGACTACCTCGTGCGGTTGGGCCTCCCCGGAGACGCGGTTATTCCCCTCGCAGGCGGCGACGATACCTACGCGTCCATCGCGCAGTTAAAGCAATGGTTCGCAGGGCGGGAGAGCCGGCGCGTGCTGCTCGTGAGTGACGGCTTCCATATGCTGCGCCTGCAAATCATTGCGAGACGCCAGGGGCTCGTACCGTATACGTCGCCCGCGACCGGGTCCCCGATCCACGCGAACCTGCGCCGGAACACGGGCTACCTATTTGCCGAAGGATTCAAGGTCCCATTCACATGGCTATTCCAACACTGAAGAGCCGGCGGATTCATACCGGGAAGGTCATCAATCTCGACGTCGATACGGTCCAATTCCCCGACGGCTCGATCGGAGAGCTCGAGATGATCCGCCATCCCGGCGCCGCCGCGGTGGTGCCGTTTGCGTCCGATCCCCGCGGCCCGGATCCGACCATTCTTCTCATCAAGCAGTATCGCTACGCGACCCTCGACGCCCTGTTCGAGATTCCCGCCGGGCGCTTGAACCCTGGCGAGGATCCACAGGTGTGTGCGGGACGGGAGCTGCTCGAAGAGGTCGGTGTGAAAGCGGGGCGCGTCGAGCGTCTTACTACTATATGGACGACTCCGGGCTTCACGGACGAGCGGATTCACCTGTTTTGGGCCACCGATCTGACCACGGGCCAGCACGCCCGCGAGGCAGACGAGTTCATCGAGGTGACGCCCAAGCCCCTGTCGGAGGTCCTTGCTCTTATCCGAAGCGGGGGGATCTGCGACGCCAAGACATGCTTGGCCATCTTATTCGTAGCGGGTTTCATCCTGGAGCATTAGGCCGTCGCTCCTCGGATCTAGATCAAATGTGGAATTGCGTCGTCCCCAGGCTGGGACAATATTCCCATTTCGCAGCCCGTTGCCACTCCTAAATTGTTCTCCTGTAATGGGTTACTCCTCCAGCCTGGGAGGCACAGTTCGTGCTTAGTTCCCATAAGCTGAATCAGGGCAAGAGGTTCCATGTTGCGCTTCGAAACCGAAGGATGCCCATGCGGACGACCCTAAAAGGCCCCACCCCCGCTGTCGATACGCAGCGCGCGCTCCAGCGCGAGGCGCTGCATGATCTGGACGACGGTCAGGTGGTGATGCGGCATCTGGCCGGCGAGGCGCAGGCGTTCGGCGCGCTCGTCGACCGCTACCAGACGCGGCTGCTGAATTTCGTGAACCGCACCATCGGCGATCGTGAGCGGGCCGAAGACCTCGTGCAGGAGGTCTTTATCCGGGTTTTCCGCCATCTGCATCGCTTCGATCAGACCAAGAAGTTCTCGACGTGGATCTACACGATCGCGTCGAACCTGGCGAAGAACGAGCTGCGCAACCGCAGCCGCAATCCGCTGGTCCTGTTCCAGACGATCAAGAAGAACTGGGAGGCAGATCATCGGCCGCTGCAGTTCGAGGACACCACCGCACGTCCTGACGACCTGTACCGCAAACGTTTCTTGAAGGACGCGGTAGACCAGTGCGTCCAGCGGCTACCTGAACACCACCGGGAGGTCTTCGTGCTCCGGGAGCTCGAGGGCAAGAGCTACCAGGAGATTGCCGAGATCACCGGTTGCAACTTGGGGACGGTCAAGAGCCGCCTGAACCGGGCACGCAACAGTTTCGCCCAGCTCATCGGCCCCATCCTCGTTTAGGGTTTTCCCGCCTCAACCTACCCCGGCTGCGGAACACCCCGCGGCCGGGGTGGTACATTTCCACCATGCTTTGTAATGAGTTTCTGGAGCGGCACAGCGAAGTCCGGGACGGTCTGATCACGTCGTCCCGGGACCTCCGGCGCTTTATGCGACATCTGGCCCATTGTCCATCGTGTCGCCGCTACGACGCGACCGTGCGCCAGGCTGTCCAGGTTCTCCATTCCGTATCGCCGATCACCCTTTCCGCCGACTTCCGCCAGCGTCTCGACGCGCGACTCGCCATCGAACGGCGTCGCGTGCCCCGTCCTCCGCGCTCCCGATTCTCGGCTGCGTTGCTCGTGCTGGCAGCGTTGGCGCTGTTCTTCTTTGAAGTCTCGCACCGTCCCCAGATCCAAAAAGCGCCGCTCTTGCCGCCGGCAGCATTCCCAAAGCCGGTCGCGAGCGCTGCGCTCCCGTTCGTGTCGTTTCAGGATCCGCGCGCCAGCGTCGTGAGCGGCAACCCGTATCCGTACGGCACGGCGCTCGTTCAGCCCCCCACGATCATTTTCCAGCCCGCATCTTCAGGGCGGTAGCGGCTTTTCGGGCTTTCTCGGGGCACAGGGGCGCGGTAACTTCGCCTGTATGCCGGCGCTCACCCTCGACGCCCTCCTGCGGAGCCTAAATCTGAAGAAGGCGCCCCCCCCCGCTCCTGACCCGGTATATCTCCTGCACGGCGATGAGGAAGTCTTGAAGGACGAAGCGATTCGCGCCCTCCTCGACGCCGCCGTAGGCACGAACCGTGATTTCAACCTGGACGTCCGTTACGCGGCCGATCTCACTCCCGAGTCGTTCCACGCGCTGGTGAACACGCCGCCGATGCTCGCTGAACGGCGGGCCGTCGTGGTGCGGGGCGTCGAGCACCTGGGCAAGCGCAAAACGAAGCTGCGTGACGAGGTGGTCCGCTACCTCACGGACCCGAATCCGACCACCGTGCTTGTGCTCGTGGTCGCAGCGAGTGAGGAGCCCGACGCCGAACTTGCTCGTGGCTCCACTGCGGTACTGCTCGAGCCGCTCGCGGCCGATCGCGTGCCACGCTGGTTGCAGCATCATGCCTCGACACTCGGCGTGACGCTCGCGCCGGACGCCGCCGAGCTGCTGCTGAATGCCGTCGGCAATGACCTGAGCACGCTGGCGCGGGAGCTCGAGAAGCTCGCGGCACTGGCCGCCGGCGCCGGGCGGGCGGTAACCCCCGATGACGTTACGAGCCTCGTGGGCGTACGCCGCGGAGAAACCATTTTCGATCTAGTGCATGCCGCGCTGGAGCGCCGGGTCGCGCGCGCGGCGCAGCTCGTGGAGCCGGTGCTCGAGCAGGCGGGGATGTCGGGAGTCAAGATTCTTTCGCTGCTGGGAACGCACCTGGTGGGAACAGCGGTCGCCCGAGCCGAGCGCGACCGCGGCGCGCCTGCCTCGCGACTGCCGGATCTCGTATTGCGTCAGCTGCTCGCCGCGCGCCCCTATGGATTGCGCGGCTATAAAGAAGAAGCGGCACACTGGAGCCGGTGGAGTGACTTGTGGTCAGCCGCGGAGTTGAGCAACGCGCTGCGCGCCGCGCTCGCCGCCGACAATGCGCTGAAGACGGCAACCGTCAGTGATGATCGAGGAATCGTGACGCAGCTCGTGCTTGGGTTTGCAAAGCTGGATCGGGAGGCTGCATGAGGCGGCCAGACGGCCGGACGGCCGGACGGTCGGTGATGCTCACGTTGGCGTTGTTGGCCGTCGGGCCGTCCGGCCGTCCGGCCGACTTGGCCGCCCAGACCGACGGCCGCCTGGTCGAAGCTCTGCGCCTGTCACAATCCGGCCAGGTCGACTCGGGTCGTGCCATCGTGCGTCGCCTGCTCGCCACGTTGCCACCCAGTGACTCGGTGTACCCGCAGGCGCTGTTCGCGGCGGCCAAGATCGCGCCAGACGCGCTGACTGTGTCGTCGAATCTCAACCGCATTGTGCTCGAATACGGCTCGAGCCCCTGGGCCGACGACGCGCTGCTCGTGCTGACCCAGTTGTACTTTGCCCAACACGATCCGGGCCAGACCGTGCAGGCCGCGGAACGGCTCAATCGCGATTACCCCGACTCGCCGCTGCGCGCGCGCGCCAACTTCTGGGCGGCGCGGGCCTATTTCGAGCTCAAGAATGAGCCGCGCGGCTGCGAGCTGATCCAGCAATCGGTGGACGGCGCCGGTGACGATGTCGAATTCAAGAACCAGGTGAGCTTCTACGCGGCGCGCTGCAGCGCGGTGACCAGCACCTCGACTACCGGCACCACGCCCTCGGTCGACACAAGTTCGCGGAGCACGGGTCCGCGCGCATACTCGGTGCAGGTGCTGGCGGTGAAGAGCGCCGCCCAGGTGGACGACATGCTCACGCGGCTCAAGGTGATGGGATTCGACGCGCGGGTCGTGCGCGACTCGACGGGGTTCTTCAAGGTGCGGGTCGGCCGCTACGCCACCCGCGAAGAAGCGGCGCGCACGCAGCAGCGGCTCAAGACTCGTGTGGGTGGCCAGCCGTTCGTCGTGGAGGAGCCGTGACCGCGGGTGGGGCGACCGAAACGCCACTGATGCAGCAGTACCGCGACATCAAGGCGCGCCATCCGCAGACCATCCTGTTTTTCCGGATGGGCGACTTCTACGAAATGTTCGAGGACGACGCCAAGCTCGCGGCGCGGGAGCTGGGCCTGACGCTCACCTCGCGCAACAATGGCGGCGCGGCCGAAGTCCCCCTGGCCGGCGTTCCCGTCAAGGCGGCCACCGAATACCTGCGCCGCCTCATCGCGAAGGGACACCGCGTCGCGATCGCCGAGCAAGTCGAAGACCCCAAGCTCGCCAAGGGGGTCGTGCGACGCGCCGTGGTCGAAACCGTTACGCCGGGCACGGTGCTCACCGACGACTGGCTCGTCAAGAACCGCAACAACTACGTGCTTGCCCTCGATCCCCGCGGCGCGGCCACGGGGCTCGCTGCGCTGGATATCACGACAGGCGAATTGATCCTGGAAGTCGTGCCGGCCGGCGACCTCGAGCCCGCGCTTGCCCGGTATGAAGCTCGCGAGCTCCTGCTGCCGGCCGAGAGTAGTGTGCCGACCGCGCCGGCCGTTCCTACGACAATCACGAGCCGCGAGGCGTGGGAATTCGATGCCGACCTGGCCCGCGAAGACCTGACGCGGACCTACGGGCTGGCCTCGTTGGACGGGCTCGGCGTGGCGGCTGACGACGCGCCCGCGCTCGGCGCCGCAGGGGCACTGCTGCGCTACGCGCGCGAGCTGAAACCGGGCGGACTGCCCCACCTGGCGCGCCCCACGATCGTGCGGCGCGGCGACGTGCTGCCGCTCGACGAGATGACGCGCCGCAACCTCGAGCTGGTCGAGCCGCTGCGCGCTGGAGCGGAAGGGGCCACACTGCTCGACGTGATCGACCGGACGCTCACGCCCATGGGTGGGCGCCTGCTCCGGCGCTGGCTGCTCGCGCCGCTCGTCGAACCGGCCGCGATCACCGCGCGGCTCGACGCCGTCGAGACGCTGCTCGCGGACGGCCGCGGGCGCGAGCGGCTCCGTGAGGCGCTCGACGGCGTGCGTGACCTGGAGCGGCTCGCGGGCCGTGCGGCGCTGGGACGCGCCACACCGCGTGAGCTGGGCGCGCTGCGCGATTCGATCCAGCGGCTCCCCGATGTCGCCGGCGCGCACACGCTGTCGCTCACGCTCGACCTGCTCGCCGATATTGGCGCCGAGCTGGGGCGCGCGCTGGTCGAGCGGCCACCCGCGCAGCTCGATGAGGGCGACGCCATCCAGGCGGGCTACGATCGCGAGCTCGACGACCTCAAGGCCACCCGCGACGGCGGCAAGCAGTACATCGCCGCGCTCCAGGCGCGCGAGCGCGAGCGCACCGGGATTGGATCGCTCAAGGTCGGGTTCAACAAGGTGTTCGGCTACTACATCGAAGTCACGCACACCCACCGCGAGCGCATTCCAGCCGACTACGAGCGCCGGCAGACGCTGACCGGTGCCGAGCGGTACGTCACGCCCGAGCTCAAGCAATACGAAGCCAAAGTCCTTGGAGCCGAGGAGCGGATCGCGACCCGCGAGGCCGAAGTCGTCGATCAGTTGCGGCGGCGCGTCGGGGCGGAGATCACCCGCGTGCAGGCGAGCGCGGCGGTGCTGGCACAGCTCGACGTCTGGGCCGCGCTCGCCGACGTCGCCGAGCGCGAGCGCTACGTGCGTCCTGAGATCACGGCGGACTTCACGCTCGAGCTCGAGGGCAGCAGGCACGCCGTGGTCGAGCGCATGATGGCCCGGGAAACGTTCATCCCGAACGATGTGCTGCTCGACGAGGCAGGGAGGGTCATCCTGCTCACCGGGCCCAACATGGCGGGCAAATCCACGCTGCTCCGCCAGGTTGGGCTGTGCGTGGTGCTGGCGCAGATCGGCTCGTTCGTGCCCTGCCGGCGCGCGAAAATCGGCGTGGTCGACCGCCTGTTCACGCGCGTGGGCGCCTCGGACAATCTCGTGCGGGGGCAGTCGACGTTCATGGTCGAGATGAGCGAGACCAGCGCGATCCTGCACGCGGCGACCGCGCGCAGCCTGGTGCTGCTCGATGAGATCGGACGCGGCACCTCGACCTACGACGGCGTCGCGATCGCCTGGGCGGTCACCGAGAGCCTGCACAACACGATCGGCTGCAAGACGATCTTTGCCACGCACTACCACGAGCTGACCCAGCTCACCGAAGAGCTGGAGCACGTGCGCAACTTCAACGTGGCTGTGCGCGAAGTCGGCGATGAAATCGTGTTTCTGCACCGGCTCGAGCCGGGCGGCGCCGACCGGTCGTACGGGATTCACGTCGGTCGGCTCGCGGGCTTGCCGGATCCCGTCGTCACCCGGGCGTGGCAGGTGTTGAAGCTGCTCGAGGCCGGCCATCATGTCGCGAAGCAGCCCCCGCCCGCTCCCCTGGATGCGGCGCAGCTGGGATTGTTCGCGCCTCCGCCGGATCCGTTATTGCTGGAGCTGGACGGTCTGGATGTGAACACGCTCTCGCCGCTCGATGCACTGAACCGCCTCGCGGCCTGGAAGAAACGTCGAATGGATGGGATGGCGTGAGACAACTGATCGCTGCGGTGCTCGTGGCCACATGTGCCTGCCGGGGCTCGTCGCCGCAGTCGGACACGACCAGCCAGGCACCGCCTCCGGAGTCGGAAGCGCCGGTCGCGCTCAACCCCGAGGTGCCGATCGCGTATCCGCCGCGGCTGTTCGAGCAGAGGGTCGAAGGCGATGTGACGCTGCGGCTGTTTGTCGACTCCGCCGGGAAACTCATCCCCGAATCGACCCGGGTCGCGGAGGCGAGCGGCTATCCCGCACTCGACTCGGCGGCGCTCGCGGGATCGAAGGCGCTTCGCTTCGCGCCGGCAAAGCGGCGTGGCATTCCGGTGGCCACGGCGTTTCTGCAGCCGGTCGAGTTTCGCCAGGTGGGAACGACGCGCACGGGGACGGTGACGACTCCGCCCGCGCCGCCGCCAGCTGCCGCCCCGCCCCCCGCCCCCGCCCCCGCCCCCGCCCCCGCCCCAGCGCCGGCCCCGGTCCTTGCACCCGCTCAGACACCGCCTCCGGCTCCGCCGCAGCCGAGGCCTCAGCCGCCGCCGCAGCCGCCCCCTCCCCCGCCACCGCCCGTGCGCAAGGATACGACACGAGCGGACACTACAAAGGCGCGCCCCGACACGCAGCCGGATACGACCAAGGCGCGACCGGACACGAGTGGCTCAGCACACTAAGCTGTACGACAACGTCCTCGAGACGGTTGGATGGACACCGCTGATCCGTCTCAACAAGGTCGCGCGCGGGATTCGGACGCCGGTGTACGCGAAGGCCGAGTTCTTCAATCCGGGCGGGTCGGTGAAGGACCGGATCGGGCTCGCCATGATCGAGGCGGCCGAGCGCGCGGGAAAGCTCCAGCCGGGCGGCCTGATCGTTGAAGCGACGTCGGGGAATACGGGCGTGGGGCTCGCGATTGCGGCGGCCGTGAAAGGCTATCGCTGCATCTTCACCATGCCGGACAAGATGTCGCAGGAGAAAGCGCGGTTGTTGCGCGCGCTGGGCGCCGAAGTGATCATCACGCCGACGGCAGTGCCGCCGGACCACCCCGACAACTACATCATGAAGGGCCGCGCGATCGCGGCGGCGCACGAGAACGCGATCTTCGCCGACCAGCACTACAACCCGGTGAACCCGCAGGTCCACTATCACACCACTGGTCCAGAGATCTGGGAGCAGACCTCGGGCAAAGTGACGCACTTCGTGTGCGCTCCGGGAACTGGCGGCACTGTCAGTGGCGCCGGGAAGTATCTCAAAGAGAAGAACGCGAAGATCCGCGTGGTAGCGGGCGATCCGGTGGGCTCGATTTATACGGACTACGCCAAAACGCACAAGAAAAGCGAGGGGCAGCCGTATAAGGTAGAAGGCATTGGCGGCGACAAGATCCCGACCTCCCTGCACTGGGACGTGATCGACGAATGGGTCGTGGTCAGCGACAAGGACGCGATGCAGATGGCGCGCCGGCTCTCCAGGGAAGAAGGCCTGTTCGTGGGTGGATCGACCGGGGTCAACGTCGTCGCCGCGCTCGAAGTCGCCCGGCGGCTGGATGATCCCAAAGCCCTGATCGTCACGGTCCTCGCGGATACCGGCGAGCGCTATCTCAGCAAGGTCTACAATGAAGAGTGGTTGCGGGAGAATCAGCTCATCGACGACGAGCGCCCGACGGTGGGACGGCTGGTTGCCGCGAAGACGGGGGATGCGCCGGCCGTGATCCGCGTCGCGCCCGAAGCATCGGTGCGGCAGGCGTTGAACCTGATGTCGACCTACAACATCTCGCAGCTCCCCGTGATGGATGGCGACGACGGCGTCGGAGCGGTGTCCGAGCAGGCGCTGATGGCCCGGGCCATCGGCCAGCCGAAGACGCTCGATAGCCCCGTGCGCGACGTGATGGACCCGCCGTTCCCCGTGGTCGACCCCGAGTCGCCGATCGCGCTGCTCACCACGCTGCTCTCGCGCACGACGCCGGCGGCGCTGGTGCGCCGCAACGGCAAGGTCATCGGGATCGTCACCCGCTACGACCTGCTGCACCAGCTGGCGGGCATCCGCTGATGCGCATCACCGTCTTGACGGGCGGCGCGACGGCGGAGCGCGCCGTGGCGTTCGCGAGCGCCTCGCAGATCGTGGCGGCGCTACGCACCCGGAGTCACCACGTGGCTGTGGTCGATCTGGCGGGGGGGGCACTGGATGAAGCCGGCGAGCGCGAGCTGCTGGAAGGGACTGTTGGCGCCACCCCGCCGAGCGTAAACGCGTTGGCTGAGCGCGAGCGCCGCATCCTCTCCGAGGAGCTGGGGGAGTTGGACGCCGTCCGGCAGGCGGAGGTGTTATTCCTGGCGGTGCATGGCGGGTCTCTAGAGGGAGGCACGCTGCAGGCCGTACTCGATGTCATCGGTGTGCCGTATACCGGGAGCGGGCCCCTCGCCAGCGCGCTCGCCATGGACAAGGACCTGTCCAAGCGTCTGTTCCGTGCCATGGGGGTGCCGGTGCCGGCCTGGTTCATGGCGCCAGTGGGTCCCGAGGACGTGAGCACGGGCCTGGGGTGGCCAGTGATTGTGAAGCCGTCCAAACAGGGCTCCTCCGTCGGACTGACCCTGGTCAAGCGGGCCCAGGACTTGGACAACGCGGTGAAGCTGGCGGAACACTACGACGATGAGGTAATGGCCGAGCAGTACATCCCAGGGCAAGAGTTGACCGTAGGGGTGCTGGGGGACGTGCCTCTCCCCGTGGGCGAGATCGTTTCCAAGCACGAGCTGTTCGACTATGTGACGAAATACACACCGGGAATGTCAGAAGAGACCTTCCCGGCAAAGATCGATACGGTGCTAGCCCGACAATTGCAGGAGTATTCGTTGATGGCGCACCGCGCCTTGAAGCTCAGCGGTTACTCACGGGTCGATTTTCGAGTGAGTCCCGAGGGAGACATTTTTTGTCTGGAAGCCAATTCCCTGCCGGGAATGACCCGGACCAGCCTGTTCCCTCAGGCCGCGCAGGCAGCGGGTATCCCCTTTCCCGAGTTGTGCGAGCGCATTGCACGTCTCGCCCGGAACAACCGGACAGGAAAAGGGGGATAAGATCTAGACCCCATGACTTGGACACCTGAGGGAGAGATGGGCCCGCAGCGGATGTACAGTTTGACCCTTTGGGTACGGCGACTCCTTGTCGCCAATCTTCTGGTCTTCTTGATCCAGAAGACGCTGTTGATCGACCCCAAGTACGTCGCGGCCTTCGGCTTCGACCCGCTTCGGGCGTGGCAGCAGCCGTGGACGTTCCTGACCTACATGTTCCTGCACGGGAACATTCTGCACCTGCTGTTCAACATGCTGATGCTGTATGTGTTCGGGCCGTCGGTCGAAGACCGGATGGGCAGCCGCATGTTCCCGCTGTTCTATCTCGCGTGCGGGCTGGGCGGCACGACGTTGTCGTTCCTGCTCACGCAATGGGCGCCCGTCGGCACCATCGTGGGAGCCTCCGGGGCGATCATGGGGGTCGCGGTGGCATTCGCCTGGTACTGGCCGAACCATCCCGTGTTCGTCTTCCCGCTGCCCGATCCCATTTCGGCCAAGTGGTTGATCACGTTCCTCGTCGGGTTGGACCTCGCCCTGGCCTGGGCGGGGGCGCTGACCCGCGGCGGCTTGGGCGGCGGCGTGGCCCATCTCGCGCACCTCGGCGGCGTGGCCGCGGCGCTGTTGTACCTCAAGGCCCAGGACTGGCGTGCGACGCATCGAGGCGGCCGCGGCGTGCAAATGGCCGAATCGAGCGTGCTTGTGAGTCAACCGCCGCGCGCCAGTCGCGGTGGCGCGGTACCGCCGTCGGCGAAGCAGACCAGGCGCAGTGGGCCGGACGCGCGCGCCAGTGCCGAGGTGGACCGCGTGCTCGACAAGATCAACGCGACCGGGATGGACAGCCTGACGCCGGCCGAGCGCAAGTTCCTCACCGAAATCAGCCGTCGAAAGCGCACGCCGCCCAAGAGCTAGATCGTGATTGCGCTCGCGCTGGCGCTGGTCGTGCAGCTGAGCGGATCCCCCCAAGACACCTCGGTAACGCGCATCGAGTCGCTCCTGGCGGCGGACGACGTGCGTCAAGCGCTGAGGCTCGCCACCAGGCTCGTCGAGCGACATCCGTCCGACCCGGCCGCGCATCTGGTGCTGGGCCGGGTGCACTATGCTCGCCCGGTCATTGGGCGTTTTCCGGCGCTCGAGGAGTTCCGCACGGCAGCGCGCCTGGCGCCGGCGGATCCCGAGCCGCTCTACTGGCAGATGAAGGTGGGGCTCTATCTCCACGGCGATGATGGCGATCGCATCGCGCGTGAGGCGCTGATTGCGCTGTTTGCCCTCACACCGAACTACCTGGACGCCTGGGAGCGCTTCCGGGACGTCTACCGCAATCCGGATATCTGGCGACGAGCCGAACGCGCGCTCGCACGTCACGGAGAGCAGCCTGCAGCGCTCGAGCACCGCGCCGAGCTCTTGATCGCGCTCGAGGAAGGCGCGCGCGCCGATTCCCTGCTGGCGATCGCCAGCGCGCGGGGAAACCCCGGCGTGGTGAATTATCTCCTCCGTTCCGAAGCGAGTTTCCTCCGCGGTGCCAAGACAGCGGCATATGCCTGGCACGACTCGGCTCTGGCGCATGCCGAGACGGACGCGAGCGATGCGCTCTGGGACGAAGCCTGGCTCATCGCCTCACCCGACGAGATCGCCAGGCACGACGTTACGCCGCCGCCCGAGCGCCGGGCGTTCTACGAGCGTTTCTGGGGGCAGCGCGACCCGAATCTGCTGACGGTGGAGAACGAACGCCTCGACGAGCATTATGCGCGCCGGCGGGAAGTGCGACGTACCTACCGGCTGCTGCACCCCCAGCGGCTCGTCTATCACTCGACGTTTGCCCGGGCGCTCCAGGCGTTCGACGACCGGCGTGAACAAGGGGATTTCACGATCCCGCAGTACCGCGTGATCCCGGGACCATCCTGGGAGCTGCGGATGATCGACCAGCAGCTTGCCGCCCTGAACTCGCAGGCGCTCCAGGATACGGCGATGCCGCTTGCGTTTCGTGCAGGGTTGACCGCGCAGGGACTGGTGTTTCTGCGGCACGGCAAACCGGATGCGCAGGCGAATTGCATCGCGGACATCTTCCGAGGCTACCGCCTCACCTCGGATCTGGCGTGCCTGAGCTATCGGGATGCCGAGTCCTGGTTGTATTGGACCGCCAACGGCCCGATGAGCATCAGGTTCCACCGGGGGGAGTCGTTCGGGCCGTCGTCGGGCGAGCAGTTGCGGAACTCGTTCGTTCTGCTTCGCACCGATCGCTCGACGCTGCCGGCGCCGCTCACGGTCCGCGCCTGGACGGCGATGTTCATGGGCGCCGACCTCGGTCTCACCGATGTCTACTACAAGGCGAGCAGCGACTCGGCTGCGGTGGTGCTGTGGAACGCAAACGGCAGTCCGTTGCGGGTGGCAGGCAACGGCGCGGGCCTGCTGCAATTGAGCGTGCCGCCGGGGCCGTACGACCTCGGGCTCGATGTCGATTCCGCGGGCGTGCTGGGCAGAATCCGCGAGGCCGTCACCGTGCCGATGTTCTCACTCGTCGAGCTCGACCTGTCCTCGCTCGTGCTCGCGCCGATCGACCACGACGCATCGCTGTCCCTGCCCGATCGCGAAACGGCGCTGCGCGGCATGCCGGCGGATCTGTCGTTCCACGCAGGTGTCCCGCTGGCCGCATACGTCGAGGTTTACGGCCTCGGCCTCGATCGGGGCAATCGCGCGCGCTATCTGGTGCGTTACACATTCGCGCCGCTCAAATCGGCGTTCGCGCGACTGTTCGGCGGATCGCCACGCCCGGTCGTATTTGAGTTCGAGCGCGGGTCCGAGTTCAGCACTGCGCGCGAGCGGCTCGTGATCGAACCCGACAAGCTGGCCGCGGGACGCTATCGCGTGACCGTGGCGGTGACTGACCTCACGCGAAATGTCAAGTCGGAGTCGGTCGCCCTCGAGATCACCATTCGCTGAACGGCGCTTGTCACCGCGCGGCCCCGTTCCCAGATTGGGTGCGGCAACCGCGCAATGCTCGTCAATCTTGTTCCGGAATTCCTGGCGACGCTCTCCGCGTCCGATCCAACCGCGGCCTACCACGAGTATCTCGATCGCCATCGTCCGATCCTGAGCGCGTACTGGCAGAACTACGTGCTCGATCCGGCGTCGCCGCAAGCGGAGCCGATCATCGACACGGCGCTCCGCGCCGATCGCAGCGACTTGAAGCGGATGCTCGAGGAGGTGGACGTCATCGCCCTGGCCGAAGAGGCGCTGCGCCGGTCCACGGAGCAGCTGGAAGCCGACTGCCCGGTGGACCTGTACGTGATGGTGGGGGTGGGAGCCGCGAATGCCGGCGAGCTCGTCGTGGGCGGGCGCGGCATCGCGTTCGTGTGCCTGGAGCATTTCACCGGGCGCGCCAACGCGCAGACCTACGGCCTGGGCCTGTCGCCGAACGTGCTGCCGCTCTGGATCGCGCACGAGGTCGCGCACGCGCTGCGCTACACCTCGCCCTCGAGCCGCGCGGCGATGCGCCGGCTGATCGGCGAGCTGGGCGGCTCCTACGATGTCTGGGAACTGGGCTCGCGCGCCACGCTGCGCGAGCTGGTGGTCAACGAAGGCGTGGCGATCGCGGCCTCGCAGGCCGTCGCGCCCGGCTATGAGCCCTGGGAGTACTTCGGCTACAACCGGCGCCAATACCGGCGGCTGCGCGAGCTGGATGCGTTTCTGCGCCGGGCCTCGGCCGACGATCTCGAGTCCTCGGGGCTTGGGCTGCGGCTGCGCTACCTCTCCGGGGGGATGAGCCCCGCGGCGCGCCTGCTTGCCGGGAGAGTCCTGCCGGAGCGCTCGGGCTATTACCTCGGACAGCGCCTGGTCGAGAACTACTTCGCCGAGCACGGCGCCGCGTCCACGGTGCGAGCCGCCGTGGAAGAGCTGCGCCAGGCGGACGACCGGGCCTCAGGCATCCAAACCGCGTGAAAGCTCGCGTGAACGCGTCACGCCCCCCGGGGCCTGAGCGCCGCGTCAATCGGCCGCTGCGAGAGCTGCTGGACGAGCTCCTCGGCCATACCCGTGAGATCGCGCGCCGCGCCAAGACGATGAGCCCGGCGGAGCTCGATTACGCCCAGCAACGCCTGGAATGGCTCGCCGACGAGGTGTGGCGGGTGGCAACCGGCGAGGCGACTCCCCCCGAGTAGATTACGCGGGTATGGGCACCCGCGGCGCATTCAGAGTTTCCATCACCAAGGAAGACCTGGTCTTCGCGGCCGCGCACTTCATCACGTTCGCGGGGCACCGCTGCGAGAAGCTCCACGGCCATAACTATCGCGCGAGTCTGCTGGTGGAGGGCGGGCTCGAAACAGGCAGCTGGTTCGTGGTCGATTTTGCAGCGGTGAAGAAGATCATGCGCGCCCTGACCGCCGAGCTCGACCACCGCGTCCTGCTCCCGCGCGACAACCCCAAGCTCGCCATCTCCCAGCAGAACGGCAGCGTCCACGTCGCGTTCGCCGGCGAGCCGCGCTATGTCTTTCCCGCAGGAGACTGCGTGATCCTGCCGATTCCCAATACCACGGTGGAGATGCTGGCGCAGTACCTCGCCGGCCGGGTGCGTGCCGAACTCGGGTCCGGAGGGACGCACCTCAAGACGATCGAGGTGGAAGTAGAAGAAAACTTCGGCCAATCAGCGAGCTACCGTGAAACCCTCGACGACTAAGCTCTCCGCGGCGGAGATCGCCGCTCAGCTCAAGAGTCTTCCGTCCTGGCGCCTGGAAAACGGGGCGATCGTGCGGGAGTACACGACCGACGGCTGGCCGACGACCCTGATGCTCGTGAACGCGATCGGGTTTTTTGCCGAAGCGGCCGATCACCATCCCGATCTCGCCGTGAGCTGGGGCAAGGTGCAGGTGAAGCTCTGGACGCACAGCGCCGGCGGGGTGACGGCGAGTGACGTCGAGCTGGCCAGGCTGATCGAGGAGACGGCGCTCTGGCGGCCGCGAGCCGGCGCCAGCGCGCTGCGCGGCACGCCCAAGAAATTCGTAGGACCGTGACGCTCGCACATCGGCTCACCCCGGCGCCCGATCCGTTCGACACGTGCGTCCGATGCCGCACGCTTCCATACCTGCTGTTTCTCGACAGCTCCGCGCACGGGCTCCACGGCCGCTATTCCTTTCTCACTGCCGATCCGGTCGCGCTGGCGCGCACACCGGACGAAGCGCGCGCGCTGCTGCGGCGTCATGCGCGCCCGGCGCTGCCGGGGCTGCCGCCGTTCCAGGGCGGCATCGCTGGCTACCTGAGCTACGACTGGGGCGCGGAGCTGGAGCGCGTGGCGCGCCCCGCACCGGACCGGCTGACGCCGCAGATCTCCGACGTGTTGCTCGCGCTGTACGACTGGGTCATCGCCTGGGATCACCTGGAAGAGAAAGCATGGCTGATCTCGACCGGCATCGAGGAAGGGGGTCGCGGGCAGAGTGAGCAACGCGCCGCCGCTCGGGCGACCTGGGTCAACGAGCGCCTGCTCGCCGCGGCGCCGCCGCTTCCTGATGATCCGTTACCGGCCGCGAAGCCGCCCCAGCCAAACGTCACGCGCGCCGAGTACGAGGCCGGCGTGTCGCGCATCCGCGAGTACATCGCCGCGGGCGACGTGTACCAGGTCAACCTGTCGCAGCGCTTCCATGCGCCGTTCCGCGGTTCTCCGCTTGCGCTCTATCGCCGGATGCGCGCGCGCAATCCGGCGCCGTTCGGCGTGTACGTCGACTTCGCGGGAACGGTCGTCACGAGCATCTCGCCGGAGCGCTTCCTGCGTTGCGACGCCGGAACACGGCTCGCCCAAGCGCGTCCCATCAAGGGCACGCGCCCGCGCGGCACCACGCCCGCAAGGGATGGTGCGCTCGCCCAGGAGCTGCTCGCGAGCGAAAAAGATCGGGCCGAGAACGTCATGATCGTGGATCTGCTGCGCAACGATCTCGGGAAGGTCTGCCGCGCCGGTTCGGTGACCGTGCCCACGCTCTACGCGCTCGAATCCCACCCCACGGTGCATCATCTGGTCTCGACGGTGACCGGCGTGCTCGCCGACGACAAGGACGCGTTCGATCTCCTGCGCGCGGCGTTCCCGGGCGGCTCCGTCACCGGCGCGCCGAAGATTCGCGCGATGCAGATCATTGCCGAGCTGGAGCGGGCGCCGCGCGGCGTGTATTGCGGCGCGATCGGCTATGTGTCGACGACCGGCGCGATGGACTTCAACATTCCGATTCGGACCATCGTGCTGCGCGACGGGATGGCGACGTTCCATGCGGGAGCCGGCATCGTGTGGGATTCGGAGCCGGCCGCCGAGTATCAGGAGACGCTCGCGAAGGCGCGCACGATGATTGAGGCGCTTACTTCCCCACGCAGAACGCCGCGAATACCCGGTCGAGTACATCCTCAGGCGTGACCGCGCCGATCAGGTCATCGAGCGCGAGCACCGCCGTGCGCAGGTGAGTCGCGGCCGCGACCGCATCCACGCCGGACTCGCGCGCGCCCCAGAAACTGTCGAGCTCCAGCACCGCCCGTTCCAGGGCCGCGCGATGGCGCGCCCGCGTGACGACGGGCTCGACGTCGCCCAACGCCACGAGCCGACCGAAAGCCACTTCCGCCAGCCGGCGGCGGAGCTCGGCGAGGCCCTTGCCGGTGACAACGGAGACGGACGGCCCGGCGAGCGGCCGGCCGGCCGGCCGGTTGGGCAAATCGTGCTTCGTCACCACCTCAACAACCGGTTTGGCACCGACGTCCGGGAGCTCGTCCTCCTCGCTGTCACGACAGAACAGGATCAGATCCGCAGCGTCGAGGTAGCGTTTGGAGATCTCGATGCCCATCCGCTCGATCCGCTCTTCACTATCGCGGAATCCCGCGGTGTCGACGAGCCGGAAGGGAAAGCCGTCGATCACGGCATGCGCTTCGATGGCGTCGCGCGTGGTGCCGGGCATGTCAGTGACGATCGCGCGCTCGGTGCCGAGCAGGGCGTTGAACAGAGACGACTTGCCCGCGTTGGTACGGCCCGCAATCACGAGGAGCGCCCCTTCCCGGAGGCGCTCGCCCTCAGGTGCGGTCTTCAGGAGATCGGCGACACGCCCACGCACCACGTTCCACGCCGCACGCACCCGTTCCGGTGAGACCGGCCCTTCATCCTCTTCCGGAAAGTCGATGTCGTAGGCGAGTAACGCTTCGAGCTCGAGGATCTCGGCGCGCAGCATCGCCAGCCGATCGGAGAGGCCGCGTTCGAGCTGCTGCAGGGCGCGACGGCGCTGCACGGGCGAGCCCGCGTCGATGAGATCGGCCGTCGCCTCGGCCTGCAGGAGGTCCATTTTGCCGTTGAGCACCGCGCGCCGCGTGAACTCGCCCGGCGCCGCGGTGCGCGCTCCGGCGGCCACCAGGGCGGCCAGCGCGGCGGCCGGCACCACGAGGCCCCCGTGGGTGGAGATCTCCACCAGATCATCGCCGGTGTAGGAGCGCGGAGCCCGGAAGCACACCGCCAGGCAGTCGTCCACCGGTTCGCGGAAGTCGGGATGCAGCAGGCGCGCGCGGAATACCGTGCGGGACGGGTCGGGAAGGAAGGGCGCGAGGCAGCGGGCGGCGATCTCGAAGGCGTCGCGGCCCGACAGACGGATTAGAGCGAGGGCCGAGCGCCCGGGCGGAGTAGCGAGTGCAACGATGCTGTCGCTGAGCAGTCTAGGTCTTCACCGGTGCCGGCGCGCGGCTCCCGACCGGTGCTTCACGCAAGCGGCGCTTGGCGATGCGGTATTGCTGCGGAATGCTGAACACGTTTTGGGCTGCATAGTACAGGTTCAGTCCCGACGCGAAGTTCAGGAACAGCACGGTCATGAAAATCGGCATGAAGTACAACATCATCTTGGTCTGGGGATTCGGCGGCACACCGATCTGGCCGACCTTGGACAGCACGAACATCGACAATCCCATCAGAATCGGAATGATGTAAAACGGGTCGGGCCGCGACAGATCGGCCAGCCACAGGAACGGCACGCCGCGGAACTCGATCGTATTCCCGAAGACAAAGAACAGCGCGAACAGCACCGGCATCGGCAGCAGCATCGGGAGACAGCCGCCGAACGGATTGACCTTGTGCTCCTTGTAGATGCGCAGCATTTCGCTCTGGAGCCGCTGCGGATCGTTCTTGTACTTGTCCTGGATCTCCTTGATGAGCGGCGCCACCGCCTGCATCCGGATCCCCGACTCCATCGCCTTCTGGTTGAGCGGCCAGAGCGCAAGCCGCACCATGATGCCGAACAGGATGAGCACCCAGCCGTACTCCAGGCTCAGCTTCTCGTGCATCCACAGCAGGATGTTCAGGACGAAGCCCGAGACGGGCTGAATGATGGGCCGGAAGATCCCGCCGTACGGATTGGCGTCGTCCAGCCCGTGGCCCAGATGGCTCAACTGCCGGTACACGAGCGGCCCGGCGTACACCTGATAGCGGAAGCTGCCCGCCGGCGCGACCGGCATCGTGATCGTCAGCTGCGCGCGCGAGGCTGCCTTGCCGGTGCGCAGGCCGCCGACCGCGATGGCGCCGCCGAACCTGGGCTGCCCTTCATCGAACGCGAGCACCGCCGTAAAGAAGTACTTCGATTTCACTCCGACCCACTCGAACGGCCCGTCGAACAGCATCCGCTCGCCGGGATCGAGCTTCGAAAAATCGGTGCGCTCGCTTTTCGAGGCCTTCGTCACGATGGAGAAGTGGCGGAAATCGTCGAGCGTGTCTTTCTCGACCGAGCGCAGGCCGTCGGCGAGATCGATCAACAGCACGGCGCCGCTCGAGCCCAGCCCGGCGACCGAGCCCTCCACGTCGAAGCGGTACTCCTCCGGCACGAAGCGGTATTCCAGCGTCACGCGCGAGCCGCCCCGCTCGGCCTCGAAGCGCAGGGTCCGGGGTCCGGGGCCTTCAGCGACCGGCTGAAAACTCCAGTCCGCGAGCGAGACCGTGTCGCCATTCGGGAGCGCGAGCCTGTGACGCAGGAACGCGCCTCCGGGAGGCACGAGCTCGACCGGCTTGGCGGAGTCGCCCGCGGCAAACGACTGGTAGTTCAGTAGTTCAGCAGACACCAGGCGCCCCCCCTGCGTGCTGAAGCCGAGCTTGTAGAGCGGCGAGGTGACCCAAATGACGCGTCCGGTGTCGGCGTTGGTCGGTTGGACCGTTGGACGGTTGGACGGTGGGGGCTCGGTGCGTTGCTGGGGCGTAACGGAATCGCTCCGGCGCGCACTGTCCAACTGTCCAACCGTCCCCCGGTCCACCGGCTTCGGCGGCCAGATGAGCATCGGCAACAGCCAGACCAGCAGCATCAGCGAGACCGCGAGAATCACGCGCTTTCGGTCCATCTAGACTCCCGCGTCCTTACGGGACGGGATCATAACCGCCCACATGAAACGGATGACATTTGGCGATCCGCTTGATCCCAAGCCAGGAGCCTTTCAGCGCGCCATAGCGCTCGACCGCTTCGTACGTATAGCGCGAGCACGACGGTTGGAAGCGACACTGCGTGAAGACCAGATGCGACAGCGTCAGCTGGTACCCGCGAATGAGGGTCATTACGAGCAGGCGCGGGACTCGTTGCAGCGTCATGTCAGCGTCTCCACCGCGCCGGTCAATTCGGCGCGCAGGGCTGCAAACGAGGCGGCGTACGCCGACCGCTTCGCGCGAATCACGAGATCGATCGCGGGGAGAGTGCGCAGCACGTCGCGGCGCAGGATCTCGCGCAGCCGCCGCCGCAGCCGATTGCGCGCCACGGCCGACGACTGATGCCGGGGAACGATGAGTCCGAGACGGGCGTGACCCGAATCATTGTGACGCCAGGCCAGATCGAGGTGCTGGGTGCGTCGCCGGTGCCCCGCTTGTGAGCAGGCTATGAGCTCCGAGCCGCGCGTGATCCGCACGCGGCGCGGGTACCGCTCGCTCGTTTACCGGCTCCGGTGTTTGGATGGAATACTGACGACGAGACGCCTGCGGCCCTTCTTGCGCCGGCGGGACAGTGTGGCGCGGCCCCAAACGGTTTTCATCCGCGCGCGAAATCCATGTTTATTGATGCGTCGCCGATTCCTCGGCCGATACGTCGGGCCCATAAATTCCTCGTGTAAGGCCGGGAAAGTTACCCGGCTCGCGACGCGCCGGTCAAGGTTGACTTTTCCACACACGGCCCGTAGCTTCGCCCCGCCCTTGTTGGACAGCCCACCTTTTTTGTGAAATCGTAATGGAGCAGTCAGTCAACGAAGCTTGGAAGCGCCTCCTCGATGAGGCGCGGCGCGAACTGCCCGAGGCGACGGTGCGGACCTGGCTCGAGCCGTCCGAGCCGATCGCGCTCGACGAGGGCCGTCTGATTCTTGGCGCGCCCGATCAGTTCGCCGCTGAATGGAACGAGTCGAAGCACGCCGGTTTGCTCGCGCGCGCGGCTGAGCGCGTGCTCGGCCGGCCGACGACCGTGGTGTTTCGCGTGCAGGAAGACCGGCAGCGCCGCCCGCAGATGGATTTCTTCGTAGCGCCGCGTGAAAGCGCGGCGACCGCCATCGCGACCAACATCGGGACCACACCGCTCAACGAGCGCTACAGCTTCCAGACGTTCGTGATCGGGAAGTCGAACGAGCTCGCCGCGGCCGCGGCGCACGCCGTCGCCGAAGCGCCGGGCAAGACGTACAACCCGCTCTTCATTTATGGCGCGACGGGGCTCGGCAAGACGCACCTGATGCAGGCGATCGCGCACGCGGTGCTCGAGCGGAATCCCGAGACCCGGCTGCAGTACTTCGGCGCCGAGCAGTTCATCAATGACGTGATCGAATCGATTCACGCGCGCACGATGTCCGAGTTCCGCCGCCGCTACCGCAACGACGTGGATCTGCTCCTGGTGGACGACGTGCATTTCCTCGAAGGCAAGGAAATGACGCAGGAGGAGTTCTTCCACACTTTCAACGCGCTGTTCGAGGCCCACAAGCAGATCGTGCTGACCTCCGACCGGCCGCCCAAGGAGATCCCCGGGCTCGAAGAGCGGCTGATTTCGCGGTTCGAGTGGGGCATGGTGGCCGATATTGGGCATCCCGATCTCGAACACCGCGTCGCCATCCTCCGGAAGAAGGCCGAACAGGATCATCTCGAGCTGACGATCCCGGACGATGTGCTGCGCTTCATCGCCGAGCACATCCGCTCCAGTGTCCGGGAGTTGGAAGGCTGCATCATCAAGCTGCTGTTGTTCGCCTCGCTCAAGAACCGCGAGGTCACGATCGAGCTGGCCCGCGAAGCGCTGTCGGACAAGATCCGCCAGGGTGAAGAAGGAGCCGGCTACCTCAGCGGCAGCGGCTCGGCGCCGAGCATCGATCGCGTGCAGGAAGTGGTTGCGCGGCGTTGGGGCGTGACGCCGGAGGGGCTGCGCTCAAAGGCCCGGACCAAAACGCTCACCATCCCGCGCCAGGTTGCGATGTATCTCGCGCGCGATATGCTGGGCATGCAGCTCGTCGAAATCGGCCAGGCGTTCGGGGGCCGCGACCATTCGACCGTGATTCACAGCGTGGACAAGGTCGAGCGACAAATGATGCGCGATCGCACGTTCAAGGAGCGCGTGGAGATGGCGCGGCAGGAATTGTCCGCACTGTAACCAACAAACGACGTGGGGAAAAACAGACGGGATGTGGGTTGTGGGGATAGCGACTCACATTTCCGCAAAGCGCCAACAGTTCTCACAGTGCACAAACATTGTGTGACGCACGACAGGTGGTTTACTGGTTGCGCTTTAGCGATTCAGCCCACATATCCCCGATGACTACTACTACTACTAGTAGTTCTATATAGAGAAGTAGTAATAAGACTTTCCTCATTGGAGACGACACGGCAAGCATGAAGTTCACGATCACGCGGGAACAACTGCAGGAAGGACTCGCGGCGGTGGCGGCGGCCATCCCCGCCAAGACGACGTTACCGGTACTGGCCAACGTCCTGGTCGAGGCGTCGAAGCAGGCCGGCGGATTGCGGCTCTCGGGAACGGATCTCGACATCGCCGTGAGCACCACCGTGCCGGCGGAGGTCGATGCCGACGGTGCCGTGACCCTGCCGGCCAAGAAACTCGTCGATATCGCACGCGAGCTCCCGTCCGGGCCGGTGCGGGTGACGGCGGCCGGAGAGGCACGGGTGTCCATCGAGTCTGGCCGCTCCAAGTTCAAACTGCTCGGCCTGCCGCGCGAGGAATTCCCGTCCTTCCCCGTCGTGAAGTTCGAGAAAGCGTGGAAGGCGGCGGCCGGCGTCGTGCACAAGCTCGTGGGCCATGTGGCGTTCGCCGCCTCGACCGAAGAGAGCCGCCCGATCCTGAACGGGGTGCTGTGGGAGCTGCGACCGGATCGGATGCGCATGGTGGCGACCAACGGGCACCGGCTGGCCAAGATGGACGTCCCGGCGACCGGCGGATCTACGGCGGATCTCATCGTGCCACCCAAGGCATTGGAGCAGATCCGCCGGCTCTACCCGGCTGACGCGGAGATCGAGCTCGCCAAGAGCGACAACCACATCGGCTTCCGGGCCGGCGGCACGCTGGTGTTCTCGCGGCTGATCGAGGGTCCCTATCCGAACTACGAGCAGGTGATTCCGCGCGAGAACGACAAGCATGCGACGATCGACAAGTCGGCGATGGCCGCCGCGCTGCGGCGCATGAGCGTCGTCGCGAGCGATCAGACGCACCGGATCCGGCTCGCGTTCTCCGGCGGCAACGTGAAGTTCTCCGTGCAGACGCCCGACCTGGGCGAGGCGCAGGACGAGCTGCCGGTGACCTACGAAGGGGAGCCGCTCGAGATCGGCTTCAACGCGATGTATCTGCTCGAGATCCTGAAGTACATGCCCACTGACGAGGTGCGCTTCACGTTCAAGGCTCCCGAGCGGGCCGCGACCATCGAGCCGGTGGGCTGGAACGACCCGGCCTCCTACATGGCGCTCGTGATGCCCCTACGGTTGGTGGACTAGCGAGTCCGGCACGGAATCCGGTCGGACGGAATCCTGCAGGACGGTATCCAGCGGGATTACGGGGAGAATCGGAGGCTCGATTTCCGGCACTTCGGGAATCGAGTCTTCTTCTATATGTGGGACGGGGGTCTTTCCGCCATAATAGCGCGCCAGGATCAGATCGCGCCGGGCGAGCATGCGCGCAGGCCGATACAACGGATTCGAGGTGCGCGGCTGCGGCAGCGTCGCGGCGAGCGCCGCGGCCTGCGCATTGCTCAAGAGAGAGACCGGAACACCGAAGTAGGCACGGCTCGCCGCCTCCGTCCCCCACACGCCGGGACCGAACTCCGCGACGTTCAGGTACAGCTCCATGATGCGGTCTTTCGGCAGCGCGAGCTCGAGCCGGAGCGCGGTCACTGCTTCCTTGAGCTTCCGGACGATCGAGCGCGATGGCGACAGATAGAGATTCTTCGCCAGCTGCTGCGTGATCGTGCTCGCGCCGCGGTGCCCGCCGGCGGCCCACGCGTCTCGCAACTCAATGAAGTCAATCCCGTGATGCGTTTTGAACCGAGAGTCCTCGGCGATGATGACCATGCGCTCGAGGAGCGGTGAGCGGTCCGACCGTCCCACCGTCCGACAGTCCGACCGTGCCCGCATCATTGCCGTACAGCGCGGCTCGTGATCGCGCCACCAGATCGGCGGCGGCCACACGGCGAACAGCCACACGACGAACAGGGCGCCCGTCACTAGCAGAACGCGGCCTGCACTTCTAGCTTTTTGCACCGCCATGGACGTCGAAGCCCTCCAGCAGCGCCTGCAACAAGCGCTTGGGCAGGAATTTACCGTCGGCCCGTTGCTGGGTCAGGGGGGATTCGCCGCGGTGTTCCGCGCGCGCGACAACGTGTTGAATCGCGACGTCGCGGTGAAGGTCCTGGACGTGGAGAGCGCGCCGGAGGCGGTCGTCGCCGAGCGCTTCATCCGCGAAGCCCAGACCGTGGCGCGCCTCGAGCATCCGCACATCGTGCCGATCTACAAGGTCGGCCGGCAGGAAGAAATCTTCTACCTCATCATGCGGTTCATCGACGGTCCGTCGCTGGGCCAGTTCCTCGATAGCCAGAAGAAGCTCGCGATCGGAGACGCGGCCCGCATCGCGCGGCAGGTGGCCGACGCCCTCGCCTACGCTCACACCCACGAAATCGTGCACCGGGACATCAAGCCGGACAACATCCTGCTCGACCGGAGTGGCCATGTCCTGGTGACTGACTTCGGCATCGCCAAGGCGGCGCAGGCGGCCAAGGAGAAAAAGCGCGGGGCATCCATCACCACCGAAGGCGCGGTCATCGGGACCCCCCAGTACATGAGTCCCGAGCAGGCGTCCGGCGATCCCCTCGACGGTCGCTCCGATATCTACTCCCTCGGCATCGTGCTGTACGAGATGCTTACGGGCTCACCGCCATTCGACGGTGATTCGGCCGCCGATGTCCTTGCCCGGCAACTCACCGAGGAACCCGAGCCGATCCGTCGCGTCCGCGCCGACGTGCCGGAAGAGATGGCCGTCGTCCTCGACCGGATGCTGGACAAGAAGCGCAGCAAGCGATTTCAGATGGCGAGCGAAGTCAGCCGGGCGCTCGTTGGCGCATTGCCGACCGCGGCCCGCGATCGCGTGCACATCCCGCTGCGGCGCAGGATCAAGACGGTGTTCTACCGTTCGCTTGTGGGGCTCGGCGTGGCCGGATGCCTGCTCTCCATCGCGGCCGCGTTCGGCGCCGGACTCGTCGCCTACTACGTCTTCAGCAAGCCGCCGCGCGTCTCGGCACGGTCGCCGCTTCCCGACAGCCTGACACGCGACCTCCGCACGCGCCGCGCGCTGCCGTCCGGGGACGTCGGGTTGTTCGCGTACCGACCCAGTGGCCAGGAAGACACGACGCTGTTGCTGCTCACGCAGCGCCGCACCGTGGTCGTCACGACGCATGAGGTGCGATCCTACGCGCGCGACACCGTGCGGCGCGACATGGATCTCGTGCTGCACGGCGGCTTGGCGTTTCGGTTGGTGATTTACGGACGGCGCTCGGGGGTCGCGGACACGGTGTACCGAAATCTGTCGTTCCGAGACATGATGCAGATCAGATCGCAGCTCAATCGGGAACCGGCGGCTCGTCCCGCGCCCCCGCGGCCAGCTCCCCCCCCGGCCCCCGCCGCCAAACCTCGCTCCCAACAGCGTCGCCGCACTCGACCCTAGCGACGTCGTGCCGCCGGCTCGCGCGCCGCGAGACCGTACACACTCGCGCCGTCCACTCGGGACACGTCACCCGGCGTGGACCCGATCGCCCCGAAGCGATCTTGCGCGCCCAACGACAGCCCGAACACGAACGCCCCGCGGCGCAGGTCCCCATCGGTATCGAGGCGCGTGATCAGCTCGATCGGCCACTTCCCGGCGGTGCCCCCCCCGGTCCGCCAGCTCAGTCCAAACGCGTATGACGCAACGGAGTCCGGTGTAATCCGGGCGTCGGTGGAGAGTCCCAGTCCCGCTACCGGAGTCCAGGTGAGGCCGGGGATGTAGGTCATGTGCTGCTGCAGGCCCCGCACCACCGGTTGACCGATGTTGGCCAGGACGAGCGCGGCGTTCAGGGACGGATGCACCGTGTACGTGACGCCCACGTCCCACCCCGTGGCTTTGGCGTCCGTCCCGCGGTACAGCGCGATCGCGAAGCCCGCGGCAAGCCCTCCCGACCCTCCCGCGAGCCCGAGCCGGTAGGTGTGTCCTCGGACGCCGTCATCCAGATTGTCGCGCTGATAGCCGACGGAAAGCCCGCGCGAGTTGAATCCGGCGTTGATCTGGCCGAGTTGGCCGAGCGCGCCCGGATCGGTCACGAGCAGCTCGGCGTAGATCGACGCCTCGCGCTGCACGCCGAGGCCCGCCGGGTTTACCCAGAGGGCTCGCACGTCCTGGACGTTGGTGGGGAAGAGATACGCGGTGGCGCGGTTGGGGGCGACTTGTTGGGCGTCTACCATGCGTAGCGGCTGCAGCATGACGGCAGCCAACAGCCCGACGGTCTTCAGGCGACTCACGGCTGGGCGATGACGGTCGTACGCAGAATCCGTATTGCTGGGATCTCGACGGTCTGATAAGGGAACGTGACCGTGATCTTCGAGCTATCCGTACCCTCGGCACCTAAGTATCGACCGTCGGCCGCGAGGAAGTGGCGCAGCGTCTCAATGCCCGATCCCTTCACCTGAACCGGCTGATTCCGCTGGGTGCCGGAGCCCTCGATGGTGTAGGTCGAGGTCACATCGACTCGCAGCGCCCGAATGCCGCCGCGGTCTTCCCACGATCCCGCCCGCGACTGGTTCACCGACCGGCGCGTCGCGTCTATCACGACCCGGTCTTGGCGCGCAGTGGTGTCGGTCCACTCGCTGCCAGCGACCACACCACCAATCGGAAGCCGGGGATAGAAGGTATCGAGGAGCCCGAGGAGCTGCTCGAACGGCGCTGCGCGGGCCGAATCCGAGGCGAGCCCAATCGATGCCGTGCCCGATGGCATCAAGCGGCCGTCGTATACCAGGCCTCGCGCCGCAGCCAGATCGATTCCGGGCGGCAGAGTCGTTCCAGAATCAAGGGCGATCGAGTCGATTCGGACCGTCCAGCGGTATCCGAGGCTGTCTGCCGGCCCGACGATGGTCGCCGTCAGGAAAATCTGAGTGCCACGGGTAATGACTTGGGTCTGCGTCCCTAGTTGTTGTTCCGCGTGCAACACCTGATGCGCGACGTAGCGCAGCGAACTGGGACCGAAGCGAACGACTTCAGCTGGCTTGCCCGGCGCTGGAGGCGGAGCTCCGGGTGGCGGGTTTGCGGGCGTGGGATTCGAGGACGGAGTTGTATGAGAGGCGCACGCCACGGCGATGGTGCTGGCCGCGACCAGGGCAAGACGACGCATCGACTATTCCTTGTTTTTTGTGCGTCCGAAGATGGCGACTACCTCGGTGTCTTCGCTCGTCACCTTCAGCAGCTTCCAGCCGCGCTTGCGCATATCGGTGCGCCAGGAGATGAGCTTCTCCCACGCCTCGGGGGTGGTGCGGAAGACGCGCAAGTCCGCGACGTTCTCCCAGTGGGGAGGATACGGGGCAGACGACGACTTCGCGGTCACAGGAGAGGAAGTGGCGGGACCATAAGCCGAGTTCTGTTTACTCGTTGGTACGAGCAGATGGTCATCTCTCTGGGATGACTGTCGCCAGCCATCTCGTGCGGCCTACCCGCAGCTCAAACGACCCGGGCCGGGTCTCGCTGCTTATTTGGCCTTGCTCCGACCGGGGGTTGCCGTGCCGTGCCTGTTACCAGGCCCGCGGTGGGCTCTTACCCCACCTTTTCACCCTTACCCTTTGGATACAAGGGCGGTCTGTTCTCTGTGGCCCTTTCCGTCGCCTCTCGGCGCCCAGGCGTTACCTGGCGGTCTGCCCTGTGGAGCTCGGACTTTCCTCGAATGGCCCCTACAGCCGGCCACCCGCGACCATCGGCCCCACCACTTCCAGCGCACAAAACTACCGATCCAGGCGCGCCTCCGGCAAGCCTTTACCGCACAAACCGGCGAATCACGCGGCCCAAGCTGTCGGTTACGGCGCCATCGAGCCAGAATCCCGCGCCTTCGCTGAAGATCAGTACCCGGAGCCTCGCCGCTTCGGCGGGCGCAAACGTCATGCGATCCGCCTCCAGTCGCACGGCGGCAAGCCCGTAAATCCCTCGCGCGCGATAGTGACGTAACAACTCCCGTACGCGACGTTCGCGCAGCCAGAGCAGAACGGGTGCATCGGGGGCCGAGAGGCCGCGCATCAGGCCCCGGGAGAACCAGTCGGCCGGCACATCCGAAGCATGAAACGCGAACCGCAGATCGGGGTGCAGGCGGCGGAGCTCCCCGCGCAACGCCAGCGCCCGCTCGGCAACGGCGGCTTCGAGTACGGAGAAGTAACGCTCCAGCCAGCCGCGCTCCAGCAGCGTATCGTACCGAACCGCTGGGGGGAGTGTCAGAGCACTGCTCAGGTCCGCGGAGTCGAGTCCCAGCCCGGCGAGCCCGATCCGGAAATCGGCGTCGCAGAACCCGCTGCCGAGGTAGTACGTCGCGGCGCTGTCCAGATCGATGGCCACCCCGGTGATCACCTCGGGTCGCGCGGCACCCAGTCGCGCGAGCGTGCGCTGCGCCGGCCGGAACGTCTCGCGCCAGAACAGCGAGTCGAGCCCGCACACGACCGGTATCAGCTCGCCGTGACGATTCACTTCGTCCGCGGGGCCCTGAACATCGGTCCTTAAGACTCTTCCTGCGCGCCGGGCCCGAATCCGTTCGAAGGTCGAGCTCTGTGTCGCCAGCGCGTACAGCGACACGCCGGGGAACCAGCGCACGCTGGTGGTCTGCATGCGCTCGGCGGTGACGCGCCAGATGTTGCGCGTGGCGCTGGTATCGGCGATCGCGCCCACTGGAATGACGGTGGCGAGGGCGTTCAGCGCCGCAATGTCGACGAAGGCGAGCAACGAATCCAGCGATTGCGGGGTGAAGCGACTCCACATGACCCGCATTCCTTGGCGGGCGATCCATCCCGGCGCATCGACGGATTCGTCGTCCCTCGCGCTGCCCCCCGGACCCGTCCGAGCCGGGACGGGCAGCGTGATCGTCGCCGCGCCCTCCGGCGCCGTGAGGGGTGGTGGATGCACGGCGACGGGCTGCGGCGCGTTGGCCAGACGCAGCGGCAGGGGATCAATGGCTGCGCGGACGTTGGCCCACTCGGCTGGCCGGCGCGTCCAGCGCGCCAGCTCGACCAGGAACTCGCTCGTTCGTGAGTTTTCGCTCGCCGAGCTCAGCAGGCTTCGGCTCGCGACGAGGACGAGCCCATCCCGCACCCGGCTCGCCGCGACCAGAGCGCTCGCCGGCGCGCGCGCCAGGACCTGGCTCCGATCCTTGACCTGGAGCGCGTGATTGTGCCCGGCGGGAAACGGCGCGAACCCGGCATTGTCGAGCGCTGAATGCGGCAGCGGCGACGCGGGCGACTCGATCGACGCCGTACCGATCGCGATCCCGGCACCCTGGGACGCCAGCCACTGGTTCATCACCCAACGGTCGAGTGTCCCGTCCTCACGCTGGCCGCGCGCGCCCGCCCCCCGGGTGTCGCTCGTGTAGCCCAGGATCACGACGCCGTCGCGTCCGCGGACCCATTCCGTGAGGATGGCGAGATCGCCAATGGTGAGCGCGTCGGATGGGCCTTCCGGTTCGCGCCCCCCCAGCACCATGATCGCGCGGTAGCGCTGCAAATCGGCGCGTGTCAGATGCGGATAGAACTGCCGGTATTCGACCTGATACCCCGCTTCGTGCCAGGGCGCGGCCGTGTTTTCGACGACGATCGGATTGGCCAGTGTGAGGTCTACGAGCAGGAGGCGGCGTGCCTCCGGCTGGCATGCGGCGACCAGCAGCAGCAGGGTGACGCGGAGCGGCTTCACCGCCCAGCCGCCTCGACGAGGCGGTTGTACTTGCGCAGCGCCGCACGCAGGCGGTCGTGGGGGAGCGCGTAGACGCGCAGGCCGTTTGCGCCAGTCATCGTCTGCGCCGCGACCATGGCATTCACGATCGCTTCTTCGGTCGCCTGAATCGTTGCCTCGAACAGCGGCGAGATCCTTTCATTCGGCAGCATCGTCACGCTGACGTTCGCGTCCGGTTTGGCTGCGCCGGGGTTCGCCGTCGAGAAGGCGATGAAGATGTCACCCGACGGATTACCACCGGTCCCTCCCAATCGGCCGACGCCAAGGGCAGCGCGTTTAGCGATGCGTTTCAGTTGATGTGGAAGGAGCGGCGCATCGGTCGCGAGCACGATGATGATCGAGCCCCGGTCCGCGTCGGCCGCGCAGCGGCGGGTGCCGGCGCGGGCCTCCCCGGGAATCGAGTCGAAGCACGG
>JBLNGI010000087.1:0-5983 GCA_050264615.1 Gemmatimonadota bacterium
TCACGCCCAGGGCGTAGAAGTCCACGCGCTGGTCGAGCGGCCGGCCCTGTGCCTGCTCGGGGGACAAATAGTGCGGGGTCCCGATGGTCATGTTGACGCCGGTGGAGGCGGTATAGCCGGAGACGGCGCGGGCGATCCCGAAATCAGTGAGGACGGCGCCGCCGTCCGAGCGGATCAGCACGTTGTCCGGCTTGAGGTCGCGATGAATCACTCCCTGGTCATGGGCGAACTGGAGCGCGCCGGTGATGTCGCGCGCAAGGCGCAGGAGGCCCTCTTCGGACAGAGGTCCTTCGCGGGAGAGCCGGGCCCCGAGGCTGTCGGCGCACAGGTCCATGGCGAAGTAGACGTGGTCTCGCGTCTTCGCGACGGAGCGGATCCGAATGATGTTCGGGTGCTCGAGCTTCGCCGCGGTCTCGCTCTCGTTACGAAACCTGGATTCGAATTGGGGGTCGCCCGCGTAGCGGGGCTTCAGGACCTTGATCGCGACCGGGGTGCCGTCGGGTTGCCGAGCGGCAAAGACGAAGGCGTACCCCCCCTGGCCGAGCAGGCGTTCGAGGGTATAGGGGCCAAGAGTTTGGCCGACCAGGTCGGTCGCGGCGTTGGTCACTTTACAAAGGGGCGCAGGCCGGTTAACCTACGGCGCTTCCAACGATTAGGGAACAGGGACGATGTACGACAAGACGACGCCGGTCAGGAAACACGGGCTGCACGAGAAGGACACCGGATCGAGCCGGGTCCAGGTCGCGCTGCTCACCGAGCGCATCAACAGCCTCACCGAGCACTTCCGGGTCCACGCGAAGGACTTCCACGGGCAACGCGGCCTGCAGCGTATGGTCAGCCGCCGCCGCCGCCTGCTGGAGTACTTGAAGCGCACCGATCTCGCGAAGTACCGGCAGCTCATCGACGAGCTCGGTCTCCGACATTAAGTCGCATCAGGCGTCGTGCTGGGCCTCCCCGGAAGAGCACCCGGTGGGGCGTTCCAGCACATTTCCAGTGCTCTAGACAGGCAAGGCAGTGAAGCGAGTAGAGACGAATTTTGCCGGCCGGACCCTTAAAATTGAATCGGGGCGGCTGGCCAAGCAGGCGGCGGGGTCATGTCTCGTGCAGTTCGGTGAAACGGTCGTGCTGGCCGCCGTCACCGTGTCCGAGAACCTGTCGAACCTGCCGTATTTCCCCCTCACCGTCGAATACCGCGAGAAAGCCTACGCCGCCGGCAAGATTCCCGGCGGCTTTTTGAAGCGCGAAGGGCGCCCCTCCGACGAGGAAATCACGTCGGCGCGCGTCATCGATCGCTCGGTGCGGCCGCTGTTCCCCGAAGGCTTCAAGAACGAAGTGCAGGTCTTCGTCTATGTCCTCTCGGCCGACCAGGAAAACGATGCCGACGTGCTCGGCGTCGTGGCCGCGTCCACGGCGCTGTCCCTGTCGCGGGTGCCCTGGAACGGCCCGATCGCCGCAGTGCGCGTGGGCCGGGTCGAAGGCGCGTGGATCCTCAATCCCACGTTTCAGCAGCTCGAGTTCTCCGACGTCGATCTCACGGTCTCAGGCTCGCGCGACTCGATCGTCATGGTCGAGGGTGGCGCGCTGGAGCTGACCGAGGCCGAGATCATCAAGGGGCTCGAGGTGGCGCATAAGGGGATCAAAGAGCTGCTCGAGGTCGCCGATCAGGTCGTCGAGGCCGTCCAGCAGCCGAAAATGGAATGGACCAAGGCCGAGGCTCCCGCCGATCTGGTCGCCCGGGTGAAGGAATTGGCCGAGGCCAAGGTCGGCGAAGCGCTGACGCTGGCGGTGAAGGCGGAGCGGACGCAGGCGTTGAGCGCCATCAAGGCGACGATCGTGGAGCAGCTGGCCGAGGAGTTTCCGGATAAGCAGCGCGATGTCGCGGAAGTGATCGAAACCATCGAGTACCAAACGATGCGCGACCGCGTGCTCACGGCGGGCGAGCGCGTGGATGGCCGCGATCTCGATACCGTGCGGCCGATCAACTGCGAGGTGGGCTGGCTGCCGCGCACGCACGGCTCGGCCTTGTTCACGCGCGGGCAGACGCAGGCGCTGGCCTCGGTGACGCTGGGCACGACCGATGACGAGCAGCGCATCGATTCGATCGATGTGGCGCAGGAGACGACGAAGTCGTTCATGCTGCACTACAACTTCCCGCCGTTCTCGACCGGTGAAGTGAAGCCGGTGCGCGGCACGTCGCGGCGCGAAATCGGCCACGGCGCGCTGGCGGAGCGGGCGCTGCAGGCGGTGTTGCCGCCCTACGAGAGCTTCCCCTATACGATCCGCATCGTCTCCGAGGTCCTCGAGTCGAACGGCTCTTCGTCGATGGCGACGGTCTGCAGCGGGTCGCTGGCCTTGATGGACGCCGGCGTGCCGGTGAAGTCGGCGTGCGCAGGCGTCGCGATGGGCCTGATTACCGACGGCAAACGGACCGCGATCCTCACCGATATTCTGGGCACCGAGGACCACCTCGGCGACATGGATTTCAAGGTCGCTGGGACGAAGGACGGCGTGACGTCGATCCAGATGGACATCAAGGTCGAGAAGCTCGACTGGAAGGTCATTAGCGAAGCGCTCGAAAAGGCCAAGACCGCGCGCCTGCACATTCTGGACATCATGCATCACGCGATGCCAGAGCCGCGCTCGCAGCTGTCCAAGTACGCCCCCCGCATCCTTACGATTCAGATCCGGCCCGACAAGATTGGCGACCTCATCGGTCCCAAGGGCAAGACGATCCGCGGCATCCAGGAGCAGACGGGTGCCCAGATCAACGTGGAGGACACGGGGGTGGTCACGATTTCGGGCGTCGGCGAGGCGGCGGAGCGGGCCCGAGATATGGTATCGGGGCTCATGCAGGAGCCGGAAGTCGGCAGGATCTACGAGGGCGTCGTGAAGAGCACGACCGCGTTCGGGGCGTTCGTCGAGATCATCCCGGGCGTGGAGGGGCTGCTGCACATCTCCGAGCTGCAACACGGCCGCACCGAGAAGACCGAGGACGTGGTGAAGAAGGGCGACCACCTCAAGGTGAAGCTGCTCGAGGTGGACGAACGCGGCCGGATGCGGCTTTCCCGGAAAGCGCTCATCGAGAAGAACTAGCGTGGTCACCACGCTAGAGACGGTCCGGCTGGACCGGGAAATCCACCGCACGGCCGCGCCGAACGGCATCACCGTGCTGAGCGAGCGGGTGCCGAGCGTGCGGTCGGCGGCGGTGGGCGTGTGGATCCGCACCGCCAGCGCGCACGAGCAACGCCCCAAGATGGGCGTGTCGCACCTGCTGGAGCACATGGTGTTCAAGGGCACCGAGAGGCGCACGGCGCAGGAGATTGCGCTGTCGCTCGAATCGCGGGGCGGCTCGCTCGATGCTTACACCTCGCGCGATTCCACCGCGTACCATGCGCGCGTGCTCGATGCAGACCTGCCGCGCGCGCTCGACGTCATCACCGACATCGTGCGCCGGCCCACGCTGCGCGACAACGATCTCTCGCTCGAGCGCCAGGTGGTGCTCGAAGAGATCGCCACCGTCGAAGACACGCCGGACGACGAAGTGTTCGATCTCGCGTACGAGACGATGTGGCCCGAGCATCCGTACGGCTTCCAGATCCTCGGCACCAAAGAAACCGTCAGCGCGCTCTCGGCCGACGATCTGAAGCAGCTGCATGGCCGCGCGTATTTCCCCGGCAACTGCATCATCGCGGCGGCGGGCAACCTCACCCATGACGCCCTGCTCGGGGAATGCGACCGCCAAGGCTGGTTCAATGGCGCGGCCCCGGACCCTCACCCAAATCCGCCGCCGGTGCCGCCGGTTCCACCTGCGGTGCGCGGCATACGGCGCGCCGTCGAAAAGGATACGGCGCAGACGCACATCGTGTTCGCGACGGACGCCATTCCCTATGCCGACCGGCGCAAGTACGCCATGCTGGTGGTGTCGAACGTGTTCGGCGGCGGGATGTCGAGCCGGCTGTTCCAGCGCGTCCGCGAGGAGCTGGGACTCGCGTACGCGATCTACAGCTTCGCGTCGTTCTATCGGGCGGTGGGGATGGCGGGGGTCTACGTCGGCAGCCAGCCCGCGCGGGCGGCGAAAGCCGAAGAGGCGATTCGCGCGGAATTTGCCCGCATGGCGCGGGAAGGACTGCGCGGCGCGGCGCTGGACGACGCGAAACAGCAGACATTGGGGCAGCTGATGTTGTCGCTGGAGAGCCCCACGTCCCGGATGTATCGTTTGGCGAGCACGGCCGTGTACCACGAGCCGTATCGCAGCCTCGACGACGTGTTGAAGACGGTCGAGGCGCTCACCGCCGACGACGTTTCCGCGCTTGCGGCCGAGTTCTTCGCGCCCGAGCGTCAGACCGTGGTCTCGTTGGGACCGAAATGACCAGGCGCGATTACAGACGCCAAGGCGGCAGGACGCCAAGGGGGGTAGTGTGATCGTCGGCGTGCCGAGGGAGATCAAGACCAACGAGAACCGGGTTGCGCTGGTGCCGGCGGGAGCGGAGTCGCTCGCGGGCGACGGTCACACGGTGCTCGTTGAACAGGGAGCGGGACTCGGGTCAGGGTTTAACGATGACGCCTACCGCGCAGTGGGTGCGGAGATCGCGCCATCGGCGAATGCCGTCTGGGCCAAGGCCGAGATGATCATGAAGGTGAAGGAGCCGATCGAGCCCGAGTGGCCGAAGATCCGTCCGGGCCAGGTGGTGTTCACCTATTTCCATTTTGCCGCCTCCGAGCCGTTGACCAGGGCGATCATCAAGAGCGGCGCCGTCGCGATCGCGTACGAGACGGTGCAGCTGCCCACGGGCGAGCTGCCGCTCCTGACGCCGATGAGCGAAGTGGCGGGGCGAATGGCGGTGCAGGAGGGCGCGAAGTATCTCGAGAAGGTGTTCGGCGGCAGCGGCATTCTGCTCGGCGGCGTGCCGGGTGTGTTGCCGGCCGAGGTGGTGATCATCGGTGGGGGTGTGGTGGGCACCAATGCGGCCAAGATGGCGGCGGGCCTGGGCGCGCACGTCACGCTGCTCGATGTGTCACTCGACCGACTGCGCTACCTGTCCGACGTGCTCGCGGCGAACGTCGATGGTGTCTACTCCAATCGTCACAACATCCTCGAGCAGATCAAGAAGGCCGATCTCGTGATCGGAGCCGTGCTGCTGCCGGGCGCGAAAGCGCCGAGCCTGGTCAAGCGGGCTGACTTGAAGCTGATGAAGCCCGGTTCGGTGATCGTGGACGTGGCGGTGGACCAGGGCGGCTGTATCGAGACGACGAAGCCGACGACGCACGAGAATCCTACGTACGTGGTGGACGGGATCATCCACTATGCCGTCGCAAACATGCCTGGTGGTGTGCCGCGCACGTCCACGCTGGCGCTGACGAACGCGACCTTCGCGTATGCCAAGCGGCTCGCGAAGCTCGGCTGGAAGGACGCCTGCCGGAAAGATCCGAGTCTGGCGCTGGGGTTGAACGTGGTGGAAGGCAAAGTCGTATATCCGGGTGTGGCCGAGGCGTTCAACCTGCCGCTCACGGATCCAGGGACCGTTCTGTAGTCGCTAGCAGGGAGCCGGTCAGCACCCACGTCGTCCGTCGGACCCGTCTAGATGCGCTAAAGCCGAGGTTTGGCCGTGCGCCCCTCCTGCCGTAGTGTACCTCCCCTGAATCGGTCCGGTGACCGACCCGCCCTAAAAGTCATAACGTCGCGGCCGACAGGGCCGGCATATTCTCGAAATGCCGTTTGCAGCTTGTTCGGAGCGCACCGAAAGAGTGGAGGACTCGTGAAAACGACTGTTGTCTTGACGCTTCTCGCCGCAGGATTGTCAGGCGTACTCGCCGCGCAGCGGCACAATGGGGCGTACATCGGAAGTGGTTTCGACGCGATCGGTGGCTCTCACGGAAGGTATGGCCTATCACTCCAAGCCGGCTACGTGCGCCAGTTCAACCGATTCGGTGTCCGTCTGGGCGCGACATACGTTGAGCGCGACGGCGAATTTTCCTTCGGCGG
>JBLNGI010000088.1:0-9531 GCA_050264615.1 Gemmatimonadota bacterium
ATGTCTCGGATCCAGAGACGCCGCGCGAACACGCGCCACCAGGGCGGACAGCGAACGGTCGGCAGTTCGGCGCCGACTTCGAGCATCCGCGCGATCGCGCTGTGCGGGTAGTGGGCGCGCAGGATGTCGCTGACGCTGGTGATTCGATCGCTCATACGATGCGCTCCCATCGCCAGCGTCTCCACGACCAGCGCTCGGTCCTGATCGTGATGACGCCAGCTTCAGCATCGACAGCGCTCACGACGTCGCGCGGTCGCCACCAACGCGTCCAGTCATGCGCGCGCCGGCGGACGTGATACGCGACCAGTCGCCAGCCGGTCAGCTTGCGCCATGTACGGCCGCCGTCGGTCGACCGCAGCACGACAGTCTCGCCGACGATGAAGTTGCGCGCCTCGGGTCCGATGTCGATGTGGAGGTCGCTCATCGCACGACTCCGATCGCCTTCGCACGCTCGATGCGATCAGCCGGTCTCGTGTGCGCGCGGCACGTCCACCCGTGAAGCTTCTTGAAGAATGCGCAGTCGGTGCACTCGACCTCGACGCCGGCCGGGTAGAGCTTGGCCTGGCAGTCGATGTCGCTCACCACGAGACCAAGCGATGGCGCGGCGTGGGTCAGCATCGACATCTCGGTGCGGTTCTTGGGCGTGATGACGAGAAACATCGCGCCGCTCTCGTCGATTCCGATCTCTGCCTTCATCGTGGCCCTCCTTCCGTGCGCGCGATCGTCTCGATGCCCCGCTTGACCGCCTCCGCCGCTGGCAGCGGTTCGGCGACGTGTTGCAGCGACTCGACAGCAGCCGAACGGTCGATGCCAGCGAACGGCGTGCGCTCGACGATAACCACCGGCATGTCGATCTCCGGTCGCCACTGCTCGACGGTGATGCGCGCGCCCTCGTCGCCCGGCTTCGCGTAGCGCTTGTTGATCGCGAGCGACACGATGCGCGAGTCGTCGTCGAAGATCGATCCGATCATCGCGTCGAGCGTGGTGCGCGCGAGCTTGTCGATGTCGGGCTTGGTCGCGGGCACTGCGGGCGCGCTCGGCTTGAGCCCGCCGCGCTTCGCCCAGTGGCGAGCCGGGCGTGTGATGCGGAACGTGATCACGACGGCGAGCGGCTTGTCGACGAACATCGGCGCGTGGCTGTAGTCGGTGCTGTTTAATTTCGCGATCTGCTGCGCCTCGAAGCGGACGGCCGCATCCCAGCCGCGTTGCCGCGCGTCGTTGTCCTTGACGATCACCGCGCGCTTCATGCCGGCCTTGAAGAACGCGCGCGAGCTGCCCTTGGGCGCCGGCGTGCCGAGGACATCAAGGACGATCACCTGCGCCTCCGGGCAAGCTCCTCGCTCGTCGGGGTGATGCAGTAGATCGCCGCGCCGCCGTAGAACTGCGTCACCGGTGGCTCGCTCGGCACATCGAGGCGCAGCATCGCGGCGCCAGCGATGGTCACCTCGGACACGTGGCCAGCGAGCTTGCGGTGACCCATCAGTTCGACGATGGCCCAACCTTCGAATCCGGTCGCCATTGGTTACTCCTCGTCCCCGTCGTCGGACTCGCTGTCGGTCCGCTTCTCGACCTTCACCTTGCAGCTGCCGAGCGTGACCTTCGGAAACTTCTTCTTGAGCACGCCGTTCGCGTCCTCGTACTCGTAGAACGGCAGGTTGTGCTCGGCGATGAGCGCTTGGATCTTCTTCTTCGACTCGGTGATCTGCTGCCCGATGCGCGTGCGCTTGCCGCCGAGCTTCTCGAGGTTGTCGATCTCGTCGTCGAGCGCCTTGATAGGCTTCTGGGGTTGCGGCTCGTCAGCGCGCCGGGTTCCTTCGAGTTCTTGTTGCTTGCGTGCCATGTGTTCCTCGCTGGTCAGGTGTTCGGATGCTCGACGCGAAGGACGATGCAGAGCGCGCGGATCGCGTCGGTCACGTCGCGCTCGTCGGCGTAGTAGAAGGCGTGGGGGTAGGGCGCGCCGTCGGCCTCGATGCCGTCGGGCGCCTCGAAGGGTATGCGCTCGGTCGGGATCGCGAGCACGCGGACGTGCGGCCACATCGCGGCAAACCAGCCGGTATCCGGTGCGAACCGCAGCAGTGCGCAGAACCGCGTGTGCTTGTAGTGCGCGATCGCTTCCTCGACGAACTGATAGTCGGGCTGGATAAACACGCGCCACGTCGACTCGGCGACTCGAGGTAGAGCATCGCCCCCAGCCCTGAATAGGCCGGGCTCAGCATCAAGGAGGCCGTCGCCGCCGTCCTCGAGCATGCATCGGTGGGTCGCGACGATGTGCGAGCGCGGGTTGCTGAACGGGTCGAGGTCCCACGGACCGACGGCCTCGGCGTACTTCTTCGGCGTGCAGTAGGTGCCGCGCTTGACCTCGCCGCTGCCGCCGTGGACGTTAGCGGGAGTCCCACTCACGGACGGCTTCTGAGTGGCATTGCCCGGCTGCCCATGGATCGGCGAGGTCCGCGCCTGCTCCATGTACCGGAGCGCGGTCGAGTCGTCGAGTCTGAGCCGCTTCAGGAAGTCGGTCCATCCGCTTGAGCCCGGGCCGTGCTTGGGCCAGGCGCCGCGGATCTTGAGCAGCTCGAGGCCGGTCTCGCGGCGACGCAGCGCTGCGGTCTCGCGGGCGTTGGCGGCGAGACCCTCGTGCCGCTTGGCGCTGTTCTCGGCGTCGCGTTCGCCGGCGAGCGACACGCTGATCTTCGAGAAGCTGAGCTCGACGTCGAACGCCGGCTCGACGATGGCGGCGACGGGTTTCATCGGCTGGTCCCGCTGCAGAGATCCCAGCGCCCCGACGGCAGATAGACGACGCGGTGCGGGCAGGTGATCCGCCGCGCCTCGATGGCGGTGTATACGCGACCGGTCTGCTCGTCGCGATACCGGTATTCGTCCTGGACGCGGATCTGATGCAGGATCATCACGGTGCTTTCCTCCGTCGGTTGAGTTGCATCTCGGTCTGCTCGTGCGGCCTTCGCTGCGCGGCCACGAGCTCCTCGTCGCGGCGCTTGCAGTCGGGGCACAGCGCTCGCGCGGGCAGCGGGTTTTCGCGCCTCCGCTCGAGCTGGCGGTTGAACATCGCGTGCAGGTCGAGCGCGTCCCGGGTCATGCCGACCATCGCATTGCAGCCCTTGCACGGCCAATGCTCGACGATCGCGGGCGGGGTCCATGCGCCCGGACGCGTGCGGGTCGTGTCGCGCTCGGACTCGTTGCGCCGGCGCAGGTCGGCGAGGACCTCGGGGTCGGTGATCGAGTAGCGGGTCATGCGGCCTCGTCGAAGTCATCGGCCTTCGCGGCGTCGCACTCGCAGGCGAACGGCGATGGGCCATTGCGATAACGGTCCAGCTCCTGCGCAAGGATTAACTTGTGGCGCCGCGGCAGGAGTCGGGTTGCCGGTATGAGCGCGTCGCCACGTTCAACCGCGGCGCGGATGCGCATGCGCTCGGGCGCTTCCTCGAGCACTTGTTGATACGAGGATCGGCCGCGGCGCATCGGCGCGAAGTCGTCCTCGATGCCAATCCACCACTGAGGATCGGTCTCCTCTTCGAGGAGAGCAGTAGCAAGGTCGCTCTCGTCCTTCAGGAAGCAGCCTGTGCAGTTACCCAGCCACTCCGGTAGCCCGAGATCGAACGGCTTGCGAGACCAGAACTCGAGCACGTCTGACTTGCTGATTCCGGCATCGAACAACGGAGCCCGCTCGTCGGTGTTGCGCGCTTCGTTGCGGCCTCGCATCTTGGCCACCCGGCCCGGCTCATCGGCGCGAAGCCCCACGTATTCCGTGTAGTCCGTTGGAGGTCCCCATCCGAGCGAGACACAAAACTTCCGTTGGGTTCGTACCTTCAAGTACGCGGTACAGACTCGAGACCGTGCCCACGGTGCGATCGGACCCTCGCTCTTGTGCTTGGCTCGGTACGTCGCAAGGCACACGAGCAGGTCGCGGAACGGTTCACCACGCCTCGACAGGTGCCGATGCTCGACGATCTCGAACGTCGAGAACCTCGGAGCATCACCGCGCGGCGGTGCGCGATACTCCAGTCGCACAATCGGTCGGTCGAGATCCTGCTCGAGCGCAGCGATGAAGTCGTACGTCTTGCGAGCCTCGCGGCCGGTGTTCTGGAACGTCAGCACAACGTCGTCGGGCAGCATGTAGGCCATGCGCGCCGACGTGCGCCCGCCGCTGATTCCTGCGATCGCGGGGGTCATGCTGGCCCCTTGCCGCCGAGCAGCTGCGGCGCGATCGGCGCGACGATCTCCGCGAGCTCGGCGCTGCTGACGTAGACCTTGGGCTCGCTCGGCGCGGACGGCTGTGCTGCGACCGCGGGCTTGCGCTTGGCGAGCGGCGTGTTGCGCGCTTTCTCCCACGGGCCCGCGAGGAACGCCTTCTCGGCGAGCCACTCGATGGACTTCTCGTCGGTCGCCTGCTTGTCGAGGACGGCGAGCACGTGATCGCAGGCCGCGTGCGCGTTGTCGCCCTCCTCGCGGATGCGGTCGAGGAGCTCGCGGAACCCGCGCGGCTGGTTGCCCGGGTGCACGACCGGGAAAGGCATCACGCCCGAGATCCGCAGTCGCGCGGCGTGACCAGCGCGCAGCTCGCTCAGGCGCTGCCAGGTCGCTTCGGCCAGGGCCCCGCGCTCGCGCAGCTTGGCGAGGTCGCGTTCGGCGAACGACTGAGCGGGAGTCGTACTAGGTGCTGGAGGGATCGCGCGCGCGACCTCGCTCGGAGGTCGATGATCGGAGATCGGAGGTCGGAGATCAGGCGAGAGAGTCTCTGGAGACTCCCCGGAATCCTCTGGAGACTCTCCAGAATGATCGGCAACACTCGGATCTGGCTCTGGATCCGCCTGCTCGGGTCCGGGCATTCTGGGCTTGCCGACCTTCTGTACCTTCTGGTGCTTGTCCCATCCTGAGATGTGGTAGTAGCTCTGACCTCGGACCGAGTATCGAGACAGTAGAGAGACTCTCTGGAGACCCTCCAGAGCCCTTGAGACGGCCTCAACGTTCTCGGTAGTCGCCCACAGCACCTGACCGCGGACGTACGCCGGCTCGCCGCGCAGGTTGCCGTAGTCGTCCGCGATCAGGAACAGGCTCACAAAGAGGCGCCACTCGAGGTGCGAGAGCGCAGCCGTCTTCTCGTCCTCGAGAATCTCGGGCTTGATGGTGCGGATGCGACCGGCCATTAGCCACCCACCGCCGGGCGCTGCGCGAGCTCGGCCTGGTCGCGCGTCACGCTGCGGGCTATTCCGACGAGCACGTCGCGGAACGCCGGCTCCGGCTGCAGCTCGTCGACGAGATCCTCGTACAGCGCGAGGATCGGCGGCGGACTCGGCGTCTCGGCGTTCACCTGGAACGAGCCGTTCTCGCCTTTCACACGGTGCGCCACGCTGCGCGTCGCGTTGGATCGCCTCACTCGCGCGGCTCCTTCCCTGCGAGGACGATCGCGCCCACGATCACCACCGCTGCGAATCGCACGCACGATCCGCCAGCTGACTCGCAGGCCGAGCGAGACCCCGCGCTCGAAGGTGTCGAGGGCGCGGGGCATCATCGACCCTCCTCGACGCGCACGTAGCCAGCGCGCGTGCGCCGCAGCGCTCGCCGCCTCACGAGCGTGAGCAGCTGCAAACGGATGGAGCATCCCGTCGCATCACCCCACTCCTCACGCACCGCAGCGGCGAGTTCGGCGAACGTCCGCGGCTCGCTGCCCGACAGCTCATAGAGGGCCTCGCGAAGGCCGTTGCGTTCGGCCGAGCCCATCTCCGTCGAGGATGGAACGCCGAACAGGTTGCGACGCCACCCCGGCAGGGTCTCCCATGCTCCCATCACGCTCCTGCCTCTCCGAGGTCGAGCCAGCCGAGCTCGATGTCCTCGCGTTGACGTTGCTGGCGGTGGATGCGCGCGAACCTGCGAACGACTCGGCGCATCGCGAACCGGCGTAGCTCCTCGGCGCCGACCGGCTTGCCGTAGAGTCGCATCGTGCCGCCGGCCTCAGCAACGAGCGCGCACAGCTGGTCGATCATGTCGCTCATCGCTTCCCCCTCCGTGCATGCGGGCCCTCGCCCGCCTCCCACTCGACCACTGGCTCGGGCACGGCCTCTGGTGTCGCCGCGATCACCTGCGAGACATCGCTCACCCGGGTCCGCTGGTCGTCCGCCTGCCAGCGTGCGAGCTCGGCGCGCTCGTCATCGGCCGCGCTGGCGAGCAGGGCCTTGCGCCGCTCCTCGTCGTGCCGCTCGTCCTCTGCGCGGATCGTCAGGATCGTGCAGGCGATCACCGCGTCGATCAGCCCCTCGTTGAGCTCCGCGTAGACGTCGGGACGGCGCGCCAGGTCGAGCGAGCCGTGACGGGCGCGACGTCGCTCGAGGCGCTCGACGACGATCGAGAGCACGCGAAGCTCGTCGGGCGAGCAGAGGTCGAGCCGGCGCGTGAGGTGGCCGCGAAGGACGACGGTCATCGAGTCACCTCGCGGACGCGCATGACACCCGACTCAGGTTCGGTTACTACGAGGCGCGGCCGGCCAGCTCCCGGCCGGTTCTTCGGCCACACCCCCGTGCGCAGGTAGCGAACTGCTTGCCATGGCAGAGCGACGAGCACGATCGTGCCGTCAGCGGCCACGCGAATAACGAACGCGCCGAAGAGGACCGTGAACGCATGCGGCCGTTGATCGATCGCTGGTACCGGCACCTCGTCGCCCCCGTCGGAGGTCCAGTGCCTTGCCGCGATGAGTCCACGCATATTGGCGGCGGCGGTCATGCGGGCCTCTTGCGGGTTTGACGGTCGCGCCACACGGCGCCAGCGAGCGCGCTCCGCCACCCCGGCGAGCCGTGCACGATGACGCGACCCTTCGCACCGATCAGCGGGAGCACCGTCGCGGTGAGGCGCGGGGTAGGGAGCTTGCCGGCGGGCTTCATGGCGCCACTCCGGACGCCGCGAAGTGCGGCAGCTTGCCAGCCGACCGTTCCCGCCTTAGCCTCGACCCATGTTCAGAGTGACGGTGGTTCTCGTGGCGCTGGCGGGGTGCGTGGACAGCACGGCTCCCAAGGTCGACGACGGTGAGGTGACCAGCTGCGATCTCGACTCGCTCGAGGGATGCCGTGCCGCTGGAGCCGACTGCACGTGGTGCGCGCCGATCGGTGGTAGCTGCACGCGCGCGTACGTCGACCTCTGCGGCGGCGGCAGCGGATGGTGCGCCGAGGACGCGGTGTGCCGACAGGTGTGCTCGCCGGTCGATGCGCGGCGTTGCCCGGTCGGAGATCACCCGAGGTTCGAGCTGGACGTCCAGCTCGGGACCGACGTGTGCTTCTGCGTTCCGGATTGACCCGCCGGGATTCATCGGATGCGTCACGCCGCCGCCTCGGCCTCGGGGAGGGCTCCGAAGAACTGCTCCATCGTGAGACCGAGGGCGCCTGCGAGCTTTTCCAGGTTGCCCTGCGTGGGGCTCGTCGAGCCGTTCTCCCACTGCGCAACCGTCGCCCCGGACACCCCGATCAGTGCGCCGAGAGCGCGTTGACTCAGCTTGCGCAACTTTCGCCAGGACCTGATCCGCGTATCTAGCGTCATGGAGCATGCTAAGCACTACTTCGGCGGTGCAGTCAAGGGGCACTTGACAAACTAAGAACGGCTTACTAATGTGGATGCATGGAGAACGCGCTCACCCCAGTCTCGCAAGTCGAAGTCCTCCCCGCTCTGACCACTGGAACGCTCGTCCGCACGTGGGACGGCGCCATTGGCCGCGTCCACTCGTCGACGCTCGCCGAGGTCCAGGTCGAGTTCCCCCACCTCGAGTTCGGGCGCGGCCCCTGGACCTACGAGCGCTGGCAGATCACGGAGGTGGCGTGATGCGCTTCGCCATCTCCCTCGGCGGCGATCCCGTCACCGCCACCCTGAAGCAGGGCGATCTCAAGCCCGGTCGCTTCGCTGGTCGCTGGTCGGCCTACGAGGTCACGTCCGAGTATCTCCCTGGCGTCGTCTTCGAGACCAATGCCGGAATCCGCGGCACCACCGAGGTGGTAATCGAGGTCGCGCCGTGACCGCCCTGCAGCTCACCCGCCTCGTGGTCCTGCACACGTTCGTCTCCTCGTTGGGCGCCGCCCTCGCGATCGCCGCGCCCGACAGCGACCCGGTGCTCGTACTGGTCGCCGCCGGCAACAACGCCGCGCAGTCGATCGCGTTCCTCGGCGAGGTGTCGCCGTGATCGCGCCCGAGGAGCTGACGCGCGAGATGGTGGACTCGCTCCTCGAATCAGCTCACCCGAATGGCGAAGCACCCGACCCGAACCACACGCCGGATCGCCAGCTCGTAGCTGCTATTCGGACGTGGAAGCGCTGGGATGACGACGGGCGCGATCGCAACGAATACAACGCGCGCCGGGCCGCGCGCGTCATCGCAGACGCCATCAACACGCGCGAGCCGGTCTGAGGGGACGCGGGCCCCCGCCACCGCCATCGGGGGCTCCGGCGGGCGCTCAGACCGGAGCCGAAATGGGGTGGACGATGAAGAATCTCGACGACGGCCCCGATGGGCTCAATGAAGAAGCGTGGGTGCGCGAGTGGAAGCGCGCGAAGGAAGAGACCCGGCTGCGCGCGGCCAAGCTGCCCGCGAAGGTGAGTCGTCCGACCCCGGTGATCAGGAGCAAGCCATGATCCCCCAGGGCCACAAGCGCCTCCGCCGCGCGCGCATCATCCGCACCGCGTCCTGGTCTCCCACGGAGCGGATCGTCTTCGTCTGCCCGCCGCACGACGAGCTCGTCCAGCAGCTGGCCGACTACCTCGGAGGTCGCCCGTGATCGCCGCCGACATCGACCGCATCCCCGACGGCGAGTTCGGGCAGTACGCGCCCGCGAAGGCCGTGCTCCGAGCGGTCGTCGCGCTCGTGCCCGACGCCGAGCAGCAGCTCTCGTACCTGGTCGGCGCGATCATGCTGCTCGCTAAGAGCGAGGATCGCCCCGCGGCGATCCTGCGCGTCGTCGCCGACTGCGTTCGTCACGGCGCGCACATGGTCGAAGAGAAGGCTCGCGCCGCGCAGGTGCCGTCATGAGCAAGGTATTTACGACTCTGCAAGCCGGTCAGGCTGTCGAGTACTACCCCTACTCTGCTAGGAACCTAGGTATCGTCGACTGGCACCCTGGGGTCTACGTGAAGCCGCACACCACGGCTGATAAGCGCGGATGGCATCTTGTACGCACGCCAGTAGGGAACATCGTGTCGGTACCCCGCAGACGCGTGCGTCCGATTATGAGGACGTCATGATCGATGAGGATCGACTCTGGCGTGACGAGCGCGCGGCCACGCTGCGGTCCCGCGATCGCCAGCGCGAGCCACAGCGCTTGTTCCCCGTCCTGCGCGAGGGCGCCACCCGCAACAACACGCACCGTGGCCGCCCGCACCGCGAGCGCATCAAGCTCGCCGACGGTGCTCCGTGATGGCCGCGATCTGGATGATCGCCGCATCGTTGCTCGGCGCCGCGATCGGAGCCCAGCGGACCCATCCGTATTCCTCCCTTGGAGATTCGCTCGCTCTCATGATAGCACCGAAGCGGGAAGGCACGCATTTTGCC
>JBLNGI010000089.1:0-18807 GCA_050264615.1 Gemmatimonadota bacterium
CGCCTCCGAGGGCGGCACGGCGCTCGCCACGGCGATCGCGCAGGGAATCGACCTGCTGCACGCGAGTCCGGAGATCGCCGATCGCGTGCTCGTCCTCTTCACCGACGGAGAGGCGCACGACTCGGTGGAGCAATCGCTCGCGGAAGCGCGGCGGCTCGCCGGGCTCGGCATTCACCTGATTCTGGTCGCGGAGGGCGGGCGCGACCCGGCGCGAATCCCCGTGCGCGACGAACGGGGCACCCTGGTCGGCTGGCAGCAGGATCTCACCGGCAACTCGATCCAAACCACACGGCGCGATGACGTACTCGGCGCGATTGCTGATGCCGCCCAGGGAACGATCGTGGCGGCGGAGCTACCGGACCAAGCCGGCGCCGTTCGCGACCTGGTCGCGTCGTACAAGCGCGCCAGGGCGACCGAGGGCAGGACGCAGCGCGGGCGCCCGCGCGCGTGGATCCCCCTGCTCCTCGCCGGGCTCGTGCTTGCGACGCAGACGCTCACCAGAAAGACGGCGGCCCTGGTCGGGGTGTTGCTGTGCGTCGGTCTCCCCACGGGGTTGGCAGCGCAGGGGACGGCGCAGCGCCCGCGCAGTGAAGCCGAGAAGCTGTGGGACAAAGGAGACGTGCGCGGCGCGGCGGCCGCCTATCTGACCGACCTCAAAGCGAATGAGGAAGACGACACGGCGTGGTACAACACGGGCACGGCAGCCCTGGCGGCCGGTGATCCCGCGCTGGCGCGGGCGAGCCTCGCGCGTGCCGCCGCCTCACTCGATCCCGATCTCCGATTCCGCGCGCTCTACAATCTCGGCTTGCTCGCGCTGCTCCAGGCGCGCGCCGACAGCGGCGACCGCGAAGCGCACCTCGCCGATGCCGAGCGTGCCTATCGTGAGGCGCTGCTGCTCAAGCCGTTCCACGTTCGCGCGAAGTGGAATCTCGAACTCGTGAACCGGATGCGCGGCTCGGACGGCGCGAACAGACCCAATCCGCCACCGCCGCCCCAGCCCGGCGCGGGCGGCGGGGGCGGGGGCGCCGCGGGACAGCCACCCCCACCGCCGCTACAGCCCAACTCCGGAGGCGGGCTGAGCGAGTCCCAGGCCGATCAAGTTCTGCGGTCGATCGGACAGGAGGAGTTGCGGACGCGTCGCGACCGGACGGGACGCACGCGTCGCGCGGCCGGCGCGGGAGTGAAGGACTGGTGATGCTCCCGCTGCTGACGGCCATCGCGCTGGTGCAGGGGGGGGGCGCGGAGGTGACGGCCAGCGTCGATCGCATCCGTGTGCGGGTTGGCGAAGAGCTGCAGCTCACGGTTCGCGCGCGCACCCGAACCGCAGACCCCGTCGAAATCACGTTGCCGCCGCTGACCGGATTTGCCGTCGTGGGCTCGCGCGACATGACGGAAGTCGCGTTCAGCGGCGGCACAGGGTCGGTGCGCACGACCGTGCGCGAGCTGCAGCTCCGGGCACAGCAAGCTGGCGCGCTGTTGATCGGTCCCGTCCGCGCGCGCCAGGGCGGGAGCGTGGTATCGACCGACCCGATTCTGATCACGGTGGACAGCGCCGCCGATCGTGCCGCGCTGTCGTTGAGTCCGCTCGCGCGCGCGCTGCTCGAGAGCACACCGCCTCCCGTGTCGCGCCGCTCGGATCGCGTCGCGCTCACGATGCTGGTGCCCAGCGATACGGTGTTCTCGGGTCAGCAGGTGGACGTGATTGCGGCCGCCTGGATTCCGCGCGAGTTGCGCGAGCGCATGCGACGGCCGCCGCTACTGACGCTCGTCACGCCCGAAGGTGTCTGGGCCTATCCCGCGACCACTTCGTCGACTGGAGGTGCTGCGCTCTCGCGCCAGATCGGCGGGCGCTGGATGGATTTGTTCGTCACGCATCAGGTCGTGTTCCCGCTTGCGCCGGGCCGCTTGATCATTCCGCCCGCGTCGGTCGAGTATGCCCTGCCGGTCACCTTCTCGTTCTTCAGCCGGGAAGAGCGCTTCACGCTGCGGAGCGACTCGATCCGTATTGCGGTGCTGCCGCTGCCGGCCTCGGCCGTGAACACCGGCACGAATGTCGTGGGGCAGGGCCTGAGTCTCGAGCTCGGCGTGGATCCCGCATCGACCCGGGTCGGGGAGCCGATCGACGCGTCGCTGACGATCAGCGGCACGGGAAACGTGGCGTTGTGGCCTCCGCCGGAGCCCGGACTCCGGTGGCCCGCCGGCTTCCGTGTGTATCCCGCGCAAACGGAAGTCAAAGTGGCGCCCGACGCCGGCCGCATCGCCGGCAGCAAGACATTCCACTTCCTGGCCGTGCCCGATTCCTCCGGCAATTTCGTTCTCCCGGAAGTGCGTTACCCGTACTTCAACCCGGAGGCGGGCCGCTACGTGATTGCGAGCGCCGCGCCACGTGCCTTGGTGGTCGCGCCCGGAGCCGAGCCCCGCGCAGCCCGTGTGCTGCCGACTCTCATCGGCCCAGTCGGGGAGCTTCCCGCGGATCGCCTGACCCACGGCGTCGGCTGGCAGGGATGGCTCGCCGTGTTGTTGCTCCCTCCCTTACTCGCCGGATTGCGCCGGCGCGCCCGGAACGGTCCGAGTCGCACGCCCCAAACCCCGAGCCCCCCAACGACCACGCTCGGTCAACTGGAGCGCGAGTTCCTGGGGGTGCTGGCCAGCCACGTGTCCGACCCGGTCGCGCGTGATGGCGATGGACTCGCGCCGGCGCTCCGAGCCGCCGGCGTGGACAGCGCGGTCGCCGACCACGTGCGGCGGCTGCGCGACCGCTTGCGCGCCGCCCGTTACGGGCCGCGGGGACTGGGGGATGCGGCGGAGCTGGCGGCGGAGGTTCAGCAGGTGCTGCGCGTGCTGGGTGCCGACGGGCAGGGAACCCACAGACGGCCGCACGCGACGGTGATCATCGCCATGGTGTTGATTGGTGTGGCGCAGCATGGTGCGTCCCTTGCCGCGCAAACGGCGCAATCGCCGGCGCAGCAGACCCCCAGCGCGGAGGCGCTGTTCGAAGCCGGTGCGCTCCGGGCAGCGGCCGATTCGTACGCCGCGCGCGCGGCGCGCGATCCACGCGAAGCGGCCCACTGGTACAATCTCGGCGCGACGCTTTATCGCGCGGGCGCGGACGGCAAGGCGACCGCTGCCTGGACGCGGGCGGCGCGGCTCGCGCCCCGCGACGCGGCGATCCGGCGAGCCCGGCGCCTGCTGCCCCCGCAAGACCCGTTGACGGAACAGCTCCTGACCGTGGGATGGGCGACTCCCGCGGAATGGGCGATCGTTGGAGCAGCGGCGTGGCTGGTGCTCTGGATGGCGGTCGCACTCGGGGGAAAACGGCGTGTCGTGCTCGGGTTGATCGCCGCGGTGGCGGTGACGTGCGGCAGTCTTGGCGTGGTGGAGTGGCGCCGGCGCGATCGGCCCGTTGTTGTCGTCACGGCCGAGTCGGCGCCGGTGCGCGCGGCCCCTTATGGAGGTGCCAGCGCGGCGGCTACCATTCCCGCGGGGGGGGCCCTGCTCGCCGGGCGTAGCTATGGGCCGTGGCGGGAAGTGCGGCGTCAAGATGGAATTCACGGCTGGGTCCTCGAAGCGGAGATCGCCGGATTATGAGTGTGCTGGCGGGTGGCCGGCCACGCGTGCAGGTGCTCGCCGACAACGTCGCCGACCAGATCGCGGCGGGCGAGGTCGTCGAGCGGCCCGCATCCGTGGTCAAGGAGCTGGTCGAGAATGCGCTCGACGCCGGGGCGCACGCGGTGCGAGTCGAGCTCGAAGACGGCGGCAAGACGCTGATTCGGGTGAGCGACGACGGCGCCGGCATGGATCGGGACGACGCGCGGCTCGCCATCCAGCGGCACGCGACGAGCAAGATTCGCACGGCCACCGACCTCATCGGCGTCGCGACGTTCGGATTTCGCGGCGAGGCACTGCCCGCGATCGCGTCGGTTTCGCGGTTCGAGCTCGAGACCTCTGGTGACGGCGAAGAGGCGACCCGGCTGCGCGTGTCCGGGGGCAAGGTGGATGGTACCGAAGACACCGCGCGCCAGCGCGGGACCACGGTCACGGTCCGCGGGCTGTTCTACAACACGCCGGCCCGTCGCAAGTTCTTGCGGGCCACCGCCACCGAGACCCGCGCGGCCGTCGAGGCGCTCACCGTGCTGGCACTCACACGGCCCGACGTCGCGTTCTCGCTGACCAGTGACGGGCGGACCTTGCTCGACTGCGCGCCGGCGACGCGCCTGGTCGATCGCGTGCGCGCGTTGTGGGGGAACGAGGTGGCCGAGACGCTGCTCGGCGTGTCGCACCGCGCCGGGCCGCTCGAGGTGACGGGGCTCGTGCAGCGTCCGGCGCAAGCGCGGCCCGCGGGCCGCAAGGGCTACGTGTTCGTGCGCGGGCGTCCCATCCGCGATCCGTTCATCCTTCGCGCCGCCGAGGCAGGGTATCGATCGACGATTGCGCCGGGCGATCGTCCCTCGCTGCTGTTGTTCCTCGATCTCCCCGGTGATGCGGTGGATGTGAACGTGCATCCGGCCAAACTCGAGGCTCGGTTTCGGGACAAGTTTTTTGTGGAGAAGGTGGTGGAGGAGGCTGTGCGGGAGGCGCTGGCTCCGTTGGAGGCGGCGGCGCCCTTTGGAGGAGTTGGGAGTCAGGAGTTGGGAGGCGGGGTCGCGTGGTCCGGATTGGCGCACCTGATCGGCGCGGGCGTACCGCTCGAATTGTTCGGTCCCGACCAAACTCCCAACTCCCAACTCCCAACCCCTCGCCTGCTCCAGCTCTTCGACACTTATATCGTCTTCCAAACCAACCAGGCCGTCAGCATCGTCGACCAGCACTCCGCGCACGAGCGGGTCTTGTACGAGGACGTGATGCGCCAGCTCTCGGGCGACGGCGCCCCAGCGCAGCGCCTGCTCTTGCCACTGACGCTCGAACTCGCGCCGGCAGAGCTCGACGCCATCGACGCGCACCGGGAGCTGCTCGCGCGGGTCGGCTATGAGATCGAGCCGTTCTCGGGTCGCAGCGTCGTGGTGCACACGGCGCCCAATCCGCACCCGCGCTTCGAAGCGGCGCGCTGCCTGCAGGAGCTGGTGGCCGATCTCGCGGGCGGCCGTTTCGGCGGCTGGCAGAACCGGCTCGAGCGGTTTGCGGCCACCTACGCGTGTCGCGCCGCGATCAAAGCGGGCCAGACGCTCGACACCGAGGAGATGCGCCAGCTCATCGTGCGCCTGCTCTCCGCCACCCTCCCCGCGCATGACGTGCACGGGCGGCCGAGCATGGTTCAGCTTCCAAAGGAAGAGCTTGAGCGCCGGTTCGGCCGCACCTGAAGCCAAACACCTAACACCAGTCATCGTTGGCCCGACCGGCGTCGGCAAGACCGCCGTTGCCGTCGCGCTTGCGGGCAAGCGGCCCATCACTGTCATCTCTGCCGATGCGCGACAGCTCTATCGCGGTCTCGACATCGGCACTGCCAAACCAGGTGCTGACATACTGGCGCGGGTGCCCCATCGAGGGCTGAATCTGCTCGACCCCGGCGAGCGTTACAGCGCGGGGCGCTTCGCCCGGGATGCCGCGGAATGGGTTGCGCAGAGTCGCGCCGAAGGACGGAGCCCCGTGGTGGTGGGCGGCACCGGCCTCTACATCCGCGCGCTCGCCGATGGCCTGTTTAACGAGCCGGTCCTCGATCCCGAACGGCGCGAGCGTTTGCGAGCGTGGTCTGGCGACATGGAAGCAGGGGAGCTGGTGCGCTGGGCGGCACGGCTCGATGCGCGCTTTCCCGGAGGTGGCCGTCAGCGTGCCGCGCGCGCGATCGAGGTTGCGCTGCTGACGGGCCGCGCGCTGTCGTGGTGGCAGCGCGAGGCGCGCGCGAGCGGTGTGCTCCGTCCGTGGTACATTCACCTCACCATGCCGCGAGACGTGCTGCATCGCCGTCTCGCCGCGCGCGTGGATCACATGCTGGCGGCCGGGCTGGTTGATGAAGTACGGCGGGTGCTGGATCGGGGGGTCCCTTCCGATGCCCCCGGTCTCGATGGAATCGGATACCGCGAGGTCGTCGCGATGCTGAAAGGCAGTTTGCCGGAACCGCTGTTACGCGACGCGATTCTCGCGACGACGCGCCAGTACGCGAAGCGGCAAGACACCTGGTTTCGCAATCAGCTGCGGGAGTCCCAGGTGTGGACGATCAATGCCACGGACTCCGCGGCAGTCATCGCTGACCGCATTCTCGAACGGTGGGGGGGGCAGGCGTGAGAATCGGCATCACCTGCTACCCGACCTACGGCGGCTCCGGCGCGGTCGCGACGGAGCTCGGCCTCGAGCTCGCGCGCCGCGGCCACGAAATTCACTTCGTGTCGTATGCGAGCCCGTTCCGTCTGCGGGGGTTCGCCGAGCGCGTCACGTTCCATGAAGTGACCCAGCTCGACTATCCGCTGTTCGAGCAGTCCTCGCCGTACGCCCTGGCGCTGGCGGTGAAGCAGCATGAAGTCGCCAAGCGCGAGCAGCTCGATCTGATGCACGTGCACTATGCGATTCCGCACGCCGCTACGGCGTGGCTCGCCAAGCAGATGCTCCAGCACGAAGGGCTAGGGCTCAAGATCGTTACCACGCTGCACGGCACGGACATCACCCTCGTTGGCCAGGATCCCTCGTACTTCACGTTGACCAAGTTTTCCATCGAACAATCAGACGCGGTCACCGCCGTGTCGGCGTATCTGCGGGACGAAACCTACCGCGCGTTCGGCTGCGGCCACTGCGACCTGCGCGTGATTCCGAATTTCATCTCAGCAGCGGATTATCATCCGCCTGCCGACGACTCGTTCCGCAAACGGCTCGCTCCCAAAGAGCATCGCGTGCTGGTGCACGTCTCGAACTTCCGGCCGGTCAAGCGGGTCGGCGACGTCGTCAAGATCTTCGCGCGGGTGCGACAGAAGCTGCCCGCCACGCTCGTACTCGTCGGTGACGGTCCCGACCGCGATGCCGCCGAGCACGACGTCGATACGCTCGGGCTGCGCAAGGACGTGCGATTCCTGGGAAAGGTGGAAAGCGTGGGCGACGTGCTGCGCGGCGCAGATCTCTTTTTGTTGCCCTCGGCCACGGAGTCGTTCGGATTGGCAGCGCTCGAGGCGATGGCCTGCGCCGTCCCGGTCGTCGCGAGCGCCGCGGGTGGACTGCCGGAAGTCATTCAGGACGGCACGACGGGATTCCTGGCGCCCGTCGGGGACGTCCCCATCATGGCCGATCGGGCGCTGCGCATCCTCGAGGAGCCCGCGCTGCTGCAGCGCATGCGGCGTGCGGCCGCCGAACGCGCGCTCGCGTTCTCCGCCGATCGCATCGTGCCCCAGTACGAAGCGCTCTACAACGAGGTCCTGGAGTAGTGGCTCCAACCCTCCGGCTCATTCGCGCTCCCAACCTCATCATTGCCGCGGCAGGCGTTTTTGCCGGCGGCTGGATCGCCCTCCGGGACATCGCCTTTCCGAAGGAGCTGGTGTTTGCGGCCCTGTCGGGAATGGCGCTGGGCGCGGTCGGGAACACCTGGAACGACATTCGAGATGTGGCGGCCGACCGGGTCAATCGCCCGCGCATGCGCCCGCTGGCGGCCGGCACCGTGACCCGCGGCACCGCGGACCTCGTGCTGTTTGCCGGCACATTGCTCGGGCTCGGGTTCGCCGGCTTGATCGGTGGCTGGCAGGTCGCCGCCGCCCTTGGCGCCGTTGCCGTCATGTTCAGCTACTCACCGCTGCTCAAACCGCTCCCGCTCGTCGGGAACCTCGCCGTGGCTGTCGTTGCGGGATCGCCGCCGTTCTACGGAGCGCTCGCGGCGGGGGGAGGGCATCCCGCGGCCGGAGTTGTGCCATGGATTCTGGCCGCGTGGCTGCATTTCGTGCGCGAAATCGTCAAGGACGTCGAGGATGAGGCCGGAGATCGCGCGATCGGCCGCAGGACCTTACCGATTGCCGTCGGCCGCCGGCCGGCGATGGTGCTCGCGGCCGGCGTTGCGCTGCTGTTCGTACCGGCGAGCCTGCTCCTGCCGCGGAACGACCATTATGCGGGGGCTTATTTCCTGTTCGCGCTTCCCGCGCAGATGGCCGTGCTCGTCGCGGCCACCTGGCTGCTGCTGGGTAGAATGGCACGCGTCAGCACGGTGCTGAAGGGAGCGATGGTGATCGGACTGGTGGCACTCGTTATGGGAAAGGCCGCATGAACCTCTGGCAAGGCATCCTGCTCGGCCTCGTGCAAGGATTGACCGAGTTCCTCCCGGTGTCGAGCGACGGCCACCTGGCTGTGATCGGGCACGTCGCCGGCGTCCACACGCCTGGGGTGTTCGTGGAGGTCGCCCTGCACGTCGCGACGCTGGGGTCGATCCTGGTTGTGTACGGACGGCGGTTCTGGGAGCTCGTGCTCGGCGTGCTGCGGCGCGATCCGGAGGCGGCGCGCTATGCCGGATTGCTGATCGTCGGCATGATTCCAGCGGGCATCGTGGGGCTGTTCCTCGAGGATCTCATCGCACGGGCGTTCGACTCGTTGTGGGCGGCCGGTCTGGGTTTTCTCGTCACTGCTGCCGCGCTGCTCTCTACGAGGAGCCGGAGCCCAGACGGTACGTCCCGTCCCACGCTGGGTGGCGCGTTCCTCATCGGGCTGGCGCAAGCGCTGGCGCCGCTCCCGGGCATTTCCCGCTCGGGAATGACCATCGCATCGGGCCTGCTGGTGGGTCTGGGCGCCGTAGCGGCCGCCGACTTCAGTTTCCTCATGGCGATCCCCCTCATCGCCGGGGCAGGGCTGCTCGAGGCACGGCACGCCGTTGCCGACGTCGCGCTGGTTGGGGCGGTGCCGCTGATCGTTGCCGGCGTCGTGGCGTTTCTGTCCGGCGTGTTTGCGATTCGGTTCCTCGTGGCGATGCTGCGACGCGGCCGTTTCTACGTGTTCGCGCCGTACTGCATCGCAATCGGCCTGTTCACCCTCGCGTACGCGCTGTGGCACGGCTAGGCATCGACGAGATCCCTGCGGTGGTGCTCGCGCGCCGCTGGGGCATTCCGCAGTGCGGCGTGTTCCGCACCTTGCCATCGGCCCTCGACGCGATTCACGATTTGGGCGGGCAGGGTGCACCGGCCGGGACCGTCGTGCTCGCCGAAGAACAGACGGCGGGACGCGGGCGTGACGGGCGCACCTGGCGCTCGCCTGCCGGCGGCGTCTGGCTCGGCATGTTGTTGCGGCCGCCGCTGCCCGCGGCCGGCGTGTTGTCACTCCGCATCGGGCTGGTGCTCGCCGACGTGGTCGAGGCGGTGCTCGGCGTGCGCGCGACCTCGCTCTCGGGCCCGCGCGCGGGGCTCAAGTGGCCCAACGACGTCCTCGTCGACGATCGCAAAGTCGCCGGCATCCTGTGTGAGAGCCGGTGGCAAGGCGATTCGCTCCAGTGGCTCGGCGCCGGCATCGGGATAAACGTTGCGAACGAGGTGCCCGCAGAGCTGAGTGCGCGCGCGGTTTCACTGCGGGAGTTTCGGCCCGCGGTGCGGCGCATTGACGTTCTCGACCTGCTCGTCCCGGCGTTGTTACGACTCACGACGCACGACGCACGGTTGACCGAGTTCGAGTGTGCCGCCTTCGCTCGCCGGGACTGGCTGCGCGGGCGTCAGATTCGCGCACCGCTCCCGGGCCGCGCGGCGGGCATCCGGCCCGACGGCGCGCTGCTCGTAGACACAGGCGCGGGCACGACGATGGTGCGGGACGGCCACGTCGAGCTATCTTAGCCGCCCCATGCTCCTCGCCTTCGACGTCGGCAACACCGAAACCACCGTCGGGCTGTTCGCGGGAGACAGGCTGGACGCGCATTGGCGTTGGCACTCCACCCCGCAACGAACCCCCGATGAATGGGCCTCGACGCTCACCGCGCAATTGACGCAGTCAGGGCATTCGACCCAGGAAGTTGGAGCGAGCGTCCTGGCTTCTGTTGCTCCGCAGGTGGCCGAAAGCCTGTGTGAGGGGATCGAGCTGGCCACGACGCGCGCGCCGGTTCGCATCGATGCTCGCTCCAAGCTGCCGATCGTGCTCGATGTGGATGAGCCGCTCACCGTCGGTGCCGACCGCATCGTCAATACGCTCGCGGCGGTGCAGCTCTTCAAGCAGGACACGATCGTCGTGGACTTCGGAACAGCGACGACGTTCGATTGCATCACGGTGGATGGCGGTCGCGGCGCCGGGGAGGGTGGCCGATTCATCGGCGGTGTGATCATGCCGGGCCTGCGGACCGCGTCGGACGAGCTGGTGCGCAAGACGGCCAAATTGCCGGCCACCGAGCTGACTCCCCCCACGCACGCGATTGGGCGCCGCACGGAAGACTGCATTCGCGTTGGCGTGCTGTGGGGCACTGCAGACGCCGTGGACGGGTTGGTGCGGCGCATCAAGGCTGAGTGGCCGACGAAAAATCAGCCGTGCGTCGTGGCGACGGGAGGATTGGCGACGCTCGTGGCGCCGCTCTGCAAGGAAATCGGATCGGTGCAGTCCGATCTTACCCTGGTCGGCCTGCGGATCGCGGCAGCGGCACTCGGTTTGAAGTGGTAAGCGACGCACCTGGCTCCTCCGCTCGCACGCTCAACGCGTGGCGTCGCTGGGGCTATCGACTCCTGCCCGGTGATTTGTACTCCTACATCCTGCACATGCGACCCGCCGAGTGGCCGATCATGGCGGGGCACACGCTGCTCGGCTACATCCTCGCGGTCGGAGTGAAGGGAACAGGGAGCGGGGAGCAAATGGGTTCAGCCATCCTCGCCCTCTTGATCTGGGTCGTGTTTCTGAACGGTGGCACGCTCGCGATCAACAGCGTGTTCGATCGTGACGAAGGTGATATCGGGTATCTCAACGCGCCGCCGCCGCTGCCGCGGTACTTGCTGCACTTCAGCGTGGCGTTGCTCGTCGCAGGCCAGCTGCTCGCGCTGCGGCTGCCGCTCGGTTTTCAGCTTGCCTACGCGATCTGTTTCGTCCTCTCGGTGCTCTACTCCGTTCCGCCGTTCCGGTTCAAGGCCGTCGCCGGCGTGGATTGGGTCATCAACATGTGGGGCTTCGGGACGCTGACACCGTACGCCGCCTGGGCTGCGACCGGCCGGCCGCTCGACCTCGGCCACGCGCTCGTGCTGCTGGCGTTTTGTCCGCTGTTCGCCGGTCTCTACCCACTCACCCAACTGTATCAGTTTGACGAGGATCGGCGCCGCGGCGACCGGACGTTGGCTCTGATTCTGGGCATGCGGCCGAGTCTGATCGTGGCCATCCTGGCTACGCTGCTCGCGTTTGGCTTCTTCGCCGGGGCCGTCGCGCTGCTGTCTGTAGGGTGGAAAGGGTCCACTCTGCTCGTGCCGCTGGCATTGTGGTTGGCCGTGCTGATGCCGTGGTTTGCCGGGTACGCCGCGTGGACGCCCAGGCAGCACCAGCGCGGTATGTACCGGGCGTTGGCTGCCTGGGCCGTAACCGATCTCACGGTGCTGTTTGTGTTTGCGGCGTAAGGTGGGCGTCTTAAATTGAATGTTGTGAAGAACCGCCAGAACCTCCGCTAGGAGCCACATGACTTCCGCGACCACCGTTGATCGCTCTGAATTCCGCCATGTGCTCTTCAGTGGGACGATCGTTGGTGCCGTGACCGCTGGTGCGGTGATCGCGTATCTCGTTGTCGCGCGGTTCGTGCCGCCAGGGATTATCGCGGCGCTGCTCGAAACGATCGTCGTTCTGGTTGCGGCGGTCCTCGCGACGTTCCTCCCCGGCTTCTTTGCGACCTCCCGGACCGTACAGGGAGTGGCCGGCGCGGCGGCGATCGGGTTGTGGGGTACTATCGTGTTCATGGCCATCGACATCATTCTGCTGCGGCCGTTCAAGGCGTATCCCTGGACCTGGGATGCCGTGGGTGGCGGTAGCACCTGGTGGTACTTGCCCATTTGGTGGATGCTCGGCACGCTCCTCGCCTGGTGGGGGGGACTGGTAACGGCAGGTCGTGCGGCGCGCGGTGGCAACACCGCGATCACGTCGCTCGCGATTGCGCCGCTGGGCGGCGGCGTCGGCGGAGCACTCGGCCTGGGTCTCGGCGGCGTGACGGCGCTGCCCGTCGGGGCCGGCGTCGGGTTCCTCGTGACCCTGGCTATTTTCGCCATCATTGTGATCAGCCGGAACAAGAGGTAGCGCACCGTGCCGAGATGGTTGGCTCACATGCTGCTGGTTCTCGGGTGGTTGCTGACGCCCGGCTGGGCGTGGGCAGCGTCCCATGTGGGCCTGTGGCTCGGGGCACTCGTCGCTCTCAAGTTCACCAGTCCGATCGTGATGCTCGCGATCGCAGGAGCCGGCGCGTTCTTGTTCGGCTTCACGGTGCTGTGGATCTGGGTTCGTTTCATGCGGCGTCTGCCGCACATCCTCTCGCATCACATGGCGCCCCGCGAGGGCTCCACCGAGGAGCACGCCGCGATTGCGGCCGCGGATTGAGCTCTTCCTTCTAATCGCCGGAGTCTCTTCCCTCCACGCCCAGGGCCGGGACGTGGATTTCTTGTTCGGCCGCTGGTACCAGGGCAATCAATCCGCGTCCTACGAACTGCGCACGGCGACTGCGTTGGGGAGTGTCTTCAGCCACGGACTCGCAGCCTCGGTACTCCTGCACGACAGCCTCGGACGCAACCGGGCATTCTACGGTGCCGGATGGGAGCTGCAGGCGTTCCGACATCGCCGGATACTCGGCCCCTATGCGCTCGCCGGCGTCGCGCTCGGCCTCTCGACTGACACGTCGTCGCAGGATCTGGCTGCGCTGTGGAGCATCGGGGGCGGCTTGGAATGGCGGCCGATCTCGTGGGTCGCGGTGGGACTGGAAGCCCGCTACCGGCTTCAGGACGTCGGCCCGCGCGGCTTTTGGCGCAGCGCGGCCGGGTCCCGCGACGGCGTGAGTCTGTCCTTCGGTGCGTCGCTCGGCATCGGGACAGGGGCATGGCGTGGGGGTGGGGGTGGGGGTGGGGGTGGCGCGCGGAGCGCGCCGTCGGGGCGGCCGCCGCCGCTGCCTCCGCCCACTCCTCCCCTGATGATTATCGGCAACGCCGGCGGTGTCGTCCGCACCGCGCTCGATGCGCTCGGGACGCCGTACGTGTGGGGCGGGACCGCTGCCAATGGATTTGATTGCTCGGGACTCGTGCAGTGGGCGTATGCGCAGCACGGCATCCGGCTGCCGCGGATGAGTCGCGATCAAGCCCGGTCGGGCAGTGAAGTCCCGCCCGTCCTCGAGGCGCTGCAACCGGGGGATATCCTCCTCTTCGCGGCGCAACCCGGCGGGGGTGTCACGCACGTCGGCATGTATGTCGGCGAGCTGAAGTTCATTCACAGCTCCAGTACGGGCGTGAAGCTTTCCCGGCTGGAGTTGCTGGATCCCGACGGCGCTTGGTGGGTGGCGCGATGGGTGGGGGCACGACGCATCGTTCAGTGAAAGCCCTGCTCCTTTCGCTCCTGGTGGCTGGCTGCGGGGCTTCACGGGTTCCCAAGAGTCTGCGGGGCTACGACATCCTGGTTCAGAGTCGGGACTCGCAGAGCGTCGAGCTCGCGCGCGCGATGCGTAGCGCCGGGTATCACGTACGCGACCGGGTCAAAGGTGGGAGCCGGCCCACCGCCGCACTGATCCATTTCACGTTCAGCGAGCCCGGTCCGGACCAGACGACATGGCTGCATGTACGCCTGGCCGACACCCGCTCCGGCGTCGTCGTCGGGGCGGCCACGATTCCTGTCGACTCGACCACGCTGAGCCCGCGAGCACGCGCCGAGGCCGCCGTACTGGCTCTTTCCGCCCCTTGACCCAGGCGTGTCGAGCGGTGAGATTCCCTCCGTCGTCATTTAGCACTCAACAGCCACGAGTGCTAACAGCTAATCAATTCAAAGAGTTATGGAGGTTCGAGCACCATGCCAGCAGCAACCAAGACGACCCAGAAGTACAAGGTCTATCCGTTGGCTGATCGCGTCGCGATCCGCCCCATGGAAGAGACCGAGACGATGAAAGGTGGGCTGTACATCCCCGATACCGCCAAAGAAAAGCCGATCCAGGGCGAAGTCATCGCCGTGGGACCGGGGCGGCGAGAGAAGGGCGAGACGATTCCCATGGAGCTGAAGGTTGGGGACCGCGTGGTCTACGGGAAGTACAGCGGCACGCAGATCGAGCTGGACAACGAAGAGATCATCCTGATCAAGGAAGCCGACGTCATCGCGAAGCTCGCGTAAGCAGCCTCTAGGGAGGAAGCACAGACATGGCAGCCAAGTTTCTGGAGTTCAGCACCGAGGCCCGGGCCCGCCTGAAGCGTGGCGTGGATCAACTGGCCGATGCGGTGAAGGTGACACTCGGCCCCAAGGGCCGGAATGTCGTCATCGACAAGAAGTTCGGCAGTCCCACCGTCACCAAGGACGGCGTGACTGTCGCGAAGGAAGTCGAGCTCGACGACGAGATCGAGAACATGGGCGCCCAGATGGTGAAGGAAGTGGCGACCAAGACGTCCGATCTCGCGGGCGACGGCACCACGACGGCGACCGTATTGGCCCAGGCGATTTATCGCGAAGGCCTCAAGTCCGTCACAGCCGGCGCGAATCCGATGGCGCTGAAGCGCGGCATCGAGAACGCCGTCGAGACCATCGTTGCGGAGCTGAAGAAGATTTCGGTGCCCACCTCGGGCCGGAAAGACATCAAGCAGGTCGCCACGATTTCCGCCAACGGCGACGCTGAAATCGGCGACAAAATCGCCGATGCGATGGATAAGGTCGGCAAGGACGGCGTGATTACGGTCGAGGAAGCCAAGAGCCTCGAGACCACGCTGGAGACGGTCGATGGGATGCAGTTCGACCGTGGCTACCTCTCGCCCTACTTCATCACCGATCCCGAGAAGATGGAGTGCACGATCGAGGATGCCTACATCCTCATCTACGATAAGAAGATCTCCACGATGAAGGACCTCCTGCCGGTGCTCGAGAAAGTGGCACAGTCAGGTCGGCCGATGCTGATCGTCGCCGAGGACGTCGAAGGCGAGGCGCTGGCGACGCTCGTCGTCAACAAGCTCCGCGGCACGCTGAAGGTCTGCGCCGTCAAAGCGCCGGGCTTCGGTGACCGTCGCAAGGAGATGCTGCGCGACATCGCCATTCTCACCGGCGGGCAGGTCATTTCGGAAGAGCTCGGCCTCAAGCTCGAGAACACGACGCTCAACGATCTCGGCCGCGCCAAGCGCGTCATCGTGGATAAGGACAACACCACGGTCGTAGACGGCAAGGGTAAGGACGCCGATATCGAGGGCCGCAAGGCAGAGATCAAGGCCCAGATCGAGAAGTCCACGTCGGACTACGACAAAGAGAAGCTGCAGGAGCGGCTGGCGAAGCTCGCCGGCGGCGTGGCGGTGCTGAACGTCGGCGCGGCGACCGAGACCGAGATGAAGGAGAAGAAGGCCCGTGTCGAGGACGCGCTGCATGCGACCCGCGCGGCGGTCGAGGAGGGCATCGTGCCGGGCGGCGGCGTGGCGCTGCTGTGGTGTCAGAAGTCGCTCGACAAGACCAAGGGCCAGGATGACGATGAACGGACCGGCATCGAGATCGTGCGCCGGGCCCTCGAGGAGCCGATCCGCATCATCGCCCAGAACGCGGGCGCGGAAGGCGCGATCGTCGTCGGCAAGGTGAAGGAGTCGAAGGAGAAGAACTTCGGCTATAACGCCCAGACCGATAAGTTCGAGGATCTCGTTGGGTCGGGCGTCATCGACCCGACGAAGGTCACCCGCACGGCGCTGCAGAACGCCGCGTCGATTGCGAGCCTGCTCCTCACGACGGAGTGCGTCGTGGTGGAGAAGAAGGAGAAGGAAAAGGCGCCGCCGATGCCGGGCGGCGGCGGTATGGGCGGGATGTACTAAAAGGCTAGACGTCTAGACGTCTAGACGTGTAGACGTCTAGACGTCTAGACGCACAGTCGCACCGGAAGTCAAAAAACAGCCCCGGGGGACATTCTCCGGGGCTGTTGCGTTTTGCGAGAGTGACATTAAACACCGGGGCGGAGACTATTTTGTGAGGCCATGTCCGGGCCCTCTCCCTCCTCGCCCGCCGCTCCTCCGGAGCGGGCGGCTCTCTCACGAGAGCTGGCGGACTTCCTCATTGAGCTGTCGATCGCCCTTCACAAACACACCATGTATCCCGAGGGCCACCCGTCGCTCGAGCCGGCGGTGGTGGGCGTGACGCGCCGTGCCGAGCACCTGTTCGAGGGCCGGAGCTCATTGGCGCTCGGCGTCGCGCGCAACCAGCTGGTCATCGAGGGCGTCGCGACCGATCCCAGGAATCCATTGCTCGCCGAGCTCGCGGGGCGGCTGCATCGGCACCACCTCGGCGCGGTGACATTCCAGCGCGGCGTTCGCGTGACCGAGGTCGTCGAGCTGCTGCGCACCCTGGCGGTCGATGCTGAACGTACGGGCGCGCCGATCGGGCTGGGTCCGGCCGAGCGACTGCGCGCGTGGGCGCATGTCCGCCTGCATCCGATCACCTACGAGCGCCTGGAGCTGCTGCAGGATGGAGAGCAGAGCCCAGGCGATGACAAGGGCGCGCGCGAGCGCGGGTTGCGCGCGACTCAGCTCTGGGTGGGACTCGCGCGGGCCGCGCTCTCGGCCGAAGCAGGTGAGGGGGACGCGCCTCCCCCTTCGAACGAGCCGGCGGTCATTGCGAAGGCGATCGACGAGCATCCCCGCAGCGCCGCGTACGATCAGGTGATCGTTGGGTATCTCCTGCAGATCGCCGATGAGCTGAAGCATGCCGGCGGAGCGGAAGCAGCCGCGCTGCGCCGGCGCACGTCGAAACTCGTGGGCGCGCTCCAGCCCGGCACGTTGCGCCGGCTGATCGAGATGGGCGGCGACAACGCCCAACGCGCCAAGTTCGCCATCGACGTCACACATGGGCTGGCGGCGGACGCGGTGCTCGAGATCGTGCGCGCGATGGCCGACGCGACACACCAGAGCGTGTCCGATCCGCTGGTGCGGATGCTGGCAAAGCTGGCACAGCACGCCGAGCACGGGCCGCCCGAGGTGCGGGCGCAGGCGGATGAAGCGCTGCGCGAGCAAGTCCGCGATCTCCTGACAGGCTGGACCCTCGAGGATCCCAATCCCACGGAATACGGCTCGGCGCTGCACCGCATGACGGCCGCGACGCCGTCGAGCGCGGCGCCGCGCTATCCCACCTCGCAGCCGGCTGAGCCGCTGCGGGTGGTGCAGATCGCGGTGGAAACGGGAGTACTCGGCTTGGCGGCCTGGCGTGCGGTCGAGCGGCTCGTGGCCGAGCATCACGTCGGGCAGCTCGTGGACATGCTGGCCGCGTCGCCGGAAGCGTCGAGCGCCCCCGTGCGCGCCGACGTCGCGCCGCTGTGGACGCGCGTCACCTCGCCCGACGTCGTGGGGCAGCTCGCGAGCAGCGAGCCGCCGGACTTCACGACCATCGATCGCGTGCTCCCGCGCCTGTCCGCCGGCGCGTTCGAGCCCCTGCTGGATGTGTTGGCGGCATCGGAATCGCGGACGACGCGGCGCGGTCTGCTCGACCGGCTGACGCGCGCGCCCAACGAGCTCGGTCCTGTGGTGGCCGAACGTCTGACGGTGAACATTCCCTGGTACGTCGCGCGCAATCTGCTGATCGTGCTCGACGGCTTGCCCGCACTGCCGGAGGGGTTCTCCACGACGATGTTCGTGGGTCATGCCGATGTTCGGGTGCGGCGCGAGGCCGTGAAAATCGCGCTCAAGATTCCCGCCGAGCGGGAGGTGGCGCTGCTCGGCGCGCTGTGCGATCCAGACCCGCGGATGGTGCGGCTCGGCCTCACGGCCGCGTTGGAACAGTGTCCCCCGTCGGCGGTGCAGTTCGTCATCCGTCTGGCTCAGGACACGTCGATGACGTCCGAGCTGCGCGTGCTGGCGATCAAGGTGCTGGGACGGGCAGGGAGCCCCGCCGCGCTCGGTGCTCTGGTGGGGCTGGTCGACGGCGGCACCAACTGGCTGGGCCGCCCACGTCTCGCGGCGCGGTCACTAGAGCTGCTCGCCGCATTGATGGCGCTGGCCACGGGATGGCCGAACGATCGAAAGGCGCGCATGCTGCTGGCGCTCGCGGCGGTCTCGACCGATCCAGACGTCCGCAATGCCGCCACGATCACCGCGCGCGCCGTCAAACGATGAGCGACCCAGCCCGTTTCCTGAACGCCTTTGCGCAGGCGCTCGCGGCGATGGCTCTGTACCGCGACGGGCACCCCGCGCGCGAGCGCGCCGTGGATGTCGCCTATCAGCAGATCCACGACCTCCAGTCGGACACGTCGCATCCGCTGTTCACCTTCCTGGGCGACGAAGTCGTGTTCGGCCATCAGCCGCTGCGCGAGCTCAAGGCCTGGGACTGGGGCAAACGCCTCGCACAGGCCGGTATCCAGCGGCTCGAGTTCGAAGCTCAAGTGAGCCGCGACGACTTCGAGGGATTCCTGGAAGAAGTGCTGGCCCGGCTGACGCTGTCGGCGATCAGCACCGAGGCCCGGCAAATGCGCCGCAGCAGTATCCGGTTCGGCGCCGTGGGCTTGAAAGGCGAGAGCGAGATCGCGCCCGAGTCGCTGCAAACCGCCACGATTACCTTCTCCCTTGGGGAGGAGCTGGACACCCTGGGCTGGCTGCAGCGCGAAGTCCAGACGACCGGCGCCGTACCGCTCGCCGAGGCGGAAGCCGTAGTGCGCTCGCTCGCCGTCGCGATGCACAGCGGACGCCAGGTCATGCTGCCGCTGCTGCAGCTCAAGGAATTCGACCAGTACACGACGACCCATTCCATGAACGTCGCGGTGCTGTCGATGGCATTCGCCGAGTTCCTGGG
>JBLNGI010000090.1:0-17599 GCA_050264615.1 Gemmatimonadota bacterium
CGCAACGAGATTACGCCCGGCAACTTCATCTTCCGCACGCGCGAATTCGAGCAGATGGAGATGCAGTTCTTCGTCCAGCCGGGCAGCGAAACCGAGTGGTTCGAGTATTGGCGTGCCGAGCGGATGAATTGGGTCAAGGGGCTCGGGATTCGAGAGGAGAAGTTGCGGTGGCATCAGCATGGTCCGGATGAGTTGGCGCATTACGCCAGGGACGCATACGACATTCAGTACGAGTTCCCGTTTGGCTGGAACGAGTTCGAGGGCATTCACAACCGCACCGATTTCGATCTCTCGAACCATCAGAAGCACTCGGGCAAGAAGCTCGACTATCTCGACCCCAAGGCCAACGAGCGCTTCATCCCGTACGTCGTGGAAACGTCCGCCGGCGCGGACCGCACGACGCTGGTGGTGCTGTGCGATGCCTATCGAGAGGAAGAGGTGAGCGGAGAAGAGGCGGGAGAAGGCGGGGAAATGCGCGTGGTGCTGAAACTCAAACCCTCACTCGCCCCGCTGAAAGCCGCTGTGTTCCCGCTGGTGAACAAAGAGGGCATGCCGGAGCTCGCGCACAAGATTCACGATGACCTGCGCCGGTACTTCAACGTCTTCTACGACGACGGCGGGTCGATCGGGCGCCGGTATCGGCGCCAGGATGAAGCGGGGACGCCGTTCGGCATCACGGTCGACGGTCAGTCCACCCAGGATCAGACGGTGACGGTTCGTGATCGCGACACGCTGAAGCAGGATCGGGTCGCGGCCGGACAGCTGGTCGAGTATCTGACCCGCAAGCTCGCAGTGTGACGTCGTGAAGCGCGTCATCGTCGAGTGCCACGATCTGTTTTTCCGGGCGAAAATCCAGGCGACGATCGGCGCAGCCGGCGGCGCCGTCGTCCGCGAAGACCCGCTCGATCTGGCGGTGCTCGAGCTCGGCAAACCCGGTGTCGACGAGCGCATTCGGGATCTGGTGCGGCGCGGCGTGCCGGTGATCGCCTTCGGATCCCACGTCGATGTCGATGCGCTGCGCGCGGCGCGCCACGCGGGAGCGCGCGCCGTGCCGAATTCCGAAGTGGCATCGACACTGCGCGCGCTCTTGTAACAGCGCTACACGCAGCGTAGAGCTAAAATAGGTGTATGATCGTCACCAAAACCGTCATCTTGCTGGTGTGCTCGAACGTGTTCATGACGTTCGCCTGGTATGCGCACCTCCGGCACCTCAACCAGAAACCCTGGATCGTCGCGGCGCTCGTGAGCTGGGGCATCGCGCTGTTCGAGTATCTCCTCCAGGTCCCGGCCAACCGCATCGGGCACACCCAGCTCGATCTCGGGCAGCTCAAAATCCTCCAGGAAGTGATCACGCTGAGTGTCTTCGTCCCGTTCGCCGCGTTCTATATGAAGGAACCGGTGCGGCTCAATTTTCTCTGGGCTGGTTTATGTCTGTGCGGCGCGGTGTTCTTCATGTTCAGGCGGTAGGCCAGTGGACCGTGACCGGCAGTTACTCCGCCACTTTCTCGCGGCGATCGCGTATCGCACGCAGAAGGCGTTGCGCGATGCGCCCGAGCACTATGCGACGTTCAGCGCGGGCCATCGGGTCCGCACGCCGCTCGAGCTGATCAGGCACATGACCAGCCTGATGGGCTACGTGCGCACCTTCTTTGTCGGCGGCTCCTATCCGGTGAAACCCGATCCGCTCCCCACGTTCAAAAAGGAAGTCGCACGGTTTCACGCAATGTTGGAGTCGGTGGGTGCGCTCCTCGCGCGTGACGGGCACTGCTCGCTGACCACAGAGCAGCTGTTACAAGGTCCATTCGCCGACACGATGACGCATGTGGGACAGCTCGCAATGCTGCGGCGCCTGGCCGATGCGCCGGTTGCGCCGGAGAACTTCATTTACGCCGACATTCGAGCCGAGCGGCTGGACGCCGATCAGCCACCGCCCGCGCGCCCCGATCCGCGATGGCCGGAGGCCCCCTGATCCTTGACTTTGATAGTGCCGGGTCGCGTTCTTGAAGGGGTCCCGGTCCGTTCCGGAGAAGGCGAACGCATTGACCCTCTGCTGTTTATGTGGACAGACCGTTGCTGAATCCGCTACTGATCCCACCACGTTATCGGCCGGGAGTGCACCGGCGCTCGTCTGTCATGAGGCCTGCTTGACGGAGCGCAGGGTGGGCCCGAGCGGTGCGGCACTCCTGCACGAGGCCGACGAGCGCACGAACGAGTTTCTCGAGATCCTGGCCCACGAGCTTCGCAACCCGCTCGGCCCCATCCGGCACGCCGTGAAGATCCTGCGCGCCCGCACGCCCACCCCCGACGAGCTGAACTGGGCGACGAACATCATCGAGCGCCAGACCGAGCACCTGACGCGGCTGGTGGACGATCTGCTCGACGTGTCGCGCGGCACGATCGAGCTGCGCCGCGAGCGCGTGGACGTGGCGACCATCCTCAAGGGCGCGGTCGAAGCGAGCAATGCGCTCATGGAGCGCTACGGGCACCAGCTCAAAATCATTACCCCGCAGCCGCTGTACGTGGAGGGGGACCTCACCCGTCTGACGCAGGTGGTGACGAATCTGCTGGACAATGCCGCCAAGTGCACCGATCCGGGCGGGAAGATCTGGCTCGCCGGCGAGCGAGAAGGCGACACGGCAGTGATTCGGGTGAAGGACTCAGGTATCGGCATTCCCTTGGAGATGCTGCCGCGCATCTTCGACTTGTTCCCGCATTCGGGACCGCCGCTCGAGCGCGCGCAGGGAGGTTTGGGCGTCGGACTCGCGCTGGTCGAGCGGCTCGTCAAACTGCACGGCGGCACGGTGACGGCGTCCAGCGCCGGCGCGGGGGAGGGGAGCCAGTTCATCATCCGGCTGCCGGTGGCACCGGCGCAAAAAGGAGCGGCGACCGACCGCCCCCCCCCCGAGGTTCCGCTCCGGGTAGCCGCGAGCCGCTGCCGCGTCCTCGTTGTGGACGACAACCTCGATTCCGTCGACAGTCTCGCGATGTTGTTGCGGATGATGGGTCATGAGGTCGAGGCGGCGAGCGACGCGGAGGCGGCACTGAACAAGGCCGAGGAATTCCGCCCCGGCGTCGCCATCCTCGACATCGGCTTGCCCAGAGTGAACGGGTACGATCTGGCCAAGCAGATCCGGCAACGGCCCTGGGCCAAGAAAGTCGTCCTGGTCGCCTTGACCGGATGGGGTCAAGCGCAGCATCGCCTCCGCTCCCGGGAGTCGGGTTTCGATCATCACCTCGACAAGCCGGTCGAATTCGACGTGCTGCGGCAGATCCTCGCGGCCGCCGACACTAGCCCGCCACACCGGAACGTCGCCGCGCGCTGACTGCCGCGAGGGGCTATCTTCCTACCGATGCGCCTCTTTGTCATTCTTGGATTGCTGGCGGCTGCCGCGCTGCCGCATCCGGACTACCGGATTCTGGTCGCCAGCGAGTCGGGCGACATCGTCACGGAGCTGTCGTGGAACGGGACGGCGCTGGCGGTCGCGAAGGTGATCCCGGTAGGCCTGATGCCCGCTGACATCGACGGCCCGCACAACGTCGTCGCCGCGCCCGACGGCTCCGTCTGGTACGTGACGATCGCGCACGGCACGCCGTACGGCTCGCTCTGGAAGATGAGCGCGGGGAGCGACTCGCTCCTGGGCCGCGCGCCGGTCGAGATGTTCCCCACGACCATCGCGCTCACGCCCGACGGGGCGCTCGCGTTCGTTGCCAACTCCGATTTTCACGGCGATCATCCGCGCGTGAACGTCGTGACGATCGTCCAGACGGCGTCCATGACTCCGATTACGAACCTGGCCGCGTGCGACATGCCGCACGGTGTCAAGGTGAATCATGCGGGCAGCACGGTGTACGTGTCGTGCATGAACTCCGACGAGATTCTCGAGATCGATCGCCAGAGCTTACGGATCACGCGCCGGCACAAGACCGGTGAGGGGATGGGAGGGGGGGCGGCGCACGCGACGAGTCCTGCGGCCGGACCACCGCTGCAGCACGGGACCGCGACGTCGGCCGCTCACGACTGCTCTCCCACGTTCGTGTCGGTCTCACCGGATGATCGGCGGCTGTATGTCGCCTGTAATCACGGCAACACGCTCCAGGTACTCGATGCCGCCACGCTGGACCTGGTGAAAGAGATTCCCGTGGGCGCTGGAGCATACAACGTCGAGCCGTCGGCCGACGGGCGCTGGATCATCGTGACGAACAAGAAGGCGCAGAGCGTGTCGCTCCTGGACGCGCGCACCCTGACCGAGCTCGCGAAGATTCCGACCTCCAAGCCACTGCCGCATGGCGTGGCGTATGATCCGGACGGGCGGTGGGCGTTCATCTCCGCCGAGAGCGTCGGCGCCGATCCGGGTGCCGTCGATGTGATCGATCTCAGCAGCCGGACCCGGGTCGCGAGCATCGCTGTGCCGCGCCAGCCGACCGGCATCGCGATTCTCCCCACGCCATGATCCATACGACGAGTGTGTCCCTGCCGCCCGCCGATGTCCTGCAGCGCGCCGAGCAGTTCTTTGCCGAGCGCGTGCCGCACGCAGCCGCCTTTGTCGAAACACGGGGTCCGAGTTTCGTGACGCTGCGGGGTCAGGGCGGCGAGGAGCTGGTCGTAAGCGCGTGGGCTGATGCGGCGGCCGGCGTCACGCGCGTGCGTGCTTCGACGCTGTTCTTCGATCAGGCGCTGGACCGGTTCCTGTCCACCCTGCCGCTCGCGTCGGCCGTGGAGGTCGCATGACGTTGGGGACGGGGGGCAGGGCGACCGCAGCGCTCGCGCGCTTTCCAGTGCGGGTGATGGTCCTCCCGGCCTGGGACCACGTCGCGATTCAGGCGGACGAGACGACGACGGTCGCGCAGCTCAAGCGCGAAGCGTTGCGCGTCGCGCTGAAGACCGCCGCCGACGAACAGAATCAGGTCGTGAAGTTTCGCGGCGCCCCCGTGCTCGACGAGTCGATCACGCTCCGCGCGCTGGGTGCGGGAGCGAACGCCCCCTTCATCGTGCTGCCCGCGCGGCGGCAACCGGTGCGGTGACGACCTGGGCGTTCACCCGGGGCGCGACGGTTTTCGCCGTCGGGTTTTTGCTGTTGAACGCGGTGTTGCTCGCGATGATCGGCCATTTTTTCTGGGCCGGGGTTTGCATCGTGGTCGCCGGAATCGCCGTGGCGTTGTGGTTTCGCTTCCGCCGCGTAATGGCGGAGCTCGCCGAAGCGCGAAAGGACATGAAGCGCGAAGTCGAATCGCTGCGCGCGCTGCTGCACACCCACCGCCGCAACTAAGTGTCCACGCCGATCGTCTGGAATGCGGCCTGCCGGCATCACTACGGCGGCGCCGGGCACCCGGAGCGCCCGCAGCGCGTTGAAGCCGTGCTCGAAGCGCTGCGCCGCCCCGAGCTGAAGGCGCACGTCGCGTGGGTCGAAGCCGGGGAGGCCTCCCGCGCCGCGATCGAGCGGGTGCATCCCCCTGGATACGTCGACATGCTCGCAGCGCTGGCCGAACGGGGCGGCGGCGCGCTCGACGGCGACACCTTTCTCGGTCCACGCAGCTGGGAAAGCGTGCTCGCTGCTGCGGGGGTCGCGCTGCGCGCGGTCGAGCTCGGCATGAAGGAAGGGCGGGCGTTTGGAATCACGCGCCCGCCGGGTCATCATGCCCTCGCCGCGCGCGCGATGGGCTTCTGCTTCCTCAACAACGTGGTGCTCGCCGCCCGGCATGCGCAGGCGCTCGGCTGCGCCCGGGTGCTGATCGTCGACTGGGACGTCCACCACGGCAACGGCACGCAGGCGCTCGTCGAGCACGATGCGTCGATTCGGTTCGTCTCCATGCACCAATACCCGTGGTATCCGGGCACCGGTGCCGCCGACGAGCGCGGCGTGGGCAACGTGTTCAACGTACCCCGGCCGGGCGGCCTGCCGCGCGCGACGTACGTGCGCGAATTCCTCGCCGGCGTGGACGCGGCCCTCACGGACTGGACGCCCGACTTGCTGCTCGTGTCCGCGGGATTCGACTCACTCGCGGGCGATCCTCTCGGCGAGTTCACGCTCGAGCCGGACGACATCACCCAGTGGACCGAGGCGCTGCGGCAGCGCATGGGGACGCGGCCCGTCGTCGGCGTGCTGGAGGGCGGCTATCGGCTCGACCTGCTCGCCGCCGGTGTCGTGGCGCACGTGCGCGCACTATCTTGAAGAATGGCCGTGAACGTCGTTCCCACAGGAGCCCAGCAGCCGCCAGCCTCAAAGCATTGGCCGCTCAGCATCTACCGGCGGCCCGACGGCACGCTGGAGCAGGATCTCGCACCCGCCCGGATCCGCGAGGTCCTCCAGGGCGGCGAAGGGGAGCTGTGGGTCGACATCGACAGCACGAACATGCATCAACTCGCGCTACTCGAAAAAGTCTTTGCGTTCCACCCGCTGGCCATCGAAGACACGCTTTCGCCGGGCAGCCGGGTCAAATTCGAAGAGTATGACCGCTATGTGTTTGTCGTGATGGCGGTCATTCGTTTGGATGAAGGCACGCCGGAGCCGTTCGATCTGGCCACATCCAACCTGTATTTCTTCCTGGGAAAGAACTTTCTCGTCACGGTGCACGCGCTGCCCTCCAAGAGCTGCGGCGCGGTGCGCGAGCGGCTGATGCGCAATCCCGAGCTGCTGGCGCGGGGCGCCGAAATGACGATGCACAACATCATCGACCAATCGGTCGACGCGTACTTCCCGCTCGTCGAAGAGCTGAATGCGCTGGTGGATGGTCTGGAAGAGCGGCTGTTCGAGCAGTTCGACGAGAAGCTGATTCACGAGATCTTCAAGGCGAAGCGCAGCGCGTTTTCGCTGCGGCGCCACGTGGGGCCGCTCCGGGAAGTGCTCAACATCATGACGAACCGGCCCTGCGGGTACATCCGGCCCGAGACCCAGCTCTACTACCGCGACGTGTACGACCACACGATCCGGATCACGGAGTCGGTCGATACCACGCGCGACCTGCTCGCGGGCGTGCTGGAAACCTACCTGTCGCAGACGTCGAATCGGATGAATAAGGTGATGAAGCAGCTGTCGATCGTCGCCACGATCGCCCTGCCGCTGATCGTGATCGGCGGAATCTACGGGATGAACTTCAGCGCGATGCCGCTGACGCATAACCCCTACGGCTTCTACATCGCCCTGGGCACGATGGCGGCCGTGTCCGTGATCATCCTCGGTTGGCTCCACAGGAATCGATGGCTCTGAAGCTGCTCGTCGAGCAGTGCGCCATCACAACCCGCCATCCGTTCGTCATCGCACGCGGCTCGACCAACGGGTACAAGCGCGCCTGGGTCCGGCTCGTCGACAGCGACGGACAGGAGGGCTGGGGCGAAGCCGATCCCTCCTCGTTCTACGGCGAGAGCCTCGAGACGGTGCTCGCCGGCTTCGAGCGTCTGCGCGCGCACTTGCCGAGCGATCCGTTCGAGCTCGAAGCGGCCGAAGCGCGCTGGGCGCGGGTCCTGCCGCGCAACGGGGCGGCGCGCGCCGCGCTGTCGGCGGCGCTCCACGATCTGGTGGGGAAGAAGCTGGGCCAGCCGTTGTGGCGGCTGTGGGGACTCGATCCCCAGAAGGCGCCGCTGTCGTCGTTCACGATCGGGCTGGATACGAACGAGACCATGCGTCAAAAGGTCCGTGAGGCGGAATCGTACCCCATCCTGAAGATCAAGCTCGGGACCGACCGCGACGAAGAGATCTTGCAGACGATTCGGGACGCCACGGACAAGCCGATCCGCGTCGACGCCAATGCTGGATGGACCGTGGCGCGAGCCAAAGAGATGATCCCGCAGCTCAGGGAGTGCGGCGTCGAATTCCTCGAGCAACCACTCGTTCCCGAAGATCTCGACGGCCTCAGCGAAGTCCGCCGCGTCGCCGCCGCGCATCAGCTGCCGGTCGTGGTCGATGAGAGCTGCCTCGTGGCGGCCGACATTCCGCGGCTGGTCGGGCGCGTGGACGGCATCAACATCAAGCTCGCCAAGTGCGGCTCGCTGCGGGAAGCGCTGCGCATGATCGCGACGGCGCGCGCGCACGGGATGCTGGTCATGGTGGGCTGCATGATCGAGACGTCGCTCGGCATCACCGCCGCGGCGCATTTCACGCCGCTGGTCGACGCGGCCGATCTCGATGGCGCCGCGCTCACCGTCGACGATCCCTTCACCGGCGCGACGATCGACCGCGGCCAGATCAGGCTACCCACGGAGCCGGGGCTCGGCGTCAAACGCAAATGACCGAGCCGCGCCTCGTCGCGGTCGTCCTGCCGGTTCCGGTAAACCGCCCCTACATATACGCTGTGCCTGATGCGCTGGCCGAGCGCGCCGTGCCCGGAGCGCGTGTGGTGGTGCCGGTGAAGCAGCGGAAGGTCGTCGGGGTGGTGCTGGAGGCCGTCAGCCGCCAGCCGTCTGCCGTCAGCACGATCAAGCCGCTTGCCGCCGCCCCTGACGAGCAGCCCGCGCTTTCCCCGGCGCTGCTCGACCTGGGCCGATGGATCTCGGACTACTACGGTGCGCCGCTGGGCCTGGCGTTACGCGCGATTCTCCCCGGGCCGCTATGGAGCGTAGCGAAGCCGGGTGGACCGGCCCCCGCGACCGAGCGCCTGTTCGTGCTCGCCCCCAACGGTGGCCTCGATTCACTACTCGAGCGCGACCGCATGTTCAAGCGCGCCCCGAAGCGCCGCGCGGCCTACGAGACGGTGGAGGCGTTGGGTGGTTCGGCGCCGGTCTCCCATCTGATTAATCAGCTGAAGCTCTCCCCGAGTGTGCTGCTGGGATTGGTGCGGCAGGGTCTGGCGCGGTTCGATCACGTCCCTGAGATGCGTGATCCGTTTGCCGATCTTGCCTCCCCACCACCACCTATCCTGACGGTCGACCAGCAGGCGGTTGTCCGCGGCATCGCGGCCACGCCGATTGAGACGCCCGTGCTCATTCACGGCGTGACGGGCTCAGGCAAGACCCTCGTCTATCTCGACGTGCTCCGTTCCGTCGTGCAGTCCGAGGACGGGGCGGGGGCCATCCTGCTGGTGCCGGAGATTTCCCTGACACCGCAGACCGTCGCCCGAGTGCGCGGGGTGTTCGGCGACCTGGTCGCCGTGCTGCACTCCGGCTTGTCCGACGGAGAGCGGGCGGACGCCTGGCGCGCGCTGCGGTCGGGTGAGCGCCGGGTCGCGGTGGGTCCGCGATCGGCGGTCTTCGCCCCCGTCCAGCGGCTCGGGGCCATCGTTGTCGACGAGGAGCATGAGCCGAGTTACAAGCAGGGGTCGGCGCCGCGTTATCACACCCGGGACGTGGCGGTCATGCGCGCCCGGCTCGAGGGGGCGCGCCTGCTGCTCGGCAGCGCGACCCCGTCGCTGGAAACACTCACCGATGATCGTGTCGTCACGTTCAAGCTCCCGGAACGCGTCGGGGCGCGGCCGCTGCCGGCCGTCGAGATCGTGGATCTGCGGAGCACGGCGCGCGTCGCGCCAGGGGAGACAGGCGTCACAGCAAGCGCGATTCCCTGGAGCGAAGCGCTCGACGAAGCGATCACGGGCGCCCTGGAGCGGGACGAGCAGGTCATTCTGCTGCTCAATCGCCGCGGGTTTGCGACGTTCGTGCAGTGTCCCGCGTGCGGCAACGTCCCCGGCTGCCCGCAGTGCGCGATCGCGTTGACGTTGCATCAGACGCCCCCCGCGCTGCGCTGCCATTACTGCGGTCACGAAGCGCAGGTGCCCGACACATGTGCCGTGTGCGGCTCCCCGACGCAGCGGTTCCGCGGTCTCGGGACCCAGCAGCTCGAGCACTTTGTCGGGCTGCGCTATCCGCGCGCGCGCATCGCGCGCATGGATCTCGATACGACGACCAGCAAGTGGGCCCATCATCACATTCTGGAGCGTGTGGAGCGGGGCGACGTGAACATCCTGCTCGGCACGCAGATGATCGCCAAGGGGCTCGACTTCCCGAACGTGACCGTCGTGGGGGTCGTGGATGCCGACACCGGCCTGCATTTCCCCGATTTTCGCGCCGGCGAGCGAACGTTCCAGCTCGTGGCACAGGTGGCGGGGCGTGCGGGGCGCGGGCCCAAGGGCGGACGCGTCTTCGTCCAGACACGCGCGCCGGACCATCACGCGATCCGGGCCGCCGCGGCCCACTCGATGGAGCAGTTTGCCGCCGCCGAACTGCCCCAGCGATCACCTCCACATCCTCCCTATCCTCCACGAACTGGTCTAGTTCGGTTCGTCATCGCCACGAACGACCATGCGCGGACGGCGGACTTGGCGGAAAAGGTGGCGAGCTGGCTGCGGCGCGCCTCCACAGAGCGGCTGGAGGACGCGCTGACGGTGCTGGGCCCGGCGCCGTGCCCGATCATGCGGCTCAAGGGAAAATGGCGCTGGCACGTGCTGGCGAAGTCCGCCGAGCCGCGCGTGCTGGGTCGTGTGGTGCGCGCCTGGCGCGCGAAAGCGCATCGCGAGGTGATCGTCGATCGCGATCCCGTTTCACTCTTGTGAAAGCCGTTTCATTCCGGGTATGTTCACCGGCCTGTGAGTCGCACGCGCTTTCAGTACCGTCCCCCGAACTTTACCGCGCCTCCACTCTCAGGCGCGCCCGAGGCCCGATTCACACCCGCCCCCGGCGACGGAGTGCTTCCTGACGGTTTTTTTTCGACGACCAACCTGCCGACCTACGTGAAGCTGCCGAGTGGTTGGCGCCGGCCGCGCCTGCCGCGCATGGATTGCGTGATCGTGCACGGCCCCGGGGGGGGCGGGGGGGGCGGGGGAGGCGGGGGGGCCGACGATCTGGTCGTTACAGAGCCGCGGCGTGTGCGCCGGGGCGACAAGGTCGCGGTCGGCGCTGCCGAAGACGGCACGGAAGGCATCTTCGTGCATGTCGAAGGGTTTCTGGGCGGGACCCATAGCCCCAACGAATTCCGCTTCATGTCGGCCGAGGTGTCGCGCGAGCGGCCGGTGGACTACACCGTGCTCGCGCAGCTGCTCGGCGAAGAAAAGGCGCGCGGCGGCAAAATCGTGTGGGTGATCGGCCCCGCGCTGGTGCACGCGCGCGCGCGCGAGGACATGATCTGGTTCATTCAGAACGGGTACTGCCAGACGCTGCTGGGCGGTAACGCCGTCGCGGTGCACGACCTCGAGGCAGCGATTTTCGGCACGACGCTGGGCATGTCGAGCTCCGGTGAGAGCGTGGAGGGCGGGCACGGGCTGCACATGCGCGCCATCAACGCCATTCGCCGCGCGGGCTCGATCGACAAAGCGGTAAGTCAGGGGACAGTCAAAAGCGGCATCATGCATGCCCTCGTGTCCAATCGCATTCCGTATGTATTGGCGGGCTCGATTCGCGACGACGGTCCGTTGCCGGACGTCATCGCCGACACCCTCGCCGCGCAGGATGCGATGCGGGGGCACACGTCGACCGCGACGTTCGCGATCTTCGTGGCCACGGCGCTGCACGCGATCGCCGTCGGCAACATGCTGCCGGCGTTCGTGGATACCGGTGTGACGGAAGAGATCCGGCCGCTGACGACGATCTGCGTCGATCAGACCGAATTCGTGGTCACCAAGCTGCGCGACCGCGGCACCCATCAGGCGTACGGCGTGGTCACCAACGCGCAGGACTTCATGCACGTCCTGCGCTTTTATGTCGAGCGATGGCAACAGGCGACGTCCCCGGTCCAGACTCCGGCGCCTTCGTCCCGCTAGCGCCGCCCGCCCCCGGTCAGGGGCAGGGCTGGGCGAAGCTCGCGGCGGCGGTCGAGGCCCAGGTGCCGCCCGCCGAGATCGAGACCATCTATGTGTTCCGGCCGATCAAGCGGGACGGCAAGGAGTGGGGCACGGCGGTGGTGACGCGGAAAGCGCCGGACGGCCGGTTGCGAGTGTACACGGCGAAATACATGCTCATCGTGCGCGGCAAAGAGCGCGGACAGGGCAAGTACGAGGTGGTGGAAGTCGCGCTCAGCCCCGCCGAGGTACTGGCGCAGGTATTGCAGGCGACGGTGGACCGGGGTGGCGATTCCGAGCCGCCCGTCGAGTTGGGTCCCGCGGTCTGGTACGAAGGGAGGTAGTCTCGAGTTGATCGACTCACGAATGTTCATCCCGACCAAGGCCTTTTTGACCAAAGGCGTCGGCCGGCACAAGGAAAAGCTCACCAGCTTCGAGATGGCGTTGCGTGATGCCCATCTCGCGAATTTCAATCTCGTGCGGGTGAGCTCCATTTTTCCCCCTCATTGCGAGCTCGTCGATCGCGAGGAGGGGATGAGCATGCTCAAGCCAGGGCAGGTGGTGTTCGCCGTGATCGCGGAGTCGGCGACCAACGAGCCCAGCCGCCTGGTCGCGGCGTCGATCGGCGTCGCCATGCCCGCCGATCCTTCTCACCACGGCTACATCTCGGAGCATCACAGCTACGGCCAGAACGAGACCGTCTCCGGTGAGTACGCCGAAGATCTCGCGGCCTCGATGCTCGCCACCGTGCTCGGCGTGCCGTTCGAAGCCGACAAGGCCTGGGACGAGCGGCGCGAGCAATGGCTGCTCTCGGGCGAGATCGTTCGTACCATGAACGTGACGTCGACGGCTGAGTGCGGCGCCGACGCCCGCTGGACGACAGTGGTCTCCGCGGTCGCATTCTGCGGGTAGCATGGGCGTTGCGGTAGCATTCACGGCGGGGCTGCTGAGCTTCCTGTCTCCGTGCGTGCTGCCGCTCATCCCGAGTTACGTCGGGTTCATCACCGGCATGACGGTGGAGCAGGCCGAGCAACGGCGCTGGAATGCACTGCTGCACGGCTTGTGGTTTGTCGGTGGGTTTACGCTGGTGTTCGTGCTGCTCGGTGCCGCGGCCTCGGCGGTGGGGAGCCTGCTGCGGGAGTACCAGGTCTGGATGGGGCGTGTTGGGGGGGGCCTGGTGATTCTGTTCGGCCTGTACCTGCTCGGCGTGGTGCGACCCGCGTTTCTGATGCGGGAGTGGCGGGTGCAGCTCGCGAACAAGCCGCTCGGCTACTTTGGCTCCGGCGTCGTAGGATTCACCTTCGGCGCGGCATGGACGCCGTGCATCGGCCCGATCCTCGGCGGCATCCTGACGATCGCGGCCACGCAGGCCGGCCTCGCCAAAGGCATGATGCTCCTCACGGTGTACGCCTTGGGCCTGGCGGTGCCGTTCCTCCTGACCGCGGTCGCGCTGGACCGCTTTCTGATTTGGTTCCAGCGCTTCCGTCCCTACATTGTATGGGTCGATCGGATCGCCGGGGGCCTGCTGATCGTACTCGGTATCCTGTTGATAACGGATAGTTTCACGCTGCTCGCCGGGTATTTGCAGAGCCTCACGCCACAGTTTCTGCGGGAGCGGCTGTAGAACCTGCCGCCATGCCGCGGGTACGCATTGCACACCGTCGTCACAGAGAGGATGCCATGAATCGGTTAGCGATTATCGCGACAGTCGCGGCCTTTGGCCTGAGCGCCTGCCAAAAGGGACAGGACCAGGCACAAGCGGACTCGACGGCGCGTGACCTGACCCTCGCGCCGACCGAGTCGACCACAGCGATGCACGACGTTCCTGCGGCACCGCCGCAAACGCCGCCTCCGGCGACTCGTCCCCCGGCTGCCCGGCCGCCGGCGCCGCCGCCCCGTCCCGCGACGCGCACGCTGAGCGCGGGCGCGCGGTTCGACGTGGCCGCGAACGATACGATTTCCTCGCGCACGTCCAGGGTCGGTGAGACGTTCACCGCGCACGTCATCGAAGACGTGAAGAACGGAGCAGGGCAGGTCGTGATTCCGGCGGGGGCCACGATCAACGGCAAGATTACCGAGGTCAAACCCGCGCCCAATCCACGCACGCCGGGGACCTTGACGCTGGAGGTTACGAGCGTCACCGTTGGTGGCAAATCGTACCCCATTGACGCCCACGTCGACTCGCTCGAAACGATCCACAAGGGTCGGGGCGTCACGAGCGGTGATGCGGCCAAGGTCGGCGCCGGCGCGGCCGCCGGTGCAATCCTGGGACGAGTGATCGGCGGCAACAGCAAAGGCACGGTCATCGGTGGCATCGTGGGCGCCGCGGCGGGCGCCGGCGTGGCATCGACGACGAAAGATTCGGACATCGTACTGCCGGCCGGCGCGCACATTATCGTCCGGCTGACAAAGGATCTCACCGTCTCAGGGAGCTAAAACCCCTCGTGATCCGCACAAAACTGTCGGTGATGATGTTCCTCCAGTTTTTCATTTGGGGGGCATGGTACACGACGATTGGCGTGTACATGGCGAATCATGGAATGGAGCGACTGACCTACTGGCCCTATACGGTCAACCCGATAGCGGCCATCGTCGCTCCATTTTTTCTGGGCCTGATCGCCGACCGCTACTTTGCGACGCAGAAAGTGCTCGGCGTTCTCCACGTGCTGGGCGGCGTGTTCATGTTCCTGGTGCCGAGCTTCACGGGATCCCCGCCGACGTTCATCGTGATGCTGTTGCTCTATAACCTCTGCTACATGCCGACGCTCGGTCTCGCGAACAGCCTCGCGTTCCATCACATCCAGTCGCAGGAAACGCAGTTCCCGTTGATTCGCGTTTTCGGGACCGTCGGCTGGATCGTCGCCGGGCTCTTCATCAGCTTCGTCCTGGGCGGCTTGATGACCGCGGTGCCGGAGCAGACGGCGTTGCCGATCTACACGACGGCGGCGGCCAGCGTGGTGCTCGGCGTCTACAGTTTCACACTCCCCCATACGCCGCCGCCCGGCGCGGGCGTGCCGGTGTCGTTCCGCAGCATCGCCGGGGTCGACGCCTTCAGGCAGCTCGGCAGCCGGCCGTTCTACGTGTTCATCATTTCGTCGCTGCTGCTGTGTATTCCGCTGGCGGCGTACTACAATATGACCCAGCTGTACCTGGGGGTCGCCGGCGTCAAGAAGATCGCCGCGACGCAGACCTGGGGGCAGATCTCAGAGACCGGCTTCATGCTGCTCATGCCGCTCATGTTTGCGCGGCTAGGCGTGAAGAAGATGCTGATGATCGGCATGGCGGCTTGGGTGCTCCGCTACGCCCTGTTCGCGCTGGCGGCGCCGGATGCGGTGTTCTGGATGATCTTCATCGGCATCGTGCTGCACGGCGTGTGCTACGACTTCTTCTTTGTCACGGGGCAGATCTACGTGGACAAAAAGTCGACGCCGGCGATTCGCGGCCAGGCGCAGGGCTTCCTGGTGCTCGTGACCTACGGCGTGGGCATGCTGATCGGCGCCCAAGTGGCGGGAAGGGTGTACGCGAGCTTTCTGGGGCAGACCGCGACCAGCTTGACACTGGACCAGTGGAGACAGTTCTGGTGGCTGCCGGCCGCCTTCGCCGGCGCCGTACTCGTCTTCTTTTCGCTGTTCTTTAAGGCTTCGAAGACCGAGGAAGTCGGGCAACCGGTTCGCTAGCTACTCGAGCTCACGCAGCCAGATGTTCCGGTAGCGGGTGGGATTCCCGTGATCCTGCAGCTTGAGCGGTAGCTTGTCTGGGTGCATGCGGTACGGTGGCTGCTGCCGATTGGCCGTCGGTCCCACCAGTTCGAAATTGTCCTGAATCAGCACTCCGTTTAACAGCACCGTCATGCGCGCGGGGCGTTCGAGCGAGCCGTCAGCCTTGAAACGCGGGCGATGGAAGATGATGTCGTAGGCCTGCCACTGTCCGGGGCCGCGCGTTGGATTGACCAGCGGCGGATTCTGACCGTAGATCGCGCCGGCCTGCCCGTCGGGATAGGTGTCGTTCTGGTAGGAGTCGAGCACCTGCAGCTCGTAGATCCCCATCAGGAAGATGCCGCTGTTGCCCCGCTCCTGGCCTTCACCCTTCGCGACGGCGGGCGTGGCCCATTCGATGTGCAGCTGCACGTCCCCGAAGCCCCGCGCCGTCCGCATCGTCCCGGTGCCCGGCTTCACCTCGATATAGCCGTCGCGCACGATCCATTTCGCGGCGCTGCCCGCGCTGTCGTCGGCGCGCCATTCAGAGAGGTTGGTTCCGTCGAACAGGATGATGGCGTCTGAGGGCGGTCGCGACGGTGGCCCTGCGGGCCCCGGATCGACGACGGGCGGTCGAGGGCGGTCCATCGAATGCTGCGGCCACTGCTGGGCGGGCATGGTTGATGGAATGATAGCTCCCAGGATCAACATTGCGGATTTCGGACTGCGGATTGCGGATTGAAGAACCCGCGCTCCGGTCGACAATCCGCAATTCGCAATCCGCAATCGTTTCACGGTTTCCAGGTCCCTTTCGCGACCGCAGGCACGAAGTTGTCGAGGCCGGGCCCGGGGAAGTCGAGGGTCGTGCCCTGCTCGGCGCTCATGTATGCCGTCATCAAGACCTTCACAACGCGCAGGCCGTCATCGAATGTGAGCCATGGTTTCTTCTTCTTGAGGAAGCAATCAACGAAGTAGCGGTCCTCGTTCTCATACCCGTACGCCGCCGCTTCGCCCGCCACGACCGGCATCTGGCCCATCTCGGCGTTCTGCTTTTCGACCAGGTCCTCGCCGGCTTTGCCCTGGACTTCGCGGCTGAAAAACAACTTCAGGCCCGTGTCGAGGGAGTTCCACTGCAGCGAGTACTCGGGGCCGAGCAGCTCGGCCGAGAGCCGCAGGCCGGCGCCCACAAAACTCCAGGAGGTCGTCGCTTCGCCCAGGACCTTGTAACCATCCTCGGTCTCGAATTCAATCATCACCGCGGCAAAGTCTTCGGACGGCGTCTGGTCGTAATTCACGTCCTTGCCCATCGACGCCGCAAGCTTCTTGGAATACTCGGGCCGGCTCCACTTCAGGCTCGCGATGTGTCCGGTGACTCGCTTGGGCCGCACGGTGGATGTCGGCTTGGTTGGATCGGTCAGCAGGTGCTGCACCAGCAACGACGAGTGGCACATCATGTCGTTCAGCACGCCGCCGCCCTGAAGCTTGCCTTGCCAGAACCAGGGCGCGTGCGGGCCGCTGTGCTCCTCCGCGGCGCGCGCCAGATAGGGACGGCCGGTGAGCTTGGCGCCGCGCGCCCACAGCAGATTGCGTCCGACTTCGACCTGCGGCGAGAACACTTGATTCTCGAGATACCCGTGCGGCAGGCCGACCTTGTTCACGAGATCGAGCACTTTTTTCGCTTCGGCAACGTTGCGGGCGAGCGGCTTTTCGCAGGCGAGGCCAAGCAGTTGGCCCTTGCCGCGCTCGAGCGCGCTGACGATTTCCTCTACGTTCTCGATGCGCGCGTAGTTGGGCCCGGACAGCCAGATCGCGTCGATTGCGGGATCCTCGACCATCGCGCTGATGGAGGGGTAGGGCTTGGCCTCTCCCACACCGAGCTGGCGCGCCATCGCGGCGGTGTCGCCCGCGTTATTTTCATTGGGGCTCCAGACGCCCAGGACATCGGCATCGCGGACACCCGTGAATCCCAAGAGATGGAACTTGGCGTTGAAGCCGCTGCCCACCATCCCGATCCCGAGTCGTTTGCTCACTCAGTCCTCGTATTGAACGCCAAGTTTGCGCAGCGCCGGCTCCGGGCAGCCCTTCCACTCGGCCACGAATACATTGCCCCGGTAATCGAGATCGGCGACCCCGATCTTGCTCGACCAGAAGCCCGACGCCGTCAGGTCGCGGAACATGTTGAAGAAGGCGACGCCCTGGCTCATCTC
>JBLNGI010000091.1:0-2876 GCA_050264615.1 Gemmatimonadota bacterium
AGGCCTGGTCCGGCGCGAACCGGAGCTTGCCTGCGGCCAGCTCGAACAGGGCGTCGCGCACGCGTCCGATCGTCGCGCCGTCCTCGGGCTCGACCATGAAGACCGGGTTGGGGATGCGGTCGGGGACGCCCGGACACAGCTCGGTCACGAAGCGCGCCGGCGTCCTGGTGTACGCCAGCAGCCTGCCCAGCAGCGTGGTTCCGCTGCGTCCGACGCCGAAGACGAAGGCGAAACGCATGGCTCAGCACTTCTCCCAGCGGCCGGGGACGAAGGCGCCGATCTGGTCGCGCTGCCGGGCGAGGTAGGGCTGGAGCAGCGGCTCGTGCACGCCGAGGTCCGAGAGCGCGAAGCGCAGCACGTTCTCTGCGTAGTGGATCTTCTGGGTTCCCCGCGCGATACCCAGCGACAGGGCGTACCGTCCCGGCGGCAGGTGGTGGTCTGCGATGCGGATCGAGAGCGTGGTCTTGCCCTCGTCGAGGTCGTCGACGACGCATCTCGAGGTCAGCAGGCGCACGCCCAGCGAGTTGTAGATGCCGAGCCCGAAGCCGACCGTCTTGAACGGGCGCCGGAGCGACAGGGTGAGCTCGAACCGCATGGGCTGGTTGAAGCCCGGCGGCTGGCCCTCCTCGTCGAAGCGGACCTGCTGGATGTGGAAGTCCGGGTGGTCGGTGGCCAGGTCCGTCGCCACCGCGTCCCGGTCTCCCGACGACAGGTACGCGGCGACGACCTCGGCGGTCGCGCCGTCGCGGTCGAGCCGGCCTTGCTCGAACAGCAGGCAGCGCGACGTCACCTGCTGGATCGCCGCCATGTTGTGGCTCACCAGCAGGACCGTGCGGCCGCTGCGCGCGACGTCGTCCATCCGGCCCAGGCACTTCTTCTGGAACCCGGCATCGCCGACCGCCAGCACCTCGTCGACCAGCAGGATCTCGGGCTCCAGGTGCGCGGCGACCGCGAAGGCCAGGCGCACGTGCATGCCCGACGAGTAGTGCTTGATCGGCGTGTCGAGGAAGCGCTCCACCTCGGCGAAGTCGACGATCGCGTCGAAGCGGGACTGGATCTCGCGTCGCGTCATGCCGAGGATCGCGCCGTTCATGAAGATGTTCTCGCGCCCCGAGAGCTCCGCGTGGAAGCCGGTGCCCACCTCCAGCAGGCTCGCCACGCGACCGCGCAGGCGGATGCAGCCCTCGGTGGGCGGGGTGATGCGCGACATCACCTTGAGCAGCGTGCTCTTGCCGGCGCCGTTGCGCCCGACGACGCCCACCACCTCGCCCTCGTCCACGTCGAACGAGACGTTCCGCAGCGCCCAGAACTCCGCGGCGTCGCGCTCCGGCGCCCGACCCCGACGCGTGAAGCGGTGCGCGATCGCGTCGCGCAGGGTGTCGTGGCGGACCGTGTTCCCCAGGCGGTAGCGCTTGCCGATGCCCTCGACGCGGATCATCTACACGACGTCCGAGAAGGTGCGCTCCATGCGCTTGAACGACAGGACGCCCGTCACCAGCAGCAGCAGGGACACGCCCGCGGAGACGGCCAGCGACGCGACCGGCGGCGACCCGTGACCCAGCACCGCGAAGCGCAGCCCCTCGATCACGCCGACCATGGGGTTCAGGCCCAGCACCCAGCGCCACGCCTCGGGAAACATCGAGGCCGGGTACACCACCGGCGATGCGTACATCCATACCTGGATCAGGAACGGGATCATCTGGCCCACGTCGCGGTAGTGGACGTTCACTGCCGAGAGCAGCGTCCCCACGCCGATCGCCAGCAGCCAGGCCCAGACCACGGACAGGGGCGCCAGGAAGAACGCGTGCAGCGCGGGCACGAGGCCGTACCAGGCCATCATCGCGAAGAGCACGCTGGATGCGATCGCCAGATCCACGAGCGGCGCGAGGGTCGCGGCCACCGGAACGATCAGGCGTGGGAAGTAGACCTTCGTGAGCAGGTTGCGCTCCGCCACCATGCTGGCGGTGGCGCGCTGGAGCGACTGGGAGAAGAACAGCCAGGGCAGCAGCCCCACGTAGCAGAAGATCGGGTACGGGACGCCGTCGCTCGGGATACGCGCCACGCGTCCGAAGATCACGCTGAAGATCGTCACGGTGGCGAGCGGGGTGACGAGCGCCCACAGCACGCCCAACACGGACTGCTTGTAGCGGACCCGGATGTCGCGCCAGGCGAGGAAGCCGAGCAGCTCGCGGTAGTTCCACAGCTCGCCGAGCTGGAGCGAGGCGAGCCCCTGCTCCGGTCGGATCACGATGGTGTCCGCGGGACCCACCCCAGCCGCTTCCGCCACGCTTCGACTCTTCGCTCCGAGCGGACCGGCCGGGCCCCTCAGGCGCCGGCAACTCCGCCCCGAGTCCATCGGTCCGCGCCTGGGATCCCTTGACCGGGCGGGTAGTTCTCGCCCTGACAGGCACCGCTCTCGCGGAACAGCGCCGCCGTCATGCCGGTGCCGCTGCGGCCAGCGCCTCAGCAGGTTGCGCATGCGCCTCCTCCGCGGGCTCGCGTCACCGCGCTGCCCTCGACGCGCGGCACGCACGCAGGAGCTCCGCCGCCGCGAGCGCGGCGAAGCGCGGGTTGTGGCGCGCATAGCGCCGCCACAGGCGGCGCGGCTCGCTGGCCAGCCGGAACAGCCACTCGAGGCCGGCGCGCTGCAGGATGCGCGGGGCCATGCGCTTGTGTCCGGCCAGGAAGTCGAAGGCGGCGCCGACGCCGACCTGCGCGCAGTCGAGGCGCTCGCGGTGCAGGGCCATCCAGCGCTCCTGCTTCGGGCAGCCGAGCCCGACGAAGAGGATGCGCGCGCCCGACTCGCGGATCGCCTCCACCACCTGCGCGTCCTCCTGCGGCGTGAGCGGCCGGAAGGGCGGACTCATCGCGAAGGC
>JBLNGI010000092.1:0-21119 GCA_050264615.1 Gemmatimonadota bacterium
CGCCGCCTCCGCCGCCTCCACCAACGCCACCGCAGCGCCCCCCCCAGTCACGCGTGCCGGCGGCCGTCGCACTTTCGGACGACGATGGAGCGGCCGACACGGCGACGCTGTCGAAGGCGGAGCCGGTGGTCACTGAGACGATGGCGGAGCTGTACCTGAAGCAGGGCCATCACCAGGATGCCCTGCGCGTCTATCAGGCGTTGCTGGCACAGCGACCCAACGACGCGAGACTGAAAGCCAAAATACAGCAGCTCTCGGGCGGCGGATCACAAAGGAAGGGCTCCGGGATTTCCGCGCAGGCCTTTCTCAAGAACATTTGGTCGGGCCGCGGTGGCAAGCCGGCCCCGCCGGCCGAGTCGCAGAGCACGCTGGCTGCGGCGTTCGACGTCGCGGAGCCGGCGCCGAACGCCCCTCCCCAGCCCCATGGCGAGCCATCGCATCCGGCACAGGACCACATCTCGCTCGACACGGTGTTCGGCGAAGAGGGCGGGGGAAGTGGGGGGCATCGCGCGACCGAATCGACTCCTTCTCCCGCCGGTGCAGCTCCAACGGCCCCCTCCGGCCCACAGGACGGCTCCAAGACGGGTGGCTTTTCATTCGATGAGTTCTTCGCGGGTGGAAAGCCGGACGCCGCAGCGGGCGGCGCCGGTGCGGCGCCGGGCAGTGAGGGCGGGAAGCCTGGTGGAGCCGCGGGATCCAAAACGCCCGGAGGTCGCACATCCGGCCGGACGCAGCGGCCGCCCGAAGACGAGACGGAGGCCGATCAGTTCCAGCAGTGGCTGAAGAAGCTCAAGTCCTAGTGCCTCCTCACATCGCCGTGCTGAACGGCCCCAATCTCAACTTGTTGGGTGAGCGCGAGCCTGAGGTTTATGGCCGCACCAGTCTTGCGGACATCGAGCGCGCCACGCGTGAGCGCGCGCGGGCGCTCGGCGTCGAGTGTACCTGGATTCAGACCAACCACGAAGGCGAGCTCGTTGAGGCGATACAGGGGCTCAAGGGTCCGCCGCGCGCGGACGGCGCGGTGATCAATGCCGCGGCGTTCACCCACACGAGCCTCGCCGTGCGCGATGCGCTGCTTGCGGTGCGCGTGCCGTTTGTCGAAGTGCATCTCTCCAATATTTTCGGGCGCGAGCCGGAGCGCAGAAAATCGTTGCTCGCCGATCTGGCCGTCGGTGTGGTGACGGGATTCGGCGCCGAGAGTTATCGCCTGGGGCTCGAGGGACTTGTCGCCTACCTCGGGCGCCGATAGACGGCCGGACCGGCACGCCGCGCTGATGGCGCTGCTCGAGGCGGAGGGGGGGGGCCTCGACGCGCTGCTCGTCACGTCGCGCCCGAACATCCGCTATCTCACCGGTTTCAGCGGGTCGGCCGGTATTGTTGTGGCGACGAAGCAAGGGCTGCTGCTCGTGACCGACTATCGCTATGACGAGCAGGCGCGGCAGCAATGCGGCGCCGTCGCGCGCGTCGAGATCGAGGGAGCCAGCGTCTGGGAGCGGCTGTTCAAGGAGCTCCCGTCATTGGGAGCGCTGGGGCTGGTCGGCTTCGAAGCGCACGCCGTGAGCGTCCGGGAGGCGGAGCGGTTCTCGGCGGGGCCGGGCGCTACCTGGCGCTGGAAAGCAGCCGGCGAGCTGGTGGAGCGGCTGCGCGCGCGCAAAGACGCGGGCGAAGTCGGCGCGATTCGCGCGGCGGCCGAGGTGGCCGGTGCGGCGCTGCGCGAGACGCTCGGCACGGTGCGGCCCGGGCAGACGGAGCTCGAGATCGCGGGTGTGCTGGAGGGCGCGCTGCGGCGGCACGGGAGCGAGAACCATCCCTTTCCGACGATCGTGGCGAGCGGGCCGCGGAGCGCGCTTCCGCATGCGCACACGAGCGTGCGCACGGTGGCGGCGGGGGAGTGGCTGCTGCTAGACTTTGGCGCCGTCGTCGACGGATACTGCGCCGACGTGTCCCGCACGGTGGTGGTCGGACGGCGCGCCGACGACGCACAGCGCGCATTGTACGGCCTCGTGCAGGAGGCGCAGCGGCGGGCGCGCGAAGGCGTGCGGGCCGGCATGAGCGGCCGCGAAGCCGACGCGCTCGCGCGTGATCCGATCGAGGCGCGTGGATTCGGCGCCGCGTTTGCACACTCGACCGGGCACGGTTTGGGACTCGAGGTGCATGAAGCGCCGCGCCTCGCGCGCACCGCGGTCGATCCGCTGCCCGCGGACGCGGTCGTGACGATCGAACCGGGCGTGTACGTGACAGGACGCGGTGGCGTGCGCATCGAGGACGACGTGCATGTGTCGGCGGAAGGTCCCGTGCTGCTGACCGACGGCTGCACCGATCTCGTGGAACTGGTGTAGCGCGTCGCGGGGGGTATCTTGACGGTATGAAGCTCGACATCATCGCCCAGATCGTGCAGATCTTGAAGGACGCTCCCGAGGTGGGGGCGATCGAGATCCGCCGGGGGCTGTTTGGCGCATGGGCATCGGTGCGGGTGTCCAAGGCTGGGCACGGCAATACGGTGGGCGGCGGAGGGCATGTGGTCGTCTCGCAACTGCCTGCGGCGTCGATCCCAGCATCCGGCGCCGCGCCGGCGGGCGCCGCCCCCCCGGCGGCGGTGGCGGGGCCGCCACTGCTCACGATTCCCTCGCCGATGGTTGGCACGTTCTATCAGTCTCCTGAGCCCGCCGCGCAGCCGTATGTCAAGGTCGGCAGTCGGGTGAGTGTCGGACAGGTCGTTTGCATCATCGAGGCGATGAAGATCATGAACGAGATCGAGTCCGACGTCGCCGGCGTGATTCGAGAAGTGGTCGCGCAGAACGCGCAGCCGGTGGAATTCGGCCAGGTCCTTTTCCGGGTGGATCCGCATGGGTGAGGCGACACAAAGCAATCTGCCGGCCTTCAATTTCAAGCAAGCGATAACGCAAATGGTGCAACGCAACGGCTCCGACCTGCTGCTCAAGGTCGGCCGGCCGGCGACCATTCGCGTCAACGGCGATCTGGTGGGGCTCGACACGTCGCCGCTCAAGCCGGAGGAGCTGAAGTCGCTGGCGGAGCAGATCATGACGCCGCGCCAGGTCAAGGAGTTCGCCGAGCACAAGGAGGCGGACTTCGCGATCGGCGTCCCCGGCGTGGGCCGGTTTCGGACCAACGTCTACCAGCAGCGTGGCACGGTCGCGTTCGCGTTCCGCGCGATTCCCTACGAGGTCAAACAGATTCGCGAACTGAACCTGCCCGCGGTGCTCGAGGAGATCGCGCTCAAACCGCGCGGGCTGGTCCTCGTCACCGGCGTCACCGGCTCGGGCAAATCGACGGCGCTGGCCGCGATGATCAACCACGTCAACACCAACCGCCGCGTCAACATCATCACCATTGAAGACCCGATCGAGTTCCTGCATCGCGACCAGCACGCGAACATTTCGCAACGCGAGGTGGGGAACGACACGCTGACGTTCAACTCCGCGCTGCGCCACGTGCTCCGGCAGGATCCCGATCTCATCCTCATCGGCGAGATCCGCGATATGGAGACGCTGGACACCGCGCTCAAGGCCGCCGACACGGGGCACATGGTGTTCTCGACGCTCCATACGACGGACGCCACACAGACCGTCAGCCGCGTGATCTCGTTCTTCCCGCCGCACCAGCACGATGAAATCCGCCATTTGCTGTCGACCGCGCTGCAGGCGATCGTCTCGCTGCGCCTGGTGCCGCGCAAGGACGGGCGGGGCCGCGTCCCGGCGGCGGAAGTGCTCATCAACACCGCGGCGGTGGCGGACAACATCCGCGATCTCTCCAAACAGCTCAACATTCCCGACCTGATCGCCGAAGGCTCCGTGCAGTACGGCATGCAGAGCTTCGACCAGTCGCTGTTCCACTGGTACCAGCAGGGCGTGATCAGCTACGAAAGCGCGATTTTCTACGCGACGAACCCGAGCGAATTCGCGCTGAAGGTGTCGGGCGTCGACTCGTCGGGGAACCGCCTCGGCGGGGCCGACGCGGCCGGGATCGAGCTGACGCCGTAATGTTCAAGAAAGTGCTGATCGCGAACCGCGGGGAGATCGCCCTGCGGGTGATCCGCGCGTGCAAGGAGTTGGGCATCGAGACGGTCGCGGTGTATTCGGAGGCGGACCGGGAGTCGCTGCATGTCCGTTTCGCCGACGACGACGTCTGCATCGGGCGCCCGCCCAGCCGCGACAGCTACCTGAACATTCCCCGCCTGATCGCCGCCGCCGAAATCACCGGCGCCGACGCGATCCACCCGGGATACGGCTTTCTCGCCGAGAACGCCGAGTTCGCCGAGAAGGTCGCGGCCTCCAACATCACGTTCATCGGCCCCACGCCCGAGCAGATTCGCCAGATGGGCGACAAGGCCGCGGCCCGCAAGCTCGCCCAGGAGCAGGGCCTGGCGACGGTGCCCGGGTCGCCCGGGCCGGTCGACTCGCTCGAGACCGGCCAGGAGATCGCCGTTCAAATCGGCTTTCCGGTGATCATCAAGGCGGCCGCCGGGGGTGGCGGGAAGGGGATGCGCGTCGCGACCGATCCCGATCAGTTCGCCCAATCGTTCACCCTGGCCAAACAGGAAGCCCTCGCCGCGTTCAACTCCGACGAGGTCTACATCGAGAAGTACCTGGCCCGCCCGCGGCACATCGAGATCCAGCTCATGGGCGACAGGTACGGCAAGGTCATGCACCTGTGCGAGCGCGACTGTTCCGTGCAGCGGCGCCACCAGAAACTGGTCGAGGAAGCACCGTCCCCGGTCGTCGACCAGACGCTGCGCGAGGACATCGGAGACGCCGCGGTGAAACTCGCATCGGCCATCGGCTACGTAGGGGCGGGGACGATCGAGTTCCTGCTCGACGCGGATGGGTCGTTTTACTTCATGGAGATGAACACGCGCATTCAGGTCGAGCATCCGGTGACGGAGATGTGCTCCAACTTCGATCTGGTCAAAGAACAGATTGCCGTCGCCGCCGGCGCGCCGGTGTCGCTGGTGATGAACGGCACGCGCCTGCGCGGCCACGCCATCGAGTGCCGGGTGAACGCCGAGGATCCGGCCCGCAATTTTCAGCCGTCGCCCGGGTTGATCACCGCGTATCATCCGCCCGGCGGCCCGGGCGTGCGGGTGGACACGCACATCTATGCCGGGTACACGGTGCCGCCCTATTACGACTCGCTGCTGGCCAAGGTCATCGTGCACGGCAACACGCGGTCGGAAGCGCTCGCCCGTATGCGCCAGGCCCTCGACTCGTTTATCATTGAAGGCGTGACCACGACGATCCCGTTCCTGGGCCGGGTCATGCGCCACCCGGACTTCGTCGCGGGCAAAGTGGACACGAAATTCCTCGAGCGCGAGCCGCAACTCCTCAAAGATCAAGCATGAAGATCGACGTGTATTTCACACCACTCGGCCTGAATGCGGGAGATTTGACCGGCCGAGCGGTGGTCGTCATTGATGTCCTGCGCGCCACCAGCACGATCGTGAGCGCGCTGGCCGCGGGCGCGAAAGCGATTGTCCCGGCCGCCAGTTCGGAAGAAGTCGTCCGGCTCACCACCCCTCTCGAGAAGAACGGGATCGTGCTCGCCGGGGAGCGCCGCCTTCTCAAGATCGAAGGATTCAATCTCGGCAACTCGCCGCGCGAGATGACCAGGGAGTCGGTGGGCGGGAAGACCGTGTTTCTCGCCACCACCAACGGGACGCCGGCACTGCTCGCGGCGCAGGGGGGCGATCCCGTGCTCGTCGCGGCCGCGCTCAACTTCAGCGCCGTGGCCGAGCGCGCGCGCAGTCTCTTCACCGAGCGCGGCGACCTGGTCGTCGTCTGCGCCGGGCGGGACAAGCAGTTCGCGCTTGAGGATGCCTACACGGCCGGCCGGTTGATCAAGGCGGTCAAGAAGGGCGTCCCCCCCAAAAAGCTCACGCTCAACGACGCCGCGCAGGTCTCGCTCGATCTCGCCGGGCAGCAGGGGGGCTGGCTCGATGCGTTCGGCGCGAGTGACGCCGCGCGCATGCTGGGCGAGGCGGGGCAGGGGGACGACGTGAAGTTCTGCGCCAATCCCGACCGCGTGGCCATCGTGCCCGTGTACGCCGACCGCCGCATCGCCGCATGAACGCCAAGGCCCGGCCGGAGCTCATCGGGATCGCGGCCCTGCTGGTGGGTCTGTTCCTCGGTCTCACGCTGCTGCCCGTCGCGCTCACCGGCAGCTGGGGTCGCACGGTCGGCAGCGCGCTCTGGCAGCTGTTCGGCCTCGGCGCCGCCGTGGTGCCATTCCTCGGCGTGGGCTGGGCGCTCGCCGCCTTCGAGCGACTCGGCGCGCTGTCGTGGGGCCGCGCGGCGGCGCTGGGCGCCGGCCTGATCCTGCTCGTCCCCTACGGCATTGCCGTCGCCATCGGTCCCGCATTCCCCGCGGACTACGCGAACTGGACGCGCACAGAGCGGCTGGTGGGCCTGTTCCCGGGCTTCCTGGCCAACGGCGCGCAGGGCGCGATCGGAACCGCGGGCGCGGTGCTCGCTGGACTCTTCGCGCTGTCTGCCCTTGGAGTTCTCACCGTGGGGTGGCATCCGCTGACTCTGCTGCGACAGCGCGAGGAGGGACGGGGGACGGGGGACGGGGAAAAACCCGCGAAGACGAAGTTCGCGCTCCGCGAACCGGTTGAATCCGCCGTACCCGTCTCCCGTCCCTCGGCCCGCGTCTCCAAGGAGCCCAAGCCAAAGCCGCCGGCCAAACCGGCACCTCCCCCTCCACCCGGCTCACTGATCCCGCCGATCGAGTTGCTCAATGAAGGTCCGGGCGCGGTCGCGGACGCCGACGCCGCGCAAATCGAGGATATGGGGCGGCGGCTCGTCGCGACGCTCGAGACGTTCCGGGTGGGGGCTCGCATCACGAACAAGACCGTCGGGCCTGTCGTCACGCGCTTCGAGCTCGAGCCGGGGCGCGGGGTCAAGGTGGGGCGCGTGTCGTCGCTCGCCGACGATCTCGCGCTGGCGATGCGCGCGCAATCGCTGCGCATCGTGGCGCCGATCCCTGGGAAGGCGGCGATCGGCATCGAGGTGCCGAATCCGACGCCCCGCCTCGTGCATGTGCGCGATCTGATCGATTCGGGAGAATTCCGCCGCGCGACGCGGGTGCTGTCGGTCGTGCTGGGTCGCAACATCGAAGGAGACGAAGTTGTCGACGATTTGACCAAGATGCCGCACTTGCTCATCGCCGGGGCGACGGGCTCGGGCAAATCGGTGTGCATCAATGCGATCATCACGAGTCTCGTGTACGCGCACGGACCCGACAATCTGAAGCTGTTGATGATCGACCCGAAGATGGTCGAGCTCTCGATGTACAGTGCGCTGCCCCACCTGGGGCTTCCAGTGGTGACCAGCCACCACAAAGCGGCGAACGTGCTCAAGTGGGCGGTGTGGGAGATGGAGCGCCGCTACCGGCTGCTGCACGCGAATCACGCGCGCAACATCATGGACTTCAACAAGAAGGTGGAGGCCAAAGCCCCGTTGAAGGGCCCGCGCGAGACGCTCGCGACCCAGGCGGGGATTCAGAAAGAGCTGCCGTTCGACGCGACCTACACCGACGGCATTCTCCCCTACATCGTGTTGATCGTCGACGAGCTCGCCGACCTCATGCTCACGGTCCAGGGGGAGATCGAGACGCCGCTCGCGGTGCTCGCGCAAAAGGCGCGCGCGATCGGCATCCACCTGATTCTGGCCACCCAGCGGCCGTCGGTGAACGTCATCACCGGATTGATCAAGGCAAACTTCCCGTGCCGCATCGCGTTCCGCGTCTCGGCGAAAGTCGACAGCCGCACGATTCTCGATCAGAACGGCGCGGAGACGCTGCTTGGGAACGGCGACATGTTGTTCCTGCCGCCGGGAAAGAGTGAGGCGATGCGCGTCCAGGGGGCTTTCATCTCGACCGACGAGACCGAGCGGCTCATGGAATGGTACAAGGCGCACGCGACCGCGGCCGCCGCCGCGCCGGGAACGTCGATCGACGAGCAGGTGGCGGCGCTGGAGAAGGCAGAACGAGAAGGAGACGAGGGACGGGGGACGGGGGACGGGGAGTCGGCCGAGCGGGATCCACTGTTTCGGCAGGCGGCCGAGGTGTGCATCCAGAATCAGCTCGGATCGACATCCCTGTTGCAGCGCCGGATGAGCATCGGGTACGGGCGAGCCGCGCGGATCATTGACCAACTCGAGCTCGCGGGAGTTCTCGGACCCGCCAATGGATCGAAACCGCGAGATGTCTTGGTGGGACTGGAAGAACTCGATGAATTGGTGGGTCCGGAGGGTGCAAATTCGAGCGGCTAGACGCTGCGCGGCAAAACGCCCCGGAATGCGTAGGACAGATGATTGTCCGCCAGTGCTCCATGGTAGGTTCGCACATGTCGAGCGGCATCCACAGCGATCCTGAGCAATGGAGTGATCCACGCCATCGTCTTGGACTCGCGTCCGAAGAGCAGGCGATCCGATACCTCCAAAGCCGTGGCTGGGATGTGGTCGCGCACCGGTTTCGCGTGGGACGCATCGAGCTCGACATCGTCGCGCGCCGCGGCCACCTCGTATCGTTCATTGAAGTGAAGGCGCGCCGGGGGAAGGCATTCGGCAGTCCGTTCGAAGCAGTGACCGGTGCCAAGCGGCGGGAGCTCGTCAAAGCGGCCCGCGCCTGGATGGTTCGGTACGGGGCGCCGAGCGACGTCTATCGGTTCGACTGTATCGCGATAGTAGACAATAAGTTAGAGTATCTGGAGGACGCGTTCCGTCCCGGATGGCGGTAATCTTGTTTCGGTATCTGTTCGGGTATATATTCGGGCCTCAATCCAGGAGGCTCGCCACCCATGTCGAGGTCCATCATGGCTGAACCGCAGCCCACCAAGTCACTGACCGACGATCGCCGCAAGGCACTCAACCTCGCGATCACGCAAATCGAGAAGACGTGCGGCAAGGGGTCCATCATGCGCATGGGCGCCGACACGCCGCAGGTGCGCGTGGGCGCGATTTCGACCGGCGCGATCAATCTCGACGCGGCGATCGGCATCGGCGGGATTCCCCGCGGCCGCGTGACGGAGATCTTCGGTCCCGAATCGAGCGGCAAGACGACGCTCGCGCTCCACGTGGTCGCGCACGCGCAGCGCGAGGGTGGCGCCGCCGCGTACATCGATGCCGAGCACGCGCTCGATGTCGAGTACGCCAAGAAGCTGGGCGTCGACATCGAGAACCTGCTGGTCTCCCAGCCCGATACGGGCGAGCAGGGACTCGAGATCTGCGAAATCCTGGTGCGCTCAGGGGCCGTCGACGTCGTCGTGGTCGACTCGGTCGCCGCCCTCGTGCCCAAGGCCGAAATCGAAGGCGAAATGGGCGACTCGCTCCCCGGGCTCCAGGCACGGCTCATGAGCCAGGCGTTGCGCAAGCTCGCCGGCGCGATCAACCGCTCGCGCACCTCGGTGATCTTCATCAACCAGCTGCGTGAAAAGATCGGCATCATGTTCGGCAATCCCGAGACGACCAGCGGCGGCCGGGCGCTCAAATTCTACTCGTCGGTGCGGCTCGACATGCGGCGGATCGGACCGGTGAAAGACCGCGAGGTGGTCATCGGCAACCACGTCCGCGTGAAAGTCGTGAAGAACAAGGTCGCGCCGCCGTTCCGGCAGGCCGAGTTCGACATCATGTTCGACGAGGGCATCAGCCACGAGTCGTTGCTGGTCGACATCGCCGCCGAAGCCGGGATCATCGAGAAGTCGGGGGCGTGGTACTCCTACGGCAAAGAGCGGATCGGGCAGGGACGTGAGAACGCGAAGCTCTATCTCAAGGACCATCCCGACATGTCGGCCGAAGTCGAGGGGCGTGTGAAGGAGCACCTCGGCGTGAAGGCCGCTGGCGACGCCGGCGGTGCCAGCGGTGGCGACGAGGAACCAGCCTCGAGCGACGAGTGATTCTGACGGGACTCGCCCCTGATCCCCGCAGGCCGGAGTATCGGCTGGTCGAGGTGGATCGGGGGCGTTTTGCGTCACTCCCCGCCGTCGATCTCGCTCTGCTCGGCCTGAGCGTGGGCGCGGACATTCCACCTCTGGTCTACGAGCGTCTGCAGGAGCTCGCGGATCGCGAGGCAGCCCAAGGGGCGGCGTTGCGCGCAATCAATCGCCGTGCGCATGCCAGCGTCGACTTGCGGCGGCGCTTGCTCCAGAAGCAGCATCCGGCCCCAGCCGTAGACGCGGCACTGGAGCGTCTGCGCGCCGCCGGCCTCCTCGACGACACGCGCTTCGCGTTCGACTACGCCGCGGCCAAGGCTCGCCGCGGACGCGGGGCCGCGCGGCTCATTCGAGATCTCCAGGCCCAGGGCGTGGAACGCCGCGTCGCCGAAGAAGCCGTGCGCCGCTCGCTCGCGGCGGAGGGCCTCGATCAGGGGGAGACCGTGCGCGTCTTGGTGGCGAGGCGGGCGCAACAGCTCGCCGGCCTCCCCCCGATGGTGCGGAAACGGAGGCTGGTCGCGTTCCTCGCGCGGCGGGGGTTTGCGGGAGCGGACGTACGGGAGGCTGTGGAGGCGCTTGGCCCTTAACTCATAGCCTGCCTTTCAGTTGCACCTCCCCGCGCTATATTCCCCGCCATGAAGTCCTCGGAAATCCGCCGCAAGTTCCTCGACTATTTCAAGGCTCGCGGGCACACCGAAGTGCCCAGCGGGCCGCTCGTTCCTCCCGACGATCCGACCCTGCTGTTCACGAACGCCGGGATGGTCCAGTTCAAGCGGGTGTTTCAGGGGCTGGAACGTCGCGACTATGCGCGGGCAGTCACGTGCCAGAAGTGCGTCCGCGCGGGCGGGAAACACAACGATCTCGAACAGGTCGGCCACACGGCCCGCCACCACACCTTCTTCGAGATGCTGGGCAACTTCTCCTTTGGCGATTACTTCAAGAAGGAGGCGATCGAGTACGCGTGGGAGTGGGTGACGAGCCGGCAGTGGCTGGGCATCGATCCCGATCGCCTGTACGTCACCGTTCATCACAGCGACGCCGAAGCGCGCAAACTCTGGCGCCAGGTCACCGGCATTGCCGACAGCCGGATTTTTGGCCTGGGCGACAAAGACAACTTCTGGCAGATGGGCGATACGGGACCATGCGGTCCGTGTTCGGAGATTCTGGTCGATATTCGGGAGCGGGGAGCACGGAGCAGGGAGCGGGAACTCGGATTGGACGAGTTCGTGCGTCTGAGCGAGGAGGGCCAACTCCTTGAGATCTGGAATCTCGTGTTCATGCAGTATGATCAACAGCCGGACGGCACTCGCTCCGTGCTCCCGGCTCCGTCCGTAGACACGGGGGCAGGCCTGGAACGCATCTCGGCCGTCATGCAGACCGTGCCGTCCAATTTCGACAGCGATCTGTTTCAGCCGATCATCGCGCAGGCCGTCGAAATCGTCGGACGTGCCTACGACCGCGGGCCGACCGGTGCACCCTACCGCGTGCTCGCCGATCACGCCCGCGCGGTTGCATTCCTGTTGGGCGATGGCGTCTACCCGGCGAATGAGGGACGCGGCTACGTGCTCCGGCGGATCCTGCGCCGCGCAGTCCGGCACGCCTGGCTGTTGGGCCGGCGCGAGCCGACGCTTGCACCGCTGACGCACGCGGTTCGGACGGCGATGGCCGACGTCTATCCGGAGCTCGTGTCCAAAGCACAGCACATCGAGCGCGTCACGCGCGCCGAAGAGGAGCGGTTCCTCGAAACGATCGAGGGCGGCTTGGCGCGGCTCGAGGAGCTGAAGGCCGCGCCGGTAATCGCGGGAGCGGATGCATTCAAGCTGTACGACACCTACGGCTTCCCGATTGACCTGACCCAGATGATCGCGGGGGAGCGTGGACAGAGCGTCGACGTGGAAGGTTTTGAGCGCGCTCTGAATCTGCAACGGGGGCGATCACGGGCGGCGCGAAAAGCGGCGGCGGGGGGCGGCGAAGGGCGGCACCGTCGCGGCGAATGGGTCGAAGTAAAAAAGAAGGGGCGGCAGAAATGGATCGGCTATGAATCAACGAAGGCGGAGACTGAGCCCATCGCGTTCCGCCAGAGCGGCGATCAACTCGAGCTGATTCTCGAAGAAAACCCGTTCTACGCCGAATCCGGCGGACAGGTAAGTGACACGGGCGTGGTCAAAGGCGATGGCTGGGAGCTGACCGTCGAGGGGGTGGAGAAGGTCGACGGCAGGAATGCGGTTGTCGGCACGTTCGGCGAAACGTTCGAGCCGACGCCCGCGCTCGCGCAGGTCAATGAAGCCCGGCGGCGCAACATCGAGCGCAATCATACGGCGACGCACCTGGTGCATGCCGCGCTGCGCCGGATCCTCGGCCCGCACGTGCGGCAGGCCGGTTCCGTCGTGGCACCCGAGCGGCTGCGGTTCGACTTCAGTCACCACGGGCCGATCAAGGGAGACCAGCTCGCCACGATCGAGGCCGAGGTCAACACGCACGTCTGGGAAAATCTGCCGATCGAGACACGGCAGATGGCCTACAAGGACGCGGTTGCCGCCGGCGCGATGGCGCTGTTCGGTGAGAAGTACGGCGACGTCGTGCGGGTGGTCGATGTGCCGGGCGTGTCGCTCGAGCTGTGCGGCGGCACGCACGTCGGCGCGACGGGGCAGATTGCCCTGTTTCGCTTCACACACGAGACGGGCGCGGCTGCCGGCGTGCGGCGCATCGAGGCGCTGACCGGACCGGCGGCCTACCGGTACGCGATCGAGCTCCAGAGCCGCCTCACCGAGGCCGCGGCGCTCCTGAAGACGCAGCCGGAGCATCTCGCCAAGCGGATCGAAGCGATGCTGGAAGAGCAGAGGAAACTCGAGAAGCGGCTCGAAGAGCTGTTCCGACACGGGGGTGGAGCGGTATCCGGGCAGGAGCTCGCGGTCCGCAACGGTCCTTCATTCTGGTATGTCACGACCGACATTCAGGACCGCAACCAGGTCGCCCTCATGGTCGATGGATTGCGGGCGCAGCATCCAGGCAGCGCCACGGTCGTGATCGCCCCAGCGACCGCCTATGTCGGCGTAGGCGATGCCCTAATCGAGAAGCTGAAAGCGCCAGAAGTCATAAACGTGATCTCGAAGTACACTGGCGGACGCGGCGGCGGGCGTCCACACTTTGCGTCCGGGAGTATTCCGGATCCGTCGAAGATTCCGTCGTCCACGACGCTGGTGGATCTCTTTACGGATTACTGGAAGTGACGCGCGCGGAAGTCCTCGCGTGGCTCGACACGCGCCGGCCTGTTCCGCCCGCGAGCCTGCGAGAGCGGTTACGAAACGCCGTCCAGGATGCTCCCGATGGGCTGGCCGCGCATTTGGCCCGGCACGGGCGCGAGCTGCTGGAAAAGGTCGCCGCCCGTCCCGAGGGGGGGCGCGAACTGGCGCTCGATCTGCTGGCGGCCGACGCGTTTGCCACATACGCCTTCGAGGCGCAGGCCGAAGAGGGAAAGGAAGCCGTCGAATGAAACTTGATGGTACGGGTTTGCTCGTGTTGGTGGACCCGGTGCGCACCAGCGCCGGGGACGCGGAGCGCATTGGCAGGGAGGCGAAGGCCGCGGGGGTGCGTGGCCTGTTGATCGGCTCCTCCTTTGACGGCGCCGCCCAAACGCATGAGGTCGCGCGCGCCTTGCGCCAGAACGCCCCGGGAATTCCGGTCGCGCTGTTTCCCGGCTCGGCGATGCAGCTGACCGATCAGGTGGACCTGGTGCTGTTCCTGTCGCTCGTGTCGGGTCGCAATCCGCAGTATCTGATCGAGGAGCACGTCCGGGCGGTGCCGTTCCTGCAGCAACATCCGGTCGAGACTCTCTCCACGGCGTACATCCTGATCGACGGCGGGCGGGTGACGAGCGTCGAGTCGGTCAGCCAGACGCGGCCCCTGCCGGGGGACAAGCCGGAGCTGGCCGCCGCGCATGCGACGGCCGCCACGCTGATCGGAATGCAGGCCGTGTATCTCGACGCGGGCAGCGGCGCCGAGCGTCCCGTGTCCACCGACATCATTCGCGCGTGTCGCGCGGCGGTGCCGGGCCGCCCCCTGTTCGTCGGAGGCGGGATTCGCACGCCGGCGCTGGTTCGCGCCGCACGACGTGCGGGTGCCGACTTCGTGGTCATTGGCACGGTGGTCGAGGAGGGCCCGCAGGGGGAGTTGGGCAAACGCGGCGGACTGGGAGGCCTGGGGGCGTTCGTCGAGGCAGCGCGTTGAGCGTCGAACGAATCCGCGAGAGCCTCGAGGGCCTGGCAGCGCTGGCCGGCCGGGTCGCTGCCGAGCACGCGGACGACATCGCCGCAATCGTGGATCGCTATGAGGCGACGCTACGGGGCGGCGGCACGCTGTTTTTCGCGGGAAACGGCGGCAGCGCCGCCGACGCGCAACACCTCGCGACCGAGTATGTGGTCCGCTATCAGACCAACCGGCCGGCGATGCGAGCGGTCGCGCTCACGACCGACACCTCGTTGCTCACGGCCTGCGCCAACGACATGGGGTTCGACGAAGTTTTCGCGCGCCAGGTCGACGCGCTCGCCGAGTCGCGCGATCTGCTGGTGCTGCATTCGACCTCGGGCGAGAGTCCCAACGTCATCCGCGCGGCGCAGGCGGCGCGGGCCCGCGGGGTCGCCGTCGTGGCGTTGCTCGGCCGGACCGGAGGGGAGCTGAAGCACCTCGCCGATATCGCGCTGATCGTTCCCTCCGACGACACCGCGCGGATTCAGGAACTGCACCTCGCGATCGAGCACGTGATTTGTGATCTCGTCGAGGACCGACTAAAAGGATGAACGGGCGTCGGGCGTCGTGCGTGGTGCGGCGTTGATCGATCTCACCGGGAAGCGGGCTTTCGTCACGGGTGGAGGCCGCGGAATTGGGCGCGCGACGGCGTTACTGCTAGCGCGTGCCGGAGCCAAAGTCGCCGTCGGCTATCGCAGTCGGAAGCCCGCCGTCGAGCCGCACATCACTGCCGCCGTGCGTGGTGATTTGGGGACGGCGCCCGGTGCCAGGAAGGCCGTGGCCGAAGCGCTGCGGGCACTGGGGGGGAGTGGCTCGCTCGACATTCTCGTCGTCAATCACGGCGTCTGGCCGGCGGACGACGTGGCGGTGGCCGACATGAGCGACGAGCAGTGGGAGTCGACCCGCCGCGCGAATCTCGACGCGGTGATGTACGTCTGCCGCTCTGCGATCCCAGAGATGCGCGCGGGCGGAACGATCGTGCTCGTCGGCTCGACCGCCGGGCAGCGCGGCGAGGCGTTTCATGCCGACTATGCGGCGACCAAGGGTGCGGTCATCTCGTTCACCAAGTCGCTGGCGGTGGAGCTGGCGCCCAAGATTACCGTCAACTGCGTGGCGCCGGGCTGGGTAGACACGGAGATGGCGGCGAAGCCGTATGCCGGAGACGGGCGCGCGACCATCGAGCGCACGATCCCGTTGCGGCGCGTCGCCAGCGCAGACGACATCGCCGGGCCGATCGTGTTTCTCTGCTCGCCGCTCGCGCGGCACATCACGGGCGAGATTCTGAATGTGAACGGCGGCTCCGTGCTCTGCGGATGACTTTTCCGGCGCAGCTTCCCATCCCACCGGAAGTCCTCACGATCGCGCAGAAGCTCGAAGACGCCGGCTTCGAAACCTGGTGCGTCGGCGGCGCGATTCGCGACAATCTGCTCGGCGTCGCGAATCACGACTTCGATCTCACCACCTCGGCGCCGCCGCAAGCCGTGCAGAAGGTGTTCAAGCGTACCGTGCCGGTGGGCATCGAGCATGGCACCGTCGCCGTGCTCGACGCCCACAACAAGCCGCACGAAGTGACCACGTTCCGCAAGGACATGCAAACCGACGGGCGCCATGCGGTGGTGGAGTTCGGCGTCTCCCTGATGGACGATCTCGCGCGGCGCGACTTCACGATCAACGCCATCGCGTATCACCCGATCAGGCACGAATGGCGCGATCCGTTTCAGGGCGCGCTGGACCTCGAGAAGAAGCTGATCCGCTCGGTCGGCGACGCCAACTGGCGATTTCAGGAAGACTATCTGCGGATCCTGCGGGCGTTGCGGTTCAGCGCGCGATTCGAGTTCCGGATTCACCCGCGCACGCTCGAAGCGGCGAAGGCCAACGTGCAGGGGTTGGCGCAGCTCTCCGCCGAGCGTGTGCGGGACGAGTGGTTCAAGGGCATTCAGACCGCGCAGAAGGTCTCGAAGCTCGTAGCGCTCTGGAAGGGCGTGGGCGCGACGCGGATTTGGCTGCCGGAATTGGGAGCCGGGAGCACGGAGCAGGGAGTGGTGGACAAACTGCCGCGCGATCCCGTCCTGATCACGGCCTCCCTCGCGAAGGATCCGGCGTCGCTCCTCACCCGTCTCAAATGCTCGAGCAAAGACATCGAGCGGGGCCGCGCGATCGGCCTGTGGCGTGACAGGTATCCGGATGCCAAGGATGGAGTGGCGACGCGACGCTGGTTATCGCAAGTGGGCGAGCACGCCGACGATCTGGTGGCGCTGCTCCCCGCTCCCCGCGCCCTGCTCCAGGCGGTCGAGCGCATCCGCGCGGCGGATGAGCCGCTGACACTCAAGGATCTGGCGGTCAAAGGAGACGATCTGATCGCGGCCGGCGTACGGCCCGGCCCCGATGTGGGCGAGGCGCTGGCGCGACTCCTCGACGAAGTGCTCGAGGATCCATCCCGCAACACCAGGGAATACCTGCTCTCGCGTGTCTAACGCGTTGCTGTATGCGCTCATCGCCGCGACCGGCAATGTGCTCGGCGCGTTGGCGGTCACCCGGCGCGCGGTGCGCGAGCTGCGGGTCATCGAGCTCCTCGTCGCGTTCGGGGCTGGGTTCATGCTTTCGGTTGCGATCGTGGAGCTGCTGCCCGCGGCGTTGTCGCGCAGCGGGGCGAGCGCCCCCGCGCTGGTGCTCGCCGGTTATCTTGCCGTGCACCTCACGCAGCACACCGTCACGCCGCATTTCCACTTTGGAGAAGAGACCCATCCGGTAAGCGCGGTCGCCGGGACGTCGGCGCTGGTCGGCCTGCTGCTGCACACGTTTTTCGACGGTGTCGCGATCGCCAGCGCGTTTCTGGTCCGGTCGGCGTTGGGCATCATGGTCTTCGTAGCGATTTTCCTGCACAAGCTGCCGGAAGGCGTGACGATCTCGAGCCTGATGGTGGCCGCCGGACGCTCGCAGGGGCGAGCGGTTGGCGCGGCGGCGCTCCTGGGCATCGCAACCCTCGTCGGCGTCGTGGTCACCGATCAGCTCGACTTCCTGGTTCAACACGGACTCGCGCTCTCGGCTGGCGTGACGATCTACGTCGCCGCCTCGAACCTCGTGCCCGAGTTCCAGGGTAAGAGGGGGTGGACATTGCCCGCGGCCTTCTTTGCCGGCGCGGCGGTGTTCTATTTCACCAAGGTGCTGCTGGACGGAGTGTCGTGACCGAGCCTACGCTGTTCCAAGGGTCGAGGGAGCCGCTAGCCGCGAGAATGCGGCCGAAGACGCTCGATCAGTTCCTGGGTCAGGAGCACCTGCTTGGTCCGGGGAAAGCACTCGGAGATCTGATCCGCCGAGGCGACGTCGGGTCGTGCATTTTCTGGGGTCCCCCCGGGTCTGGGAAGACCACGCTCGCCAAAATCATCGCCAACTACACCGACCGGCACTTTGAACCGTTCTCCGCGGTGACCGAGGGCGTGGGACGCGTCCGCGAGATCATCAAAGAGGCGGAAGAGCGGCTCAAGTATCAGGGGCAGGGAACGATTCTGTTCTGCGATGAGATTCATCGTTTCAACAAGGCGCAGCAGGACGCGTTTCTGCCCTGGGTCGAAAACGGGATCATCACGTTGATCGGCGCGACGACCGAGAATCCCAGCTTCGAGCTCACGGGCGCGCTCCTGTCCCGCTGCAGGGTGTTTGTGCTCGAGCCGCTGAAGGACGAGCACATCCGGACGGTGATCGAGCGGGCACTCGAGGCAAGCGGGAAGCGGGAAGGGGGAAGGGCACTTCAAGAGGACGCGATAGCATTGCTGGTACAACACGCTCAAGGTGATGCACGTCGAGCGCTGAATACACTCGAGGCCGTTCTCAAACACATCAACGCACCTCACGCTTCCCCCTTCCCGCTTCCCGCTTCCCCCGATGTCGTCCGTCAGGTTTTGGAGAAACCGTTACCAGTCTACGACAAAGCGGGGGAGCAGCACTTCAATCTCGTCTCGGCGCTGCACAAGGCCGTGCGCGGATCGGATGTCGATGGCGCGCTGTACTGGCTCGCGCGCATGCTCGCGGGCGGGGAAGATCCGCTGTACATCGCGCGGCGGCTGGTGCGCATGGCGATCGAGGACATCGGCCTCGCGGATCCGCGCGGGCTGACGATCGCGCTGGCCGCGAAAGACGCGTATCACTTCCTCGGCACACCCGAGGGAGAGCTGGCACTCGCTGAGGCGACGATCTATCTGGCGAGCGCTCCCAAGTCGAACCGGGCATACGCGGCGTTTGGCGAGGCCCAGGCGGCTGCCGAGGCGCACCCCGCCGAGCCGGTGCCGCTCCACATTCGCAACGCCCCGACCGGATTGATGAAAGAGCTGGGTTACGGCAAGGGCTACCAGTACGCCTTCGATTCGGACAATGCCTACGTGCCGCAGGAGTATCTCCCCGAAAGTCTGCGCGGCAGTGTGTGGTATCAACCTGGTGATCTTGGCTACGAGAAAACAGTGAAGGAACGAATGGCCTGGTGGCTGGAGCTGAAGAACAAGAAATCTGTGATGTAAGCCGCAGGATCACTCCGTCAGGCGAATCGCCGACACCTCGCGTAACGCAGCATCGCAATCCGCAAAAACATTCCTCAATCGTGCGGGCCGGCGGGAACGGATTTGCGTTCAGCCGTATTCGCACAACCGCAACTGCGACGCTGCGTCAGAGCAAAGATGAACGCGCTGCGGTACGGCGACGGATTCCAGTACGCGCTGGATTCGCGACACGGGTAGATGGCCCGGGAATTCTTGCCGGGAATTTTCCTACGGTGAAAAAAATTCGGCCGACAGCGGCGTGCCTCAAGTCACTTCCTCCAAAACAAAAATCTTGCATAGTAGCCCCCGCAGTTGCCGTTGCAGACAAGATCGCTGTTCAGAGCAAATCCGCCGAAAGGCGGTGACGCAGAGTCACGGGACTACAGCGGCGTACGCCGCGACGTCGGCCGGGCCGCCAGCGAAACGACTTCGATTGAACGCGGCGGTTTTGTTGTCGGCCGACACTGCCACCCCGAAGTCGAAATGACATGACCACCATCGCTGCTCAGAGCAAAACCGCCGAAAGGCGGTGACGCAGAGCTACGGGGCTACCGCGGCGCTGATGCGCCGCTATGCCAGCCGGGCCGCCAGCGTCGACCTCACGTCGAAGTTGGCGGCCCCCTCTTTTGTTGCGGGGCCGCCGGGGAGGCTCCGATGCGTCGGGTACTGCTCGTCATAGCTGTTCTGCTTGGTACGTCCTGCAATATCGAACGCCGTCCGACTGATCCGGAAAGTCCGGTTACACAGCTGCTGGTTCGGCCCGAAACCGTCATGGTCGATCCGCTGGGCAGTCTGCAGTTCCAGGTGTACGGGCGCACCAGCGTCGGCGATAGTGTGCCCGTCAGCGTGCGCTGGAGCGCCTCCGCGGGCGCCATCACGTCCAGCGGGCTCTTCACTGCGGACTCATTGGACGACGACGTCACGATCACCGCGTCGTTGAGCAGCGGATCGGTCTCCGGTGACGCGCTCGCGCGCAAGCTCAAGGTCGTGAAGCTGATCGTCTCGCCCGACGCCAGCACCCTGCGGCCCGGGGCATCGCAGCAATTCACGACTCGTGGTGTCCGCAATACCGGTGATACCGTCGGGGTTTCGTCCAGCTACTCGGCGACGGGCGGGACGATCAGCGGGAGCGGCGTCTTCACCGCCGGTGCGGTCGCGGGCAACTACCGCGTCATCGCCTCGCGCCGTGAGCTCGGCGATACGGCGGCGGTATCCATCGTGAACGCGCCAGTGGCGTCGGTCACGGTGATACCGGGGACAGCCAGTCTCTACGTCGGCCGGACCGCTCAGCTCACCGCGACACTGAAGGACTCCGCCGGGAGCGTCGTCACCGGTCGCGTGATCGTGTGGACGAGCAATGCGCCGAGCGTGGCTTCCGTGTCCGGCAACGGCGTGGTCACAGCCCTCGCCGTGGGATCGGCAACGATCACCGCCACGAGCGAAGGACAGAGCGGCAGTGCCGCGGTCACGGTACCTGTCGTCCCAGTGGCGAGCGTCGTCGTGACCCCCGCGTCCCCCACGCTGCGCATCGGCACCACCGTGCAGCTGAATGCGGCGACGAAGGACTCAGCTGGAAACGCGCTCACGGGGCGAGCGGTGGCGTGGTCCAGTAGCACGCCGGGTGTGGCGACGGTTTCGGCGAGCGGCACCGTGACGGCGGTCGCCGCCGGTTCGGCGACCATCACGGCGTCGAGCGAAGGGAAGAACGGCAGCTCGGGCGTCAGTGTGACGGCCGTCCCCGTTGCGTCGGTGACGGTGGCGCCTGCAACCGTCAGTCTCCGTGTCGGAGCGACGGCGCAGCTCAGCGCCACGACGAAGGACTCGGGGGGCGCGGTCCTGCCCGGGCGCAGCGTGACCTGGTCGAGCAACGCGACCGGCGTGGCGACCGTCTCCAGCAGCGGATTGGTGACAGCGGGCTCGGCCGGATCGGCGACGATTACCGCAACGAGTGAGGGGAAGAGCGGTGGCGCCGCCATTACCGTCACGGTCGTGCCGGTCGCGTCCGTGACCGTCTCGCCCGCAACGGCGAACATCAACGTTGCCGCGACACAGCAGCTAACCGTTGTGACCAAGGATTCTGCGGGTAACGTTCTCAGCGGTCGCAGTGTGACCTGGGCAAGCAACACGGTGGGGGTGGCGACGGTGTCCGCCGCCGGTTTGGTCACGGCGGTAGCCGTGGGCTCGGCGGCGATCACGGCGACGAGCGAAGGCAAAAGCGACACGGCGTCGATCACCGTGACGTTCGTGCCGGTCGCGGCGGTGACGGTGAGCCCGAGCACGGCGAGCGTCAACACCGGCGCGTTCGTGCAGCTCACGGCGACGCTGAAGGACGCGAACGGCAACACGCTCACGGGTCGGGCGGTGAGCTGGGCGAGTGGAAGCACGGCGATCGCGACCGT
>JBLNGI010000093.1:0-4291 GCA_050264615.1 Gemmatimonadota bacterium
ATCTCTCGCCGTGGGACCGCAATCACAAGGATTACGGCCGGCCCGCGTACCTCACCTACTACCGGAATCAGCTCCGCGAGCTGCTGACGCAGTATGGCCCCGTGTTCGAGATCTTTTTCGACGGCGCCAATGGCGGAGACGGCTATTACGGCGGAGCCTATGAGCGGCGCGAAATCGACAACCGGACCTACTACGATTGGCCGGCCACGTGGCAGCTCGTTCGTGAGCTCCAGCCGGACACAGTGTTGTTCAGCGACGCCGGGCCTGATATTCGCTGGGTAGGGAATGAAAACGGGATCGCCGGCGAAACGTGTTGGGCGACGCAGAACAGCGCCGACTTCGCGCCGGGCCGGGCCGACGCCGCTCGGCTGAACCGCGGCGATCGACCCGGGACGCATTGGGTTCCGGCCGAGTGCGATGTGTCGATCCGGCCGGGCTGGTTTTACCACAAGCACGAGGATGAGCGGGTCAAGACGTCCGAGCAACTCGTCGACCTTTACTACAAGTCGGTGGGGCGGGGCGCGTCGTTCCTGCTGAACCTGCCGCCGGATCGGCGCGGGCGGATTCACGAGAACGATGTCGCGTCGCTACGCGGGTTCAAGCGCTACGTCGACGCAACATTCGGCACCGACCTGGCGGCGCAGGGGGACGCGCGGGTGAGTGCGAGCAACGCGCGCGCCGGTTTCCCGGCGGCGAATGTGATCGACGGCAAGCGTGACACCTATTGGGCGAGCGAGGACAGCGCAAAGACACCCAGTCTCACCCTCGACTTCGGTCGGGAAGTCACGTTCAATGTCGTCAGGCTGCGCGAATACTTGCCGCTCGGCCAGCGCGTCGAAGCAATCACCGTCGATGCCTGGCGCTCCGGACAATGGGTACCCTTTGGTACGGCGACGAGCATCGGAAGCTGTCGCTTGATTCGAGGGTCGCGCGTGAAAACGGACCGGGTGCGCGTTGGCGTGATTCGAGCGGCAGTCTGCCCGGCGATCTCGGAAATCGCTTTGTTTTCCGAGGGTTAGCCACCCCACCCCACAAGACACATCCATGATTGTCGATATGACGGATCTGGGTCCTGCTCGGGTTGACATATACCGATATGGGTATACATTATGCCCATGGCTAGAGCAGCCACCACCACGGACGCTTTCAATGCGGTCGCCGAGCCCCGGCGCCGGGAGATCCTCGATCTCCTCGCTCAGGGCGAACGGCCGGTGAACGACCTGGTGCGGCGGCTCGGGCTGGACCAACCACAGGTGTCCAAGCATCTGCGCGTCCTGCGGGAAGTCGGACTCGTGCACGTCCGCGAAGACGGGCGTCACCGGCTGTACCGCCTCAACGGCCGGCCGCTCAAGTCGATCCACGAGTGGGTGAAGAATTACGAGCAGGCGTGGAACGAGCAGTTCGACCGGCTGGACGACGTGCTGGACGAACTCAAACGGGAGGAAGACTCAGATGGTGGACGTCATGAGTAGAAACCGCGCCGTGGTGAGCTTGCCCACGGATACGCAGATCCTGATCGAACGGGACTTCGCAGCGCCCAGGCACCTCGTCTACAAGGCGGTCACGACGCCCGAGCTCGTGAGCAAGTGGTGGGTGGGCAAGCGCGGCGAGATGAAGCTGGCCGAGATTGATCTGCGCGTCGGCGGAAAGTGGCGCTTTCTCATGGTGGCGCACGGCAAGTTCGAAGTCGGCTTCCACGGCGAGTATCGCGAGATCGTCCCCAACGAACGCCTGGTCTCGACTGAGTGCTACGAGGGCATACCAGATCCCGACGCGCATCCGACGGTGAATACGATGACGCTCAGGCAAGTTGGCGAAATCACCAAGGTCCGGGTGCTCGTGCAGTGCGAGAGCAAGGAACAACGGGATGCGATTATCAACTCGGGTATGGAGGGTGGAATGCAGGAAGCGTACGACCTGCTCGAGGAGATCGCGATTGCTCTTGCAGCCTAGGAACTACCGGCGGCGGCCGCCTCCCATGGAGCGGCCGCTGCTCGCGCCCCGGAAACCACCGAAGCTCCTTCTCACGCCCCCAAAGCCTCTCGACATGCTCCGCCCGCTCCGGCCCGAACTGGGCCTCGGGCTGACCGACGGACGAGACGGCGTCCCGCGAGGGGCGACAACAGGGCGGCTGCGAGGCTCGACGCTACGCGGCTCAAAGCCGCGCGGCTGGACGGTGCGTCGGCGATCGTCGAGGCCACTCATGCTCGCAGTGCGCACGCGAGGCTGCGTGGGTTCGAAGCGTGGGAGAGTGGGCTCCTTGCGGTTGAACCCGCCGAAGCTCGCCGTGTGATAACTGTAACCCGAACCATACGGATAGTAGGGATAGCCGTAGGAGACGCTGCCGTACCAGAACGGATCGTAACAGAACGGCGCGCAGAACGGGTACCCGTACGCGAGCCCGAACGCGAACGGATAGTAGCCGAACCCGAAGTGAATCCCGACGTGGGTGTGGCCGTACCCGTGGCCGTGATAGTCGTGATCCGACGCGTATGCCGACGAGCCCACGAAATACGTGGCCGCGTCGTAGTCGTACTGTCGATCGCGGGCCATGTTGTTCACAATCTCGAGCAACCCGGCGAGCGGATCGTTCTTCACTTGTTCGTCGGGCCCGCCCAGTGCCAGAAAGTCCCAGTGCCCGTTGCGGGTGAGCTCGTCAAACTGAAATGGATCGACGGAGAATGCGGCGATCACAGTTCCCGAGCCCTCGGCGTCGATCTGCAAGGCCTCCCGATCGGACCGGCTGCGCAGCTCCAGCTCCTTGCCGCCGCGCACAAAGTTGTCCGCGTCCGGGTCGATGGGGAACAACACGCGCACGCGCCCTTGCGGGTCCGCGTGCAAGATGACCAAAAAGCCATCGCGCGCGGTCTTGATGTAGACCCGCGCGCGATCGCCGATCTCAAGGTGCTCATGGTTCAGCCGGACTCGGACCGGGACATCATCGACCCGGGGGGGCGCAACAACCGCAACAAACAGCAACAGCGGAACCATCATACCGACAATATACCCGTTTCCTACGACTTCTGTTGCACATCCCGCCTGATCAGGGCATAGCCGAGGCTGTTGAAATTGTAAACGGCCAGCTCCTTGTACATCGTCTTGGCCTTGTCTGCCCGACCCGAGCCCTCGAGCGCCACGGCGTAGTTGTACTTAATGAAGGGATCCTGGAGGTTACCCTGTGCAAAGTGCGACGCCGCCTCCACTGCATTCCCCTGATAGGCCGCGATGAAGCCCTTGAGCTGGTACACGGGCTCCATTTTGCGCGGATTGGCATCGGGCGCGACAATCGCTGCCATCCGGTCCGTCTCGCGACTCGCCGCCCCGTAGTCACCCTTGCGCGCTGACAGCCAGGCACGGAAGTACGCGTTGTTGGCGTCCTGGTTGCGACGGAAGCCCGCGCTCGCCGCTTGTGCCGCTTGCTGCTCCATCAACGGCAGCCGCTGCTGCAGCGCCGCCTCCGCCGCCGCGAAATCCTTCGTCTCGATCGCGATCAGCGCGACGTTGCTGAGCGCGTTGACCTTCACCGCCAGCGGATCAGGCAATCCCATTCCATCGGCCTGCGTCACCAGCTGATTCAGCTCCTTGATCGCGCCTGTGGGATCGCCCGCATAGACGCTGACGTACGCGCGGAACGGCGCAAAGAAGCCCTTCTCGTTGCCGCGCCCCAGCGCCAGCGCCGAGTCGTAGTCGGCGCGGGCGGCGACGAAATCCCCCGCGAACGAATTGACGTGACCGCGTTGCTGCAGCAGACCGGCATCGCGCGGATTGAGCTCATGCCCGCGCGTGTACTCGCGCCGCGCCGCCGGCATGTCGTTCAACGCCCGGTACGCGTCGCCCAGGAAGTCGTGTGTGGTCGGCTCGTTGGGCGCGAGCGCCTCGGCATGTTTGAAGTGCTCCAGCGCCTGGTGGAAGTCGTGCGGCTCGTTAAACAAGTAGGTCGTCCCCACTGCGATGTGAGCGGTCAGGAGCCGCGGCGCGAGGTTGATCGCCTTGCCATAGGACGCGCGCGCGTCCGCCGTGCGGTTCAGGCCGGCTTGCACGCCGGCGAGCGCGAGATAGGCACGCGGGCTCTCCGGAACCTTTGCGACCAGCTCCTGAGCCAGCGCGAGCTGGCCATTGACGTCATTCTCCAGCCCGCGGCGCGCGATCTTGATCTGGAGCTGCTCGGCGTCCGACGCGCGGCTCCCCAGCTGCTCGGCCCGGTCGAGATTCTTCTTGAAATCGGCGAACGAGTTGGACGCGTTAGCCACGCTCAGATAACCGAACGCAAAGGTCGAATCGGCGGTGACTG
>JBLNGI010000094.1:0-8968 GCA_050264615.1 Gemmatimonadota bacterium
CGCGGCGTCGCGACGTCGGTCGCAAAGAAATTCTGGCTGAGAAAGAGATCCTCGTTGCCGTCGCCGTCGAAGTCGGCGATCCCGGCGTAGAACGCCGGCGCCCACTGCGCTTCGGCGGGGAGCGGCCGCCCCTCGAAGCGGTCGCCGCGATTCAGGAAGAGCATATGGTCGAGCGTCGTGGCGCCCAGGCGCGTCGCGCCGGTTGACGCAGGACCGAGCACCTGTTCGATCGTCGCATCCGCGTAGGCATGGAACGAACGCACCCGCGTGCCGATTCCCGGGAGCGCGTCCGTGAACCGATCGAACGTCGTGAGCGGTGCCACCCCGCGGATGCGCGGATCCTCCTGCGCCAGGAGAAAATCGGGACGGCCGCGCCCACTGAAAAACCCGACGTAGAGCAGCAGCGGCCGCGCGGGCGTCGCTCCGTAATCCACGTTGCGCCCCCAGCTTGTAGCGACGACGTCCAGACGCCCGTCGCCGTCGAGGTCGCCGGTCGTCAGACCGTTCCAGCGACTGTGCAACTCCGACAGACCCGTGAATTCGCGCGAGGTGAAATGGCCGCGATCGTTCTGAAAGACGCGAATCTTGCCCCACTCGATCGCGATCAGGAGATCGGGATCTCCGTCTCCGTCGATGTCCGAGAACACGGCGGCTGATACCATGCCCACCTTGTCGAGCAAGAGCGAGTTGGTGGAGTCCACGACGAAACTGCCGCGGTCGTTGCGATATAGTCGTGACGAGGGCGAGAGGGGATAACCGGCCGGATAAATGCGCGCGCCCACGAACAGATCGAGATCGCCGTCGCCGTCGTAGTCGGCGAGCGCGAGCGGGCCCACGCTCGCGGTGTCCCCGCGGATCAAGGGTCGCGCGGCGCCCGTGCGCGGTGAGTACGCGACGACGCTCGGCAGCGAGCGGGCGTGCCGAGTCGACGCCGCCTCGTACGCGGCGACTCCGGCGATCACTTCGCCGCCCGAGCCGAGAATCGTCGTCAGGTCACCCGGAGCCGCCGGCGGACGCACGGCCACAGGCTCGAGTCGCGTTCCGGCGTTGTGGTAGAAGGCGACGCGACCGGTGCGGCCGGCCCCGACGATCAAATCCTCGCGGCCGTCCCCATCATAATCGTGCCACGCGACACCGGGTCCCAACTGGCTGAAGGAGTTCGGCAGCAGCGGCTGGCGGTGGTAGTCGTCGAAGTAGGGGTCGACGTGGGTGTGGCCGCGGAGTTGTTGCGTAATGTCTTGAAACAACGGACGCGGGTTGGGGACTCGGGATTCGGAGGACCTCGGCACCTGGGACTCGGTCAGTTCGTATTCGCGATTCGGCACAGCACTGTCGATGACGCTGCGACGGCCGTCCCGCCAGTCAACCTCGATGCGCACGTGCGTCGCGTTGCCGGTCGCAAACGTCAGCATCGGATCAGAGCTCGACAGATAGAGGCCTCCGGCAATGATCTCGCGGTCCTGCTGCGGCAGGGGAGCACCGGCCAGGACGCGCACTCGGCTGCCGATCCCGCTGGTATTGGGCTGCGTTCCCCGGAGCCGCACCGCGACGCGCGCCGCCCTGGCGTCGTTGCGCAGAACCGCGGCGGGCGTCCCCAGGCGGTTGATCACAACATCGAGATCACCGTCGCCGTCGAGGTCCGCGAGCGCCATGCCGTGCGAGATGTCGTCGCCGATGTCGAAATGCCAGCTCTTGCTCACGTCCTCGAACGTCAGATCGCCGCGATTCCTGAACGCCATGTTGGGCAGCTTGAGGGGCGGGAAATCGAACAACAGGTGCCGCCAGTCGGCCGCCTGGCGGACGTTCAGTAGATTTCGCAGACGGTACTGCGTGTCCCCGTCCATCACATCCGTGACGTGCCCTGTACCAATCAGGAGATCTTCCCAGCCGTCCAGATCGACGTCGAGAAACACCGTCGACCACGACCAGCCGGAGCGGCCCACGCCGGCGAAACGAGCCAGCTCGGCGAATGTGCCGTCGCCGCGGTTCAGTTGCAGCGTGTTGCGCTGCATCTGGGGCCGATCGTCTCCCAATCCCGGCTGCCTGGCGACAGCGGTGTGCGTCGGGATCTGGGTCTTGAGGCGTCTGGTATCGGCGCTCAACATATCGACCTCGAAGAGATCGGGACTGCCGTCTCGATTCACGTCGCCCACCGCGACCGCCATGCCTGAATTGCTCGTCGCACGCACGGCGTACCACGGGATCAGGCGGAACCGGCCCTGGCCGTTATTCAGCCACAGCTGGTCGCGATCCTCGAAGTCGTTCGCCACGTAGAGGTCGGGCGCGCCGTCGCGATTCAGGTCCGCCAGAACGGCCGCAAGCCCGAAGTCCTCGTACTCCTCGGTGAGCTCGGCACCGGCCTCGTCGCGAAAGCGCCGGTTGTGCGCCATGGGCTCGCGGGTGAAGTGCCCCGTGCCGTCGTTCAGATAGAAGAAGTCGGGATCGGCGCGCTGCACCAGGCTGAAGCCGCCCAAATCGGCGCGATCGATGACCTTGTAGTCGCGCCGGTACTGGGGCCGCACCTCGTAACGATCCGGTCCCAGCGTACGGGTGACGCGTTCGAACGCGCGTTCGCCAGGCGGGATGCGGTCGATCGTGGTATAGGGCTTATTGTTGGCGACGTAGAGGTCGAGATCACCGTCGCCGTCGACGTCGGCGACGGCCACGGTCATGCTTCCCGCTGAATCGGTTAGTCCGGCCGTCTGCTCACTGAAGTGGCCGGTGCCGTCGTTGACGAACACCGCGTTGCGCCCGCCCAGCGACAACAGGATCAGGTCGGCGTCACCATCGCCGTCGACGTCCGCGAAGGCGCAGCCCGTCGACGTCCGGTCGTGCGCGGCGACGCCGGCGCGAACGGCGACCTCTTCGAACCGCCAGCCGCCCAGATTGCGGTACAATGCGTTGGGGCCGCGCGTGCGGGCGAGGAACACCTCCGGACGTCCGTCCCCGTCGACATCCGACAGGCAGACGCCCGCGCCCTGCGCGAGCTGGCGGTTCTCCACCAGCAGGGATTCACTGACGGTATTCGTAAACGTGATACCAGTCCGCGACGGCTCGAGCAGCGTGAACCCCTCCCCCGCTGCTGCTCCAGCTGGAGTCGCGAGAGCCCGCCAGCGATATCCCTCGGCCTCATGCCACGCGGTGTCGAGTGTGGAGGATGTCGGGCCACACGCGGCCAGGAAAACCACTATAAGAAGGAAGGTCCTCAACGCCCGACCAGTCCCCGCACGAGCGCCGTGGTTCGTTCCGAGGCGCCGCGTCCCTCCTCGACCATGCGTTTCGCGGCCTTGCCCGCGTTGGCGCGCGCGGCCGGATCGTGGTGCCACACCAGCCATTGCGAGTGCAGCGGATGACGCGCATCCGCCGGCAAGGCAACACCCCCACCATGGTCGAGCAGCAGCGCCGCATCGCGGCTCATCCGCCAGTGCGGCCCGAAGATGACCGGAACACCGAACACCGCGGGCTCGAGCACCGAATGCAGCCCGGCGCGATGAAATCCGCCGCCGACAAATGCCGTGTTGCCCAGCGCATACAGATCGGCGAGAATGCCGACGCGATCGACGACGATGACGGGGCCCGGCTTCGCGTGCTCGAGCTGCGACAGGCGCACGGGGCGCGGCAGCTTGAGGTGGCGCAACCGGTCCGCGATCCCGGCGAGGTGATCCGGATTCGGCTCGTGCGGCGCAAGCAGCAATCGAGCGCCGGGGAGCTGATGCAGCAGATCGGCAAACGCGGGTAACAGGACCGCTTCATCGGAAGGCCACGTCGAACCTGCCACGATCGTAAAGGTGTCCGGATTGCCGCTCGAGGCGAGGCGCGCGAGGGGCTCGCGGGTGCGGTCGAGCCGCTCCGCGCGCTCGACGACGCTGTCGTACCGTGTGTCGCCGGTGACGGCGATGACCTCGGGTCGCGCGCCGAGCAGCTCGAGGCGCTGGCCGTCCTCCTCGCTGATGGTGCCGATGCTGTCGAGCGCGTGATAAGCCGCGGCCGCCCATCCGCGCGCGGGCCAGCGCAGCCGCGAGCTCGAGGGCGCGACCGTGGCTGAGATCAGTCCCAGACTCACCCCCCGGCTTGCCGCGGCGAGGGTCAGCTCGGGCCAGACGTCGAGCTTGCTGAACACGAGCGCGGTCGGCTCCAGGGCGTCGAGGACGGCTCTCACATCGGACTGCCGGTCCACGGGCAGATAGTCGGCGATGTCGACCGGCAGGTTTTTCGCGAGCCGTTCGGCCGACGGCGAGAAGAACGTGAACGCCAGCTGCCAGTCAGGATGCTCGGCGCGCAGCGTTTCCAGCACCGGCTTGGCTTGCAGCCCTTCCCCGACGGACGGGGCGTGCATCCAGACGAGCGGGCGCATCGGATCGCGCTGCGCGGCGGCCCACGCTGCCATGCGGCTGGCCAGGCCGCGCCTGCCGTCGAGCCCGCGCGCCACTTTCTTGTCGAACCGGGCGATGAGGGGCGCGGCGCGTGTGGCCATGTGGACGCTCAGCCGGTACAGCCACGCGGGGCGAGAAGGGCGCGGGGGGGGGCGCTGAGACTTCACTGCTGTGGGCGCGTGCGGGCTGCGTAGACGGAGTCGAGTACGCGACGCATCGGATCGGGCGTGTACGGCGCGCCCTCGATCAGGCCGCCTTCGATATAGAAGGAAGGGGTGGCACGGGCACCGGAGCGGGTGGATCGTTGGGCGTCCAGCTCGATCTCCGAACGAGCCGTGCCGCCATTCACGCACGCCAGCAGCTTCGCTCGATCAGCTCCGGCGCGCTGCGCCAAGGCGATGAGTACGTCCCGGGCTTGGGGGGACGGCAGCTTGGCCCAATCGTCCTGCTGCTTGTACAGCAGGTCGTGTGTGGGCCAGAATCGCCCCTGCCGGCCCGCGCACATGGCGACCTCCGCGGCTACCATGGCATTGGGGTGAATGGAGGTCAGTGGAAGATTGATGAATACCCAACGGACCTTGCCGGTCTCTACGTATTCCCGTTCCAGCGTGGGCAGCACGGTCACGGCGAACAGGCGGCAGGCGGGACACTGGAAGTCCGCCATCTCGTACACGGTGACGGGAGCGTTGGGGACACCCTTTGACCGCGCGGCCAGCGGATCCCCACTCTGCGCGCGAGCGTCAGGTGCCCAGACCAGCAGCGTCGCGAGCAATGTGCTCCGGAAAGCAAGAACGCGTGTCAGGGGCCCGACTTGGTCCAGATGACGATGACGCCGCATTGCGAATCCGGCTTCAGAAACTCAGGGGGCGCCTCGCTCGCGCTGCGATAGATCTCGATTCCGATGATCCCAATGATGGGTATGTGAGGGCTACCCGACAGGCTGGCCGGAATACCGTCCACCACCCAGTCGGCTGTGCACCCAGTCGCCTTGGCGCCGCGCGTCATTTGGACGACGCACGCCTGAGATCGACAGGCCAGGCGAACACCGGGAATGCCGCGAAGCATGTCCAGGAGCGTGCTGGCATGACTTGCCGCTATCTGGTCGGCCGTAAAGAACACTCCCTGGCTGCGGCGGCGGCGCTCCTCGAACTCCCCGAGACGCCGGTCGGCGTAACCCGGCGGTGCCACCACGATAACGGGGTCGAGCTCGGTTTGCAGTGGCGCTATCTCGAACAAGTACTCGACCACTTCACCGTCGCCGAGGCGCAACACCCACGATGTCGCGCTGTACCCGATTGCCCGGACCTGAAGCAGGTAGGTGCCGGACCCCAACCCGCCCTGGGAGAAGTGGCCGCCGCTGTCGGTGGCGGTCTGGTGCTTGGTGCCAAGGAACGCGACGCTGGCCCCCCCGACCGGGGTGCGCGACGCCTGGTCAATCACCTGTCCGCTGATACTGCCACGGAGGGTAGGGGCGTTGGGGCTGGAGGGGCGCCCGGCCTGGGCGACCGCGCTCCTGGGCAGCACGGCTCCGAGGGCGAAAGCCAGCACTGCAGAGACGAGGTGGACTACACGAGCCATAATCCGGCCATATCCGGGGACCGGGGCGGCGAAGAGTAGTAGATGATAGGGCGCGGCGGCCGCGGCGCAACCCGGTCTCCGATCTGTAAGAGGGTGGCCGCGGGGGTTGACGGTTTCTGCGCCGGGGCGTATAACCTTTGAAGAGGCTCGAACGAGCCTCAAGGGCTTCCAGGCCGTCACCTGAATCCCGGGCGTTATGACCGTCACGCTCGCCCGAGTGAATATCTGCGTATTTCTCGCGCGCCTTTCCGCACGGAGAGGCGCCCGGTTTCGTACTGCCCGCCACCGTGGTTTTCCCAGTTCACGAGAGGATGTCTCTATGGTCCACACTTGTCGTGGCGTATTCTTCGCCGGAGTCGCGGCGCTTGGCTTGCTCGCCGGCAGTGCGCGCGCGGCCCAGGCGCAGGAAGCGGTTGTCCGCGGCACCGTCAGCTCCGATCGGGGTGAGCTCGTCGCGGTTGCCGCCGTGCAAATCCCCGAGCTGAATCTCCAGGTGTTCACCGGAGCGAACGGCCGATTCCAGATCTCGATTCCGGCCGCCCGCGTCCAGGGACAGACGGTGACGATCCGGGTCCGGGCGATCGGATACAAGCCGTCCTCGCAGACGCTCGTGCTTTCGGCCGGCGAGCATGATGTCAATGTCGCGCTCGTCACCGACGCGAACATGCTCGAAGCGATCGTCGTCACGGGCGTGCAGGATTCGACCCGGCAAGTGCTCTCGCCGCTGACAGTCCAGCGCGTGGATGTCTCCGTCCTGCCGCTCGCGTCTCCCGATCCACTGCGCCAGCTCCAGGGGAAGGTGGGCGCGAATATCGTGTCGGGCACCGGTCGTCCGGGAACGCAGGCGTCCGTGGTGTTGCGTGGACCGACGTCGCTCAATGCCGCCGGCCGCAGCCAGGATCCGCTGTACATCGTCGACGGCGTCTTTATCAACGGCAACTTGCCGGAAATCTCGCCGCAGGACATCGAGAGCGTAGAAGTGCTGAAGGGCGCGGCCGGCGCGTCGCTGTACGGCGCACGCGCGGGCAATGGCGTCATCAGCATCAAGACGAAGACCGGCAGCCGCGCGCTCGAGGGTGTCAACTTCGGGGTGCGCACCGAGGCCGGCGTGTCCGACATCGAGCGCGATTTCGGCATCGCGCGCTTTCACGCCCTGCTCACCGACGAGACCGGCACGCGCTTCTGCCAGTCGGTGACGGGCCAGCCGGTCTGCGCCCGCACCTTCGACTACGCCGCCGAGGCCGCGCGCGTCAACAACACGCCGGGGGACTTCGCGCCCAGCGCGCCGGGCTTCCCGCTGGATCCGGGATCCTCGATTTCGCCCTCGGCCGTGACGGGTCGTACGGGCAACGTGCTGAAGGAGCAGTTCCAGCTGGCCCCCTGGCCCGGGGTGGCGTACAACGCGGTCGCGCAGACGGTCGATCCGCAGCCGTTCACCCAGAACAGCCTCGACCTGACCGGCCGGTTTGGCGGGACACGCTTCTACGTGAGCGCCACGAACCTGTCGGAGCGCGGCGCGATTCGGTTCCTGCACGGGTTCCAGCGGAATTCGTTCCGGGCCAACGTCGATCAGCTCATCGGGACGACGTGGAATGTCGGCGTCACCGCATTTTACAGCCGCAGCGCCGACGACGGGGCGAACAACGATGGGGGCAACAACGCCTTCTTCCGGCTGACCCGCGTGCCGGCGATCGTGAACACGCTGGCCCGCGACACGCTGGGCCGGCTGTACATCCGCCCGAACCTCCAGGGCGGCGGCGGCCAGAACGAGAACCCGCTGTACAGCTTCGAGAACGCGCTCCGCGACGATATCGCGAGCCGCTTCATCGGCGGCGTGACGGTTAACTTCACGCCGCTCCAGTGGCTCAACTTCTCGAGCAGCATTGGATACGACCAGCGTCGCACCAGCTTCGCGCAGATTCAAGACAAGGGGTATCGGACGACCTCGTCCACCCCGCTGACGAATAACGGATTCATTTTCCGTGGCGCCGCGGGCGCGGAGGCGGTCGACGCCAATGTGAGTGCGTCGGTGCGCCGCAGGTTGGCCCAGAACCTGAACGCCCGATTTACGGCCCGGTACTTGTTCGAGCAACGCGACGAAGAGCTGAACAGCGGCCAGGGGCGCTCGCTTTCCGTGAAAGGCGTGACCTCGCTGGGCAACGTCACCAGCAATCAATCGGTCGCGTCGACGTTTACGAGGGTCCGCCAGATTGGCCAATCCCTGCACGGGTCGTTCGAATACAAGGAGCGCTATATCCTGGATGCGCTGGTGCGCCGGGATGGGAGCTCGCTGTTTGGGGAGGGGAACCGCTGGGCCACGTTCGGACGCGTGTCCGGCGCGTGGCGGCCATCGCAGGAGTCGTGGTGGTTCCTCCCGCAGGTGAACGAGATGAAACTGCGCGCGTCGTACGGCACTGCCGGCGGCTCGCCCAACTTCAGCGCGCAGTACGAGACGTTCAATATCGGCGCCGGCGGGCTGCTCACCCTGACCACGCTGGGCAATCGCAATCTGAAGCCGGAGATGCACCACGAAATGGAGCTTGGCGCCGATCTCGAATTGTTCGGGCGCTACGGGCTCACCGCCACCTACGCCCGGTCCAAGATCGACCAGCAGATTCTGCAGGTGCCGGTATCGTCGTCCACCGGCTACCAGAATCAATGGCAGAACGCGGGTCAGCTGCTCAACATCACCCACGAGCTGTCGCTCAATATCCCGATTACCCGCAGTCGTGACCTGTCGTGGCAAATGGGCGTGGTCTATGACCACAACCGCAGCTGGATTGCCCGGCTCGACGTCGCGCCGTACACGTACGGCGCCGGGCAGCAGGGCACGGAGCAGATGTTCCAGGCGCAGCAGGGGGAGCGCGTCGGTACCTTCTACGGCCGAGCCTTCCTGCGGGACTGCGCGCAGCTGCCGGCGCCATTCAACGGCGACTGCGGTGGCGCGGGAAGCGCCTTCCAGTACAACGACGAAGGGTGGCTGGTCTGGGTCGGCGACGGGAACAACCCCGGCATGG
>JBLNGI010000095.1:0-2715 GCA_050264615.1 Gemmatimonadota bacterium
TCGCGCTCGACAATCACCGCCCGCACGGGCGCGCGGGCCGCGAGCCAGTCCAGCAACTCCCACGACTCTTCGGGCACGGCTCGCGTATGAGTGTCGGCATATGTGTCTCCATCCCACAGACCGCCCGCGAGATGGACTTCCACGGCCTGCCGCAGCGGCAGCTGCTCGAGGTATGCGATAGGGTCGTAGCCGTGGTTGACGGCATTCGCATGCACGTTTTCGAGGTCGAGCAACAGCCCGCAGCCCGTCGCCTCGATGACGGCATGCACGAACTCGGCCTCCGTCAGCTCGGCTCCGGGCAGTGTCAGGGTGTAGGCGATGTTCTCGAGCAGAATCGGCACGCCGGGAACCGTAGCCCGCAACTGCTGAACGTTGCGCGCGATCGTGTCCACCGCTTCGTGCGTGAACGGCAACGGCAGGAGGTGCCCTGACTCCATTCCAGCCGCGCGCGTAAACGCGATGTGTTCGGAGATCCACGGGGGCTCGAGCGCCTCGACAACGCGAGCCCAGTGGCTCAGTCGCGCCGCATCGAGTGGCTCCGCACCGCCCAGAGACAGCCCAATGCCGTGTACCAGCACCGGCACGGCGGCACGCACGCGCCGCATATCGGCGAGCGACCGCGGCCCGGCGATGTCTTCAGGAATCACCTCGATGGCGCCGAGGTCCTCGCGGTGGCGAATCACGTCCCAGCGCCACTCGGGCCGGAAACTGGGCCCGGCGCCGAGGAATGGGAGATCAGCTACCACCGCAGCCTCCGCATCCTCCGCCGCCGCAGCCGCCCCCGCCGCATCCGCCGCCACCACAACCGCCCCCGCCACCACAGCTCGACCCACTGCCACTGTTCCAGTGGGTGGGTTCGCGGCTGCTGGCGCGCCGCAGCGCCTCGGCGGCGTGCACGGCCGTGAGTGCACCGAAGCCATAGATCGCGGCGGCCAGGCCAACCTCGCCGGCGCTGGTACGCCGGCCGCCGGTCACCAGGGAGCGCAGTCCGGCGTGCGATTGCCGCAGCCAGCGCAGCAGGTTGGCGCCGGCGCGCGTCGCTTGCGGCGGCTTGAGCAGCGCGACCGCGATCAGCGCGTACAGCGCCATCAGGATGATGAGAAACCAGACATTGGTTCGGCCCCGGGATAGCGCGACGCCGATCTTGGCAAGACCCATCCCGCAGATGACCACCACCGCGGCAGAGCGCAAGAATGAGAACGGACCCAGCTCGGTCGGTCGCCGCAGCAGCCCGTCGCGACGCAAAGACTCTTCGCGTTTGTCGATCTCGTCCGCGAGCACCGCCTCCAACGTCGAAAAGATCAAATACATCTTGTGGGTGCCCGATATCCCCTTCAGCGCCGTGCGCTCCAGCTCGTCGAGCTTCGGCTCCGCCGTATCGGCCGCGGGCATCCGGCTGACTTCGTCATCGCCGACGACGATCAGCCCACCGGCCGCAAGGCGCGCAAGCACGGTGCGAATCACCTCTTGCCGCCCACCGCGCAGGAGCGCGAGCCGATAGGCGTCGCTCTCCTTGGGATACCACCCTTCACCGGGAGCTCCCGCCGTCACGGCTCCGGTCCGGCTGAGCAGCGCCCGGAGCGCAAGGGCAATCAGCATGACGACGGCCCCATACGCCACGTAGAACGCGAGGAATTCAGGTCCGCGGAGATCGAGCGGATTCACGGTTCCGAGGCTGCCAGGCGCTGAGCAAATTCCGCGACGAGCTCGACGTAGCGGTCGAATAGCTCGCGGACGGTGGCGTCTGGTGGTGCCGTTTCGTGACGATGGAGATGTAGAAAGGGCTCCAACTTCTGAGGGGCCACGCCGAGCGCCTGCCCGGCTTCACGCAACACGCTGGCGCGATCGGCCGGGGGCGGGGGCGGGGGCGGGGCGCCAGGTCGCGCGCGCAGCATCGTTTCGAGCGTGACCGCCAGCTTGGGGAGATTCAGCATTACTCCACCCCACAGCACGCGCGGGTCGGCTCCGCGCTCTACAGCGCGCTGGCGCAACCGGAACCGCATGTTGCCCAGCTCCTGGAGTGCGCGCTGCCGCAACGCCAGGCGATCGATTTGCAGCTGTGCCAGCGGAACCTCGCCGTACAACACGTGATGTGCGAGCTGGATATCCCTCATCTTGACGGGGAACAACCGAGCGGCGTCGCGCAGGTCGTCTGGCGTAGCGATAAAGGCGGACACACGACTCGACCGGCGAGCCCCCGTCAGGACCGGAGCGAGTCGCTCCAAATCGGCGAGAGCCGTCGTGCGCAGGACAACGAGCACGTTCACATCCGAGATGCCGGGAGTGAAACGCCCTTTGGCGAGTCCGCCATAGAGCGCGACGCCGAGCACGTTGTCGCCGGCGGCGGACCGAAGGTCGGCTACGAGCTGTGCGAGGGACTTTTCGATGCCGACACGCGCGACGTCTGGGGTGACGGCCATGGACTTAGTCTACCGCGGCCAAACACTACCGCCAGGGTTCTAGAAACCGTGTCGCAACTCTGCGTTGAGCACAGCGCGCGTCAGCCGGTCGTGTCACAAGGTATAGGTGCCGGGAATCCAGTCGTGCGGCTACGTTGGCCGTTAGGCACTATTGTTGCGCCCCGGGAGACGCAGCCATGCCAACTCACCACCTGCTCGGCATCCATCACGTGACCGCGATCGCGGGCGATCCCAACACCAACGCCCAGTTCTACACCGGCGTGCTCGGCCTGCGGCTCGTCAAGCGAACCGTCAA
>JBLNGI010000096.1:0-35090 GCA_050264615.1 Gemmatimonadota bacterium
GGCGAGAGTCATCCAGACAAGTGGGTGGGTGGTCTGGCGAGCCCCGACCTGCACGCCATCGTGATCCTCTTCGCGCGTGATGAGCCGGAACGGGCGCGTTGCCAAGCCGAACACGAGCGCCTGCTGGCGCGCTGTGCAGGCGTGACCGTGCTCTCGACGCTCGATCTCCAGGCCACGCCTCCGTTCGACTACGCTCACGACCATTTCGGGTACCGCGACCGGATGTCGCAACCTGCCATCGAGGGCTCCGGTGAGGAATCCACCCCGGGAAGTGGGGCGCCACTCAAGCCGGGCGAGTTCATCCTGGGTTACCCCGACGAGAATGGGCCGCCCTTCGGGCTGCCCCAGCCCGAGGTACTGTCGCGGAACGGCAGCTTCATGGCCTACCGGCGGCTCGAAGAGCACGTTGGAAAGTTCCGGGATTTCCTGAATCAGCACGGGAAAACGGCGGACGAGCGCGAGCTCATCGCCGCCAAGTTGATGGGCCGGTGGCGGAGCGGCGCGCCGCTGGTGCTCGCCCCGGAGCGGGACGATCCGGCGCTGGCCGCCGACCCGAAGCGGAATAACGACTTCAACTACCGGACCCAGGACCCGCACGGCTATGCGGTGCCGCTCGGCTCGCACATCCGACGCATGAACCCCCGGGACACCGGCGCGAACATGAACCGCCGCCGCATGATCCGGCGCGGGGCGACCTACGGCCCGCACCTGCCAGAGGACGCCGCCGACGACGGCACGGAGCGCGGCATCGCGGCGTTCGTGATCTGCGCCAGCCTCATCCGTCAGTTCGAGTTCGCCCAGAACGTGTGGATCAACGACCGGAACTTTCACGAGCTGGGCAACGAGCGCGACCCGATCATCGGCACGCAGGACGGGACGCTCGAGTTCAAGATCCCCCGGCGCCCGATCCGCCGAACCATCACCGGCCTGCCCGCGTTCACGACCGTCCGGGGCGGCGCGTACTTCTTCCTCCCCGGACTCAAGGCGCTCGCCTGGCTCGCCGGGGGGGGAGCCGGACGGGGAACGGAGTCCCGATGACAAAGACCAACGGCAGGGCCCGCACCTACAACCAGTCGCACGTGAAGCGGGACTACACTCGCGGCCGGCGGCGGTTCAGCATCTACTGGACCTGGAGCTATCCCTGGGAGTCCAACCGCGACGTCACGGAGCTCGACAACCGTTTCTCGACCATGACCGAGGTCCGGCGCGTCGGGTGGCCGGGGTTCGAGGCGACGGAGTGGGACAAGATGAACTTCCTCCAGGGAATCGCGGGAACCCTGGAGCTCTTCCATCGCAGCCTGCTCAGCTTCCAGGACACCGTGGAAGAGGCGACCGGACATCCGGTCGCGGTCTATCAGCGGATCGACCAGGCAGGCTACCGCCTCCCGATCGACGAGCGGATCCTCGCGGACACCGACAGCCTGATGATCTTCGGCCTCGACCACCTGGTCTCCGAGCAGGAGGCGGACCAGGGTGAAGTCGATGCGATCGGGGCCTGGTTGGAGCGCGAGGACACCTGTCTCGTGCTCGCGCCGCATCACGACGTGGGCTTCACGCCCAAGCTGGAACAGCGCCAGATGGAGTACAAGCACCACGGCGACGAGCTGGTTCCGCGCCAGCAGCGGTTCGGCCAGTACACCCGGTCTCTAATGAAAGGGCTCGGGGTCCCGGTGCTCAACCAGTACGGGCTCCGCCCCGCGACGGTGCAGGGGCAGCCCGATCAGATCGCGCCGCTCACCGCCTATCGCGATCTGGACTCGCTGGCACTGCTGCGCGGCGTGACGACGTTCAACTATCACCTGCACTTGCCTCACTACGCGGTGACTGCGAAGGACACCAAGGTCATCCAAGTGCTGTCGACGCAGGCGATCGACCTCTCGCGGCCCCATCCGTTCACCGCAGCCGGGAACAAGGAGTTCAACTCCTTCCTGTGGATGCCGCCCAGTGGGAAGCGCGGCGGGCACATCCTCCTCGTAGACTCCACCGTGTTCACCACGCTGTTCGGCGGGACCGACAGCCTGAAACAGTTCTGGCTCAACGTGGCGGGGATGTAAGTGGCCGGGTTCTTCCAGGCGGTGGTGCCAGTGGCGATGCTGGGGTTCGTGCTCTCCAGCATGCTCGCGATCGGCCTCGGACTCTCGGTCGGAGAAATCCTTGCACCCCTGCGCAATGCGCGCCTCGTGATCCTCGCGTTGGTGGCCAACTTCATCGTCCTGCCGGCCGGGGCGATCGGCCTAGGCCGGCTCGTCGGGCTCGAGGAGCCCTTCGCCATCGGGCTCCTCCTGCTGGCCTCGGCGGCGGGGGCGCCATTCGTCCCGAAGTTGGCACAGCTCGCCCGCGGCAACGTCGCCTTCGGCGTGGGGGTGATGGTCCTGCTGATGGTCGTGACGGTGGTGTACCTGCCGCTCGCGCTCCCGGTCCTGCTGCCGGGGGTGACCGTCGATCCGTGGAAGATCGGACGCTCGCTGTTCTTGCTCATGCTGTTGCCGCTCGCCATCGGACTCGCCGGGCGGGCCTGGCTCCCCGCGTTCGCCGGCCGCGTCAAGCCGGTCCTCAATCGCCTCTCGAGCCTGAGCCTCACGGTGCTCATGGTCGCGATCACCGGGGCGAACCTGCGCAACGTCCTCAGCGTGTTCGGCACCGGCGGCATCATTGCCGGCCTGTTGCTCATCGCGCTCGGCTTCGGGACCGGCTGGCTCCTGGGCGGGCCGGGCCGCGATACCCGGAGCGTGCTTGCGCTGGGAACGGCGCAGCGCAACATCGCTGCCGCCCTCGTGGTGGGCAGCGGATTCGCCGACGCGAAAGTAGTGGTGATGGTGGTCGTGGTCGCGATCGTCGGGCTCTTCGTCCTCATGCCTACCGCGCGATTGCTCGCCCGAGGCGCGAGCTCGGCGAGCGTCGCCGCCTGACGCTCAGAAGTTCACCGAGGCCGACACCTGGAATGAGTATCCCTGGAAGGTGGACCGCGCGGCGAACTCGTGCAGGTACCTGGTTCCTACCTGCACGCGCCGACCGGGCAGTAGGAGGCCGGCGCTCAGGCCCAGCGCGTGGACTTGATAGCGAGCTGACGCATCTACCCCCGGCCCCGTGGATGCGCTGGTCTGCCACTGACTGTATCCCGCCAGCCCCGCCTGAAGCTGCAGCTCTTTCGAGAGCGGAGCCAAACCGGTGACTGAATAGTCGACGCTCAGCGTCTGCCCTGGACGTATGCCCGTCCCCTCCTGGGTCCCGTGAAACTCATAGATCTCGAAGGCGGAGAGCGCGAGGCGCCGTGAGGCCGTGAGCCAGGCCGTCTGCCCGGAGGACACGACGTGGGTCCAGTAGCCCGAGCCCACGTTGTCCGTGCGTCCGGCGTCGAAGGCGCCGGTCGGCGCGAGGAATCCGTAGACCGCCTTGATATCGGCGCGGGACAGTTGCCAGCCGAGCATCAGCGGCTGGTAGTACGAATCGGCGAAACCGCCTCCACCGCTCTGCGGGCCGAGCGCATCCGAGGTGAGGGAGTTGTTGGCAATCGGCAGGGTGGCCGCCGCCGCGATGCGCGCACCGAACAGAACCGGCTTCCGACTGGCCCAGGCGATCGTGTTGAGGTCCATGAGGACCGTCTGCTTGCCGGTCGCCACGAGCTCCCCGTTGGCGCCGCGGAGTTCGTCGCGCGCGTAGAAGAGGAACGCGTTCACATACGTCGCCCCAGGGCCGAAGAGTGATCCCGCATTGACCGCGCTCATGCCGAGCGGATAGACGCCCCGGACCTGTCCGGCTACCGGCGTGACCGCGCACAAAAGCGCCGCCACATGACACATGGCATGCCTGATCACACGACCGATCGACTCACGGGCGCAAATGCAACTGGTCTGACCATGGGAAGACATCCTACCCCTTTTTTCAAGAAAGCGCGCCCCGCCGCTCACTCTGAGTGCCGCTGGCGCAATGGATCTGCTTCGCGAGGAGCGCAGATCGAGCGCGGCGGGAAGTCCGATCATGTTTGCCGTAATGTTTGCCGGTCCATAACTGCCGATGACTGCTAATGCGATGCGATGGCACATCTAAGTGCCGAAAGAACAACGGCCCCGCATCGGGGCCGTTGCATTCAAATCCCGCCGTCCCGATTTAAGTGATGTTCAAGCCTCACCGCGGCTCTCACGGTGGGGCTTTTGCTTCGCCCCGCCCGGGGAGTACTGCTGGGGCTCCAGCTTGAGATGAAAACCGCCCCGCCGGTACCACGTCGATGCATCTATACGCTTATGCACGTGCAGCATCTTGAGAATGTTGTGTATGTGGTTCTTCACCGTTGCCAATTCTATGACAAGGCCTCGCGCGATCGCCTTGTTGGTCATTCCCTGATCGACTAACTGTAAAATCTCGCGTTCGCGACCCGTCCACGTGCCGAGCGGACTGTGAGTTACCTCTTGCCCAGCGTCTCTCAGCTCAGCAGCGATCGCGCTCAACCGGCGCAGGAGCGTGAACGCCACGCGGGGAGGGCAGTACAACTCGCCTCGCACCGCGCTCTCCACGGCGATGATGAGATCGTCCAGCGATCCGTCCGAGAGGACATAGCCGGCAACTCCCGCCTCAGCCAACTGGATGACCTCGGCTTCCGTCTCCCCTAACGTGATGACCACCACTCGTACGTTAGGCGTGCGACGCCTGATGTCCGCCACGATCCTCACGGCCTCGAGGCCTTACACGGTGCGGGCGCCTCCGGTCCCAACGCGGGTCAAGGTATGGTCTGTTTCCCGGGATGACGTTTGGTGATGACCAGTCTCACTCCGAACACGATCGTCCCCCAGAACAGGCCGCAACCTAGTGGGATCACCAGGAAGTCGCGGGCGTCGCCGAACCCCGCGCCGTGAACCGAGGCGCCTAGGAGGGCACTCAACACGAGTCCGGGCAGCGCAATGACATTCACCGGGAGGACGGACCAGCCGAAGCGTTCGAAGACCCGCGTGGCGAGCAGGTAGGCGGCGAGGCCGACGAAGCCGGCCCAAGTAGCCGATCTGATCCAGCGAATGGCCAGGTCGCGCACGCCGTGGGCGAGTGTGGCTAGTCAATCACCACGACGCCGACAAGGCCACCGTACCCGTCGCCGGTGGTCGCGAGACCAGGAGGTGCTACCCACGAACCCCCATCGATTCTCATGCTGAGCTGATGCAGACCAGGTGCGAGGGCGATCTCGATGGTCCACCACCCCGATATCTCACGCGACAGACTCAGCGACGCCCAACCTGTCATGTCCCCGGCAAGCTCGACCGTGCGCGCGGCGGGCGCCCACACGCGGAAGGCGTGGCGAGCACCGCCGCGGGCCTCGAGCGCGAAGCGCGGTGCGGAGAGAGGTGTCGCCGCCGCCCCAGAGGCAGGGCGCACCACGCGCGACGGGAGCTCGAGTCGGAACCCCAGCTGGGCGAATCGGGCCAGCGCCCCCAAGTGGTACTCTTCGGGTCCGCGGTTGCCCACGCCCGCGAGGAGCGCGACGATGGGGGTGACGCGAATCGTCGCCATCGCCTGCACCCACCCGCGCGCTTGAGGTCCGACGCCGTGCACCACGCCCCCAGCCATGTCGAACTGCTCGCGGCCCCCATTGAAGACCACAGTCACGCGGGCCGTCGTGCCTGATGCCAGAAACGGCCGGCCCGTGTCAGCCGAAAAGGGAGGTAGAGGCACGGTGTCGATGATCTGCGCCGTCGTCTCGATAAGGGGGAGTGCCCCGTACTCGAGTTCCACCTGAACGTGCGCGGATCCTACCTGGCGCCATACACCACCGGTAGCGTACAGGCCCAGCGCTCCGCCGGGTGCGCTCGTGACGCGCCGGCCACCAGCGGCGATCGACGCGCCACCGTCGTTGTTCCGGCTGCGCAGCTGGGCCGTGCCGTCGAACAGCGTCTGGGACGCCCCCAAGACCGGGACTGCTTGAGACGCCTGAAGCGTGAGGACGCCGTTCAGGCGATCGGACACCCCCGTGCTACCCTCTGCCGAAACGTGCAGCCCTCTGTAGGCGGGCGCGGATCCACCAGCTGTGCCGTACGCTTCCGCCGCGAAGCGAGCGGACCCGCGCTGCACGAGAAGCGCCGGGTGCAGGTGGGTGTCCCCATGGTTATCGACCGCGATGGCGCCCGACGGGCGCACCTCGATCGGCGATACCGAGGGGGACGGCCCCCTGAGAACACCCTGGAGGCGGAGTTCGGCGGCCGCCGCCGGTCCGGCGCCGGCCTGAATATCCGCGCGCACCTGGTCGCGCACCTGGAGTAGGTCCTGATCCGAGACCCCGCTCCGGCAGGCCGCCGTCATCAGCGTGAGCCCTTTTCCGGCGGGGACTCCTCTCGCGAGCAAGTCGCCCAGCACGACGAGGGGCACGGTGAGCGGGCCGCGCCGCGCCGCGCGCATCTCTCGTAACCCGGCGCCCGGGACCCCGGCGCGCAACACGCTCGCGCCGGCCACGAGTTCATCTCGAGTCGCGGCGGGTCCGAGCATCGAACGCGCCTCGGCCAACGACGACGCGAGCCGCTGCACCGCAGCCACGATCACGTCGGCCCGGGCCCCCTTCGTGGCGCCTTCGAGCGCCTTCGCCACGAGCGGCTCCCGCGGCACGCCTTGCGCGCTCACCGAATCGATGAGGCGCCCGAGGGCGCTGGCCGTCGCGGAGTCGAGCCGTTCGGCGAGCGGGTCCGCCGGTCGCTGCGCGAACGCCGTTCGCCACAGCCCGATGCACAGTATCACGCTCATCGCGCGCTGACCGATGCGTGTCATCACATCACCCTCCCGCTCCGGTCCCGGAGCACGAGTACCGACGTGGCTGATCCGAAATCGTCAGTTGACGCGAGCGGCGCGTTCGGGTCGGCAACCCAGCGCGCGCCATCCAGGATAAAGGCGTAGGTGAAGACGCGGTGTCCGCGGGGCAACCGGACCGTGACGACCCACGGTTCTTCTGGTGCGCCACGGCGCATCGGCGTCGCCTCGGCGTCCCACCCGTTGAAATCTCCGACGAGCGCCACGTGCGACGCGCCGGGGGCGACGAAGACGAATCGGACCGCCTCCGCCCGAGACGACGGCGTGCGGGCGCGCAGCCAGGACTGCGCGCCGAGGGCGAATCCCCCCAACGCGGCGGCGACGGCAGCCCGGGCCACCCAGCGAGCGCCGACGGGCAGGCGCTGCCACCGCGTCCGCACCGGCGGGCGGACCCGACGCACGGCGGCGAGGATCCGCTCGGTCCGCGCGTCGGCGTCGACCGGCGTCCCCCGGTACCACTCGTGGAACCGCTGCGCGAGCGTCTGCCAGTCAGCGCCGCTCATGCCACCATGCCTCCAGCGCGGGGCGCACCGCTTCACACGCGCGCTTCACGCGCATCTTGAGCGCAGAAACGCTGGCGCCCGTGATCTCCGCCATCTCGCGGTACTCTAAGTCCTCACCGTGCTTGAGCAACAGGGCCTCGCGGAACACCGGGTTGAGTTGCGCGAGCGCGCGCTCCAACACATCCGCGGCCTCCGCTCGGCGTGCTCCGGACTCCACCACGGCGCCGGCACTCGCGATGTCGTCCGTTGCGATCCAGCGGCGTTCCCGGCGCCGTCGCTCCAGGACCGTCCGACATTGGTTGGCGACGATGCGAAACAGCCACGCCCGGAATCTATCACGATGGTGGTAGGCGCCGAGCGCACGATACGCGCGCAGAAAACTCTCCTGGACCGCGTCTTCCGCGTCCACTTCGCTGCCCAGCATCCTGCGCGCGAACCGCGCGCAGGCGTCGCCGTACCGGCCGACCAGCACTGCAAACGCGTTCGGATCGCCGTCCAGGACGCGGCTGATCGCATCGGCGTCGGTCATCGCCTCGTGTAGTTCAACCATCAAAGGGTGCTTGGGGTCACCGGTGACTCGCCGCCGGCGGTGGCGGTTGTTGAGGAAGGGCTGACTGCTTCGCAACCACCCTCTGCAGGAGGCTGACCGATGTTCAGCAAGTACAGGATACCTCGTGTGCGGCTTGCGGGCTTGTCCGCGATCGCCGTCGCTCTGATCGCCGCCGGCTGTGATGGCGGCAAGCCCGTGACGCCGCCCGACGGCCATGGCTCGACCCTCGCCGTGGCGCCCGGCGACCCCGAGGCGAACGGGACCGTCCGCGGTCTCGTCCTGCGCTGGGACGCGACCGGGGACACGATACCCGTGCCGGACATCACGCTGAAGATCCATCACGTCGTGCCCGATCCCGCCGCACCGCCAGACACGACCCTGTACCTGCGGGAGCTCGTCGGCACGGTGGTCACGGGCGGCGATGGTCGGTTCGAGTTGACCCGCGTCCCCGAGGGGCTCTACGAACTGTGGGTGATTCCACCCAGCGGCTCGCCGTGCCTGCCCACCTCGAGCTGGGAGATCACCGCCCCCGGCACGGGAGCCATCGACGCGTCGATCACGCTGTTGTGCACCGCGAGGCTCGCGGGGTTGGACAGTACACCCCCGGGCGACTCGACGCCTCCGCCGCCACCGATCGGAACCGCGACGACCATCGATGTGGAACCCGATCGGCAGCGCGTGGCGCTCGGCGACTCAGGCTCGGTGTCCGCGATCGTGCGGGACTCTCTCGGCCGAGACATCCTCGTACCGATCATCTGGGAGCTGGCGGGAGCCAGGACGGTGATTCGCATCGACGTGCAAGGACCGAACTACGTCGTCTTCACGGCGGTCGCGCGTGGGCGGGCGCAGTTGATCGCGCGGCACGAGCGGCTCGCCGATACCGCGACCGTGCTCGTCCGATAGAGCCCATGCGAGCGCAAACGAGACACCGAGGAGCGCGACCTCGGTGTCTCGCTGAAAGCCTCGTCAAAATCCGACTCCGAAACCGAGACTCGCGTACATCGGCGGCATCAGATCCTTGTAATCCTCCGTGCGTTGCCACCCGGCGCGTCCCAAGAGCTCGACCGCGCCCAGGGAGGCCCCGGCCGCGAACCCGTAGTGGAACGTGCCGCCGGCGTTGAGATACCAGCCGTCCTTCGCGCCGGGATAGAACTGCCGGTACCAATCGCTATGCGCGATATGCGTGATGACCGCCTTGTCGAAGCCGACTTCGCCGGCGGCGAACCACGATCGGCGATACATCCCCACCGTGCCCGTGAAATCCGACCCGAAGTTCAAGCCGCGGTAGATCGTGTTCTCGGTGCCGCGGGTGATGAACGTGGCGTTCCCCGTCACGTACAGGGACCGCCAGCGCACGATCGCCGTGTGCGCCTGCAAGCGCGCGCGGAAATCACTGAGCTCGAACCCCGCCGCCCCGATACCGATATCGGCGGCGAGCTTCACCGGATGGCCGAACATCGGGACCACACGGCTGTACCCCAGGCTCGAGACGAGGGCCGGATCGAGCCCGAAATTCGCGTATAGACGATTCCCGCCGCGCTCGAAGCGGGCGACGTTCCACTGGGCCGCGGCGTCGCGGGCCACGAGCGCCGCCAGGGCAATGCCCACCAGGGCACGCAGATTCGTGATCATTGGGAAGCTCCTTTCAATGCGTCGAGATAGACGCGCACCCGCGCGAGCACTTCCGAGGTCCTCACCCAGGCGACGTCATGGCCCACCCCGTCCACGACGGACAGCGTCGCCGAGGGATAGCACTGCACCTGCTGCACCTGGAGCGAGGGACCGAGCACTTCGCTGAGCGAGCCGGCGATGAAGAGCACCGGGGTCGTGAAACGCGCGAGGTTTGTGGTGAAGTCGTAGACGGCGACGCCGTTCGCGTCCTGGCCGTCCTCCTGGATGTACCGCGCCGCCGCGGCGCCCATCCGCCAGATCGGCTCGGGGTTGTTCATGTCCTGGTGCGAGCGGGGCTGCGACTCCTTGAGGCCGAGCAGTCGCTCGTAATCCATGCGCGCGTGATCGTCGGGCGACAGGAACTGGCTGCTCCAGGCGGCGTCGTTGAGCCATTCGGCGCCGAGGTCGATATCGACCAGATCGTTCTTGAGACGCTCGAAGGTGGCGCCGTCGAGCGGACCGGGCTCGACCAGCACAGCGCCGGCGACGCGCTGCGGGTACTGGTTGATGTAGCTCGTGGCGTACATCCCGCCCCAGGAGACGCCGATCAAGATCACGGGGCGGCCCGGCGAATAGCGGTCGATCAAGGCGTTCAGATCGGACGTGTACATGTCCAGGGTCAGCACATCCCGGTTGTGCCGCGTGGAGAGCCCTGAGCCGCGCTGGTCCCAGAAAACGAGGAAGTACTCGTCGGTCAGGCTGTAGCCGTTGAAGCGCTCGGCCATGCGCAACAGGCCACGGTAGTCGCCGCCGGGCCCGCCGTGCAAGAAGATGATGACGGGGTTCGCCGGGTTGCCCATCGTCTCGAGATGGAAGCGTGATCCGTTCATCTCGATGGCGGGGAGGCTCGCGTCTTCGGCCACGGTCGGCGGCACCAGGTTTCCCGGTTCGCTGGGATTCAGGGTGTCGCACCCTCCCCACACCGCTAATCCAGCCGCCGCGACGATCACGGCGGCCCATTTCGCTACTCGCATGTGTCCTCCTTGTGGTGAACGTGAGGCCGGTCGTCCGGCCGGTTACGCACAGGGGAGAGTACGGCAGGAGGGGTGGCGAGTCGTCCGGTCCGGTGGGACCGGCGGTCCGAGCCGAACGGATTGGACTCCTACCGGCTCAGCGAGCTGCGGTAGGTCGAGGGAGTCCTTCCCGTGTGCTGCTTGAAGACTTGGTTGAAGGTGGACTTGGAGGCGAAACCCGCTTCCAGGGCGAGCGAGAGGATGGTCAGGTTCTTCCAACGCTCGTCCACGATGCGGCGCTGGACGTCCCGGACACGGTAGGCGTTCACGAAGTCGTAGAAGGTCTGCTCGAGCTGCGAGTTCAAGACCTCGGAGAGCTTGTGCGGGGTGGTGCCGAGACGCTCGGCGAGGTCGGCGAGCGTGAGTTCGCTGTTCTGATAGAGCCGGTCCGACTCCATGACGCGCAGCACGGCATCCTTGAGCGCGGCGGCCTCGCGCTCGGTGAGCCCTGAGCGCTCATAGCGCGGCTCCGCGGGAGTCTCGTTCACCGGCATCGCCGGGCGGTAATCGCGTGCGGTGAAGTCGAAGATCTCCGGCTGGCGCAGCGCCTGGTAACCGATGCCGTAGACCACGATGGCGAGCGCAAGAGCGACCAGGTCATCCCGCCCCCCCTGGTGCGTAACGTTGGAGACGGTCGCGAGGACCCAAATCGCGGCGGCGGCGACCGCCAGCCACAGCAACCACGCGAGATTCACACGCTCGATCGACGAGTAGTTGTCCTTGATGCGGGCATGGTGGCGGCGCAGGAAGAGGAGCGTGGCCGCCGCGTACGAAATGCCGGACACGTATTTCAGCGGATCGGCGATGCGCAGCAGCGTCGGGAGATAGCCCTGCTGCATCCGGCGGTAGAGCGCGATCTTTCCGGCGCCGCTCATGAGATAGATCGGCAGCCCGGCGACAATCACCGCCGCGAACGGCAGGAAATGCCATCCGTCGCGCCAGGTGAGTCGTCGGGTGCGGTCGCTGGCGGTGACGGCGTAGAGGTAGATCACCGGTCCGTAGAGCAGCGGCATCGGATATGCGATGCCGAAGAAGTGAGGAAAGCGCTGCTCGAGGCCTGCGGCATAGTATGCCGAGTCGAGCAGATAGATGGAAAAGCCGAGCATCGCCGCGGCGAGCAGGCGGTTCGCGGTGCGGTTCGTTCGCTTGGTTGCGAGGACGGCGGCCAGGATGACGCCCTGGACGGCGCCGAGGAGGATGATGAGGTGGAGCCAATCGAGGGTCATGCGTTGGGAAAAGTGTCACAAAAGGCGTGGCCGGGCCAACGGCCCACGGCGTCGAGGACTACACCGTCTGAGCGGTCGCGACCTAATTCTGCGTCACGCGACTGACCCCGCTCAATTCGAGCCGAACACTAAGAGGAAAACGCACCGTCGGCGTGACGTTCATGACGCCCTCCACCTCCATACCCGGGACGACTCGGCACTCGGTGGATGCCAAGGCCGAACGCACAGTCTGCACCGCCGCGTCACAGCCCAACACGATCGCCTCATCATAGCCGGCGACACGTTTCGACAGTTCGGCTCGCCGGCGAGCCGGCCACATGCACATCACGAAGTGGTGAGGCCACTTGCTGTCGAATACGGTCGTGCTGATGCCTCTGCTCTCGAGCCGGGCTTTCAGGGCGCGGATATGGGCTTCATACGACGGCGTCCTCAAGAAGCTGCGCCACAGCTGCAAGTAGGGCTTGTGCTCCCGGACGGCACAACTGGCGGCCGGGCAGAATCGACACGGCACAATCAGGGCGGAGCGGATCGCGCTCGTGTCCGAAAAGATGTCTCGGGGTTTCAGATAGAAGGGCATGGTTGTGCCTCCGGCATGGAGGCGTTCACGCCGTCACGGGAACGTGGCCTGCATGCCGCAACTGGCTGATGATCTTGTCGGCTACTTGGCGCGCGACCGCCTTTCGCTCCGGTTCCGGCACATCATCCATCAGAAAGACGTCGTTGTATTTCTTGTACAAGGGCAACGCATCGATGTGAATCACCTTGTCCTCGGGAACCAACTTCTTCAGGATGCGCCCGTGGCATTTGAGGAAGCAGCCGTCGATCATAACCGTCTTGTCGGCCCGCTTGATCCAGGAGGCCATGGATGAATGAGGGACGAAGAACGTCTCCGCATGACACGCACGGGCGAGCCGTGGCTCGTCTTGGGTAATCATGTTGGCGGCGAGGCGCGCGATTTCGCCACGAATGCACGGGCCTTCACATGACAGCACGGGAATCGTCCTGGCGGCAAGTTGTTGCTTGGCGTACTTCTCTCCCGCCGGACAAGACCCCTTCACTCCCTCTACATTGACGGTGAAGTCTGGTGTGTACTGCTCCATATGACCTCCTTGGGGACACGGCTCAACCCTGGTCTCGGCCGCAGCCACCAGAGTATTGCAGCGATCGCCAGTAGCGGGATGCCTTCGATGAACGCCATGAAGACACTCTTCTGCAGGGGGGTGGCGATCAACATGACGATCCCGTGAGCGACGTTCGCCCAGATCGTGAAATCAATGAAGAGCGTGTGTTGCTCGGGGCTCGAAGCTGCACGCCAGAGCATCACCGCCCACACGATGTGCACAGCTGCCATCATGGCTTCGTACGAAGGGTTGTAGGGTTGGAATCGGAGCAGCGGCGCCAGCGCACTGGCGGGTGCGAGGATCGGCGCGTTGAGGAGAATGAGCGTGATCCAGGGAATAAACGCCGCCAGGAACCCGGCGGCGAGCAACTTCAGGTAGATACGTAGCCAGCTCAACCTTGTGAGCTCATTCATTTGCTCGGGCCTTGGACGGGTTCTCCGGAGCTCTGGTTAGAGATTGTGCTGATGGAGGAATGAATTGATGATGAAGAGAGATTTAAGATGGCTTGCAGACGACTGAACTGGGACTTCGTCGCGGTTTGAGGCCGGAAAAAGCCTCACAGTCGAAATGCCCACCCCATAGCTACCGCCCAGCGATGGGAGCCTTACGCCATCGTCCCCACGCGACGAAGACCGCCACCGCGGCAATCAGCGCGTGCATCCAGATCACGCTGGCCTCGCCTTTGAGAACGTGGAACGGAATCGCCAGGATCATGATGGTTGCCAACCCGAGGCCGGCCAGTGGCGTCAGCCAAGGCGCTTTGCGAGTCGCCGCTGGAATGATGAGCCCCAGCCCACCCGCAATTTCGGCATAGCCGATGAACAGGCTGAGCCAGCGTGGCACGTCATTCATCCAGGTAGCCTGCTGTGCGATCTCGTCGAAGGGCATGAGGGCGTGGGAATAGCCCACCATCACGAAGAAGCAGGCGAGCAGCACCTGGAGCACCCAGAGCGTGATGTGCAGTGCCTTGCGGGACGTCGCCGTAGCCGAACGCGGGGTAGGCGAGGCAGCAGAGGTCATCGATACCTCCTGTCTGAATCCGTTGGGAGCAGCTCAAGCCCAATCGCTGCGGGGTCGCCAGGGCTCGTGCTCGTGCGCGAGCCAGACCAGCTCGGGGTCGAGCGCGCGCACCCGGAGCTGGCCTTCGGTGTGCGGCTCGTCGAGCTCGCCAAACCACACCGCCACGTCGCCGCCAACGACGACCGGGCGCCCCCCCCCGGCAGTCTCGACGACGACGACCTGCATGCCGCGGGTGTGGCCCGGCGCGGGAACGAGCCGGAGCCCGGGAAGCAGCTCGAGTTCGCCGTCGACCGGCACGTACCGCACGCCGGGCGCCTCGACCCACTCGCGAATGGTGTAGTCGTCCTGGTTGCGCGCGTCGTCGAGTTCCTGACGCTGGACGTAGATCGGCCTGCCGGCGAAGAGGTGGTTGCCGCCGCAGTGGTCGAAGTGCAGGTGTGTGTTGACGACCATGTCGATGCCGGCGAGGTCGAAGTCCTGCTCGCTCAGTGGACGGAGGCGGGGATCGAGGTCGGCCACCGCCGGGTGCAGCTCGGTCATGCCGGTGTCGACCAGCACGCGCGCATCGGGATGGTCGATGACGTGCACGTAGACCGGCATCCGCTCGCCCTCGGCGAGCAGGTCGGCAACGCGGACTGGCGTGATGGTGATTGAGGCGGGGGCACTCAAAGTGTTTCGGGGAGGTTGAAGGCTTTGCACAACCCTGGGACGGAGAACGCGATTACTTCGACGATGAGCCCGCCCTCAATGGCGAGGACGTCCAACGCCAGGAAGCGGAACTGTGCTTCGCCTGGCGCGCGAACGTAGCTCGCAACCGCCGGCATCCGGTTGGCCCGAGTGACCATGCAACGCGATGTGCCGAAAGAGGGAGAGCCGAAGCCGCCGTCCCTCCACCCCTGTACCACGACGTCACGGCCCGCCCAGACCCCGGCCTCCGGGGGCATCGCGAACCGCACGTCCTCTCGACACAAGGCGGCAAGGCCCGCCACGTCCCCGCGCTCGCCTGCTTCTACGTAACGCTGCAAGAGCACCCGCTCCTGCTGAGCAGGGTCCGCGCCCGGCTTCCACTCGGGCCCTCGTGAGGGACCATACTTCTTCAGCGTTTCTCGGGCGCGCCGCAAGGCGCCGTTCACCGAAGGGACGGTGGTCTCCAGCAGCACCGCCACCTCACGAGCAGACCAGTCGAGCACGTCGCAGAGGATGAGCGCCGCCCGCTGGCTGGGGGAGAGTAACTGGAGCGCGACGAGATACGCGAGCTCGATCGTCTCCTTCGTGACGATCCGCGCGTCGGGGCCTTCGTCGCTCGACGCCAGCTCCTCCAAGAGGTGGTCAGGGTATGGCTGAAGCCAGGGGAGGTCGAGCGGGAGGCTCGTGACGGTGTCGCGATGCGGGTGGCGTCGCTTGCTCCGTTCGAGAAAGTCGATACACCCGTTGGTCGCGATGCGATACAGCCAGGCACGGAACGTGGAACGGCCCTCGAAACTCTCTCGGCGTGTCCACGCCCGGAGCAGTGCCTCTTGGACCAGGTCCTGCGCGTCCTCCAGGGAACCGAGCATTCGGTAGCAGTGCACCTGCAACTCGGAGCGGTACCCCTCCGTGAGCGAGGCAAAGGCCCGTTGGTCACCAGCGCGTGCAGCCGCGACGAGCTGGCTATCCTCCAAGTTGGGTTTCTTCGCGACGCCCATGACGGCTCCTTGGTGCCCTGGTGTCCGTTGGGGCCCGTATGTATGACGGTTATGACTGCCGGATCTAACCGTCAACCGGATGGCCGCGCGTGGCGCCGCGCCGCCCCTCGGTCTAGATCAGTTCGCCGGCTGCAGCGGCGGGGGCGAGCTAACGACGGAAAACTGACCACCCGCGTCGAGCGCGGCCAGGACGGCGGCGATGTCCTGGTCCGAACCTACGCCGGTGTAGGCGATCGTTCCAGAGCGGTCGATCACGACGACGTACGCCGGATGGGGCACTCGAAACGCGGTAATCGCCGTCTTGTTCGCATCGAAGGCCCACAGCCCGGGCATTCGGTTTCGCGCGATGTAGCGGCGCACGCGCTCCGGCGTTTGACTCTGCGGGACGGCGATGGTGATGAAGGTAATGTCCGCGCCAAATCGCTCATGCGCCGTCCTGATTGCAGGCTCGAGTCTTTCGCACTGCGGGCACCAGGACGCCCAGAACGCGAGCACGACGACCTGCCGGCCAATGTACGCGGTCAGATCGAGCGTGTCGTTCCCGTACTGCAATGCGGGAAGGCGCACGGCCGGCGCGCGCGTCCCCACCGCGAGTCCGATCTCGGCTCCCGCGGTGGGCACGCACGCCATCACGACCGCCAGCGCGGCCGGTCCGAGCAATCGGCTCACGCCTCAGTCCACAGTCTTCGCAGCTCGCGGTTGAACTCCTGCGGCCGCTCTTCGGGAAAGAAGATGCGGGCGCCCTTGAACCGCACGTGCCGGCGCATCCCGGGGATGGTCGCGGCCAGCCAGTTCCCCCACTTCACATCGAAGTAGATATCATCCGTTCCCCACGCGATCAGCGTCGGCGCCTCGAGACGCTTGAGCTGCGGCTCGACACGAACTGTGTGCGCCGAATCGAACGCCGCCAGGAAGCGCTGGAGATCGCGCGTGCGCTGCGCCGTTCGGACGAGCGGTTGGAGGTAGGCGTCGATCGTCTCATCCGTGACGCGTTCGGGGTGCTCGTACGCAGGTCCAAGTGCGTGGGGTGCGCGATAGACGTTTTTGTCGCCGAGCATCGCGTCGAGCGTCCCCGGCAGACCGCCGTTCGCCGCCATCGCGAGAAACGGCTTGAAGGGCTCGGGCGGCCAGTTGTCGTGCGTGTCGCAGTTCGTGAGGGTCAGGCTGCGCACCCGCTCCGGATACCGCGCGGCGAAGATCTGCGCGATGCCGCCACCCGAGTCGTTACCCACCAAATCGACCTGGTCGATCCGGAGCGCGTCCAGAAACTGCCGCAGCATCTCGGCATTGGAGGTGACGGAGACGTCCTGATCGGCGGCAATCTCCGTGTCCCCATGCGCCAGGAGATCGGGTGCGATGCAGCGCCGAATGTCCGACAGCGCGTTCAGCTGATGGCGCCACAGGTGGCCGTTGAGAAGCACCCCGTGAACGAACAGCGCCACAGGCCCTGTGCCCTGCTCCGCGTAGGCAATGCCGCCCGACGGCGTTTGCACCTTTCCTTTGCGGATACCGTTGTTCCGCTGCAACTCAGTCGTGCTCATCGTTTCATCTCTCCTTCTGACGTTTGAGCGTGGCGGCACACTGGTCGGAGCACACCTGGACGGCGGTGCCGCGAATCTTCAAGGTGATCGGCTTGGCCCCGAGATCTTCGTTGCAAGCGGCGCAGCGGGTTGTAGACATGGCTACCTCCGTGGTTGATCGATGCTGGACGGATCCCACAGCCGGAGCGCTTCCTCAGCGACGACGTCCGGGAGCTCCTCCGGCCAGAACAACTTCCTGCCTTCCAGGCGGCGCACGCCGCGTGAATTGCCGAACGTGCGGTCCAGGTAATCGGGACTCTGTCGCGAGAAGATTGAGTCGGCCGCGCCCCAGACGATCCGGGTCGGCGCAATGCTGCGTTTGAGCGCCGGCTCGATCCCCGCGAGCGGATTGCGTTCGAGCGCGATCGCGTAGGCATCCGCCAGCGCCTTGCGCCGCGGCGAGCTGGCGAGCGGTTCGAAGTACGTCGCGATCGCCGCGTCGGTTGGATGTGTCGGGTCGGCGTAGCACAGCCCGCCGATTCCCTGCGCGGAACGCGCCAAGCGCTTGTCGGCAAGCCATGGCGCCAGCATGTCATCGACGAACTTGCCGCGCCTAGCAAGCTCGATGACGGGCAGCAGGGCTGGGGGCGGGCTGTCGATTTCGGTGTCGCAATTGGTGAGCAACAGGGTGCGAACACGCTCAGGATGGCGCGCGATCAGAAGCTGTGCGACCGCGCCGCCCGAATCGTTCGCCACGACGTCGAGCGTGGGCACCGCGAGGACGTCGAGAAACTCCACGAGCATCGCGACCTGGGCATCGGGCCCCACGGGCTGCGAGGGGGCCACCTCCGTGTAGCCGAGCGCGAGGAAATCGGGAGCGAGGCAGCGGCGATATGGCGCCAGCCGCTCGAGCGCACCCCGCCACTGGAAGCTGTTCAACGGGAATCCATGGAGGAACAGGGCCGCATCTCCGCTGCCACGTTCCACGAAGGCGATCCGGCCCGACTGCGTGTTGACGTAGCGTCGCGACCCGTGAACGGCGCCGGCGTCCCGGCCGCGGGGGATGGCCCGTATCACCACTCCCCCGACGAGCGCGGCGCTCCCCGCTCCAGCCACGGTGAGGAATTCCCTGCGATCCATGTGATCTCCGCGTGAAAGTACGCTGTCGTGTGTCGATACTTAGGCGGGGGCACGGCGGGAACAATTACTTCGGAGGTTATGGTTTATTCTCGCACGCTTTCATAAGGTCATCCTGTGACGACCCTCGGTTCCGCTTCGCCTGCCACGCGCGCCCTGGGAGGGCAGGTGGGGGACCTGCTGCGCGAATGGCGCACGGCGCGCCGGCTGAGCCAGTTCGAGCTCGCGCTCGAAGCGAATGTCTCCGCGCGACATCTCAGCTACGTGGAAACGGGCAAAGCGCAGCCGAGCCGCGAGATGATCACTCGGCTGGCCGACACACTTGGCATGCCGCTGCGCGAGCGCAACGCGCTGCTCGTGGCCGCGGGCTTCGCGCCGCACTATCCCGAGACCGCGTTAGAGACCCCTGCGCTGGCCCAAATTCGTCACGCCATCGATCTCATGCTCGAGCATCACGAGCCGTTCCCCGCTCTGGTGATCAATCGCTATTGGGACCTGGTCCAGACGAATCGCGCGGGGCCGCGCCTGTTCGACTATCTGCGCGGTGGGACGGCACACACCAACATCCTGCGGCAAGTGTTCGACCCGAACGACATGCGCGCGGTGATCGCGAACTGGGAAGAGGTGGCGGGCGACCTCATCCGGCACCTGCACGATGCAATCGCGGCCGTGCCGTCGGACATGAAGGCACGCGCGCTACTCGAGGAGGCTCTTCGTTACCCCGGGATTCCCTCAGCGTGGCGCACCCGTGAGCTAGGGGCGACGCCTTCGCCGCTGCTCACCGTCGTGTTCCGCAAGGGCCGCGAGGAGCTGCGGTTCTTCTCGACGATCGCCACGTTCGGGACGCCCCGCGACGTCACGCTCGACGAGCTGCACATCGAGTGCATGTTTCCGGCGGATGAAGCGACGACGGAGCGCTGCCGCGCCCTCGCCACCTAGCCGCTTCCCCTGGCGCGAGCGCGCATCACAGACGCGCCCGGTTGGCGCGGAGGAACTGCAGCGAAGCGGCGCGAGCCGAGGCGAGCCAGCCGCCAAGCCCCCCCCGTCGTCCGTTGCTGACCGGTGCCGCTGCGAGGGTCACGCCCATGTTCACAAGGTGTAACAGCGCGGCGCGACGAACTTCGTCGGAGGACTGCCGCCCGAGCCACGGGTCCTCGAGGTCGCGCGCGCCGGTGGCTTCCGGATCAACGGCGACGTCGAACCCATGCACCAACGCTTCCCGAGCCGTGGTCGACACACACATGTGGGCGTAAAACCCGACGATTAGCACTTCGCCGACGCCGTGACTGCGCAGCCAATTCTCGAGGTCGGTCGTGGTGAAGGCACTGAACACGTCTTTCTCGACGAGCCGCTCCGGTCCGAATCCCGCTTGCGGTCCGATGCCGGGAGAGAGCGCGGCGCCCCACGACCCGGGCACGAAGGCCCGCGATTCGTGGGGCTTGTTGTGGTGCTGCACGAACGCGATCGGCCGGCCGTCACGCCGTGCGTGCTCGATGTGCTCGTGGATGCGTTCCAGCGCCGCCGCGTGGTTCGGAACGGCTCGCAATCCTTCGGGCGAGAATTCGTTTTGGACGTCGACGACGATCAATGCTCGCATCGCTCCACGCGTGTTAGGAACTTCTCGTGAACCCAACGACTTCCGCCGATAGTTCCCAGACGTTTCGTCGGACCTCCGCTGTCGGAACCGATGTTCGGTACTCGGCTAGCTGAGGATCTGACTCAAGAACTCGGCCAGCCGGGCCGCGCTACCACGGTCGGAGTCGAGGCTGGGATCGTAGATGGTCAACTCGAGTCCACGCGCTCGAGGGTGCCGCACGAGCGGGGTCAACAGCACGACCGCCTGCTCCAGGCTCAGACCGCCGGGCACGGGCGAGTCAACCGCAGGCACGACGGCGGGATCGAACACGTCGGCATCGAGATGAATCCAGAACCCCCCGGCCGGGCGGGTGAGACGCTCCAGCGCGACGGCGGCGGTGCGAGCGAGTCCGCGGGAGACCACCTCACGGTGCGGCAGATCCAGGATTGGCGTTGCTTCCAGCGCCGCGTGCCCATACCACGGCTCCGCGTGGTCGCGGCGGCCGATCAGGACGACGTCGTCCGGGCGAACCAGCGGTTCGTCATCGAGCCGCGCGAGTGGGGTCTCGCCCCGTCCCACCGCCAGCGCCAGACACATGCTGGCCACCGATCCCGTCCGCGATTCCTGCGGTGTCGCGAAATCGGCATGAGCGTCAACGTAGACGAGTCCCACAGGCTTCTCCCGACGCCGCACGCCGAGCAGGTTGCCGAGCACGATGCTGCAGTCGCCGCCGAGAACCAGGACAAACGCGTCGCCGCGGGTGGCCGCCGCGATACGATCAGCGAGCGCCCGACTGTAGGCGATGACGCTGTCTTCATTCCGCGCTCGGCCTGGAGTTCGCACGTAATCGCGGTACGGCGGCGGCAATACGTCGCCCATGTCACGCGAGCGGAGCCGTCGCTCCGATAGCTCCTCTCTCAGCACCGCTGGGGCCCGGTCGAGCCCGCGCGTGACCCCGTCATCGTAGGGGCGAATGCCGATGTTCGAGGGAGCCCCCAGAATCACCAGGGGACGCGTCACTGCCGCGGAGCGTCCGCTTGAAGAAACGAAACCAGGCGGCGGGTAACGTCGAGCCATTCCCATTCGAAACCCAGGCGGTGCTCCAGGCGTGCGCGCATCGAAGCCAGCGCCGCAAGGCTGGGGGACGTCCGTTGTACAGCGCCAAACGCGGCGCGCGTTAGTCGAAGCGTGGCGTCCATTTGCTCTCCATTGTCACCATTAACCAGTTACCCGCGGTGTGAGTTTCACGAGTGCCGGTGACAGCCACGTCTAGAGACCCTCGTCGCCAGACCCGCGGCGGCCAGGGCGATGTCCGATCTACGTAGTTTCCGCCACGCCCCAGGGAACAGCGGACTTCCCGAAGGAGTCAGGAACAGGAGCCTAGGCACGGGATTGGGCATTTCAGCGCAGGCGTCCCGTGGCAAATGGTCCTACACTGTGCATCGGGGAGACTGCGCGTGATCACCTCGCGGCCCTGTCCAGCCCTAGATCGATGAGGCGATTGTGACGAGTTCACTCGCGTTTGAAGAACCCATCACCGGCGAGTGGGATGCGCGGCGGCTCTTGTTCGAGGCCGAGGCGCTGGTTCACATCGATGCGCTTTATCGGGTCGCGCTACGATTTGTCCGAAACGCCGCTGATGCGGACGATCTGGTCCAGGACACTCTGTTTCGTGCGTATCAGGCATGGGACCAATACGAGCCCGGGACAAATGCCAAGGGGTGGTTGCTCACCATCTTGCGGAACGTGTTCGTCAACGAGTACCGCCGCACCCGGCGGAGGCGCGAGATTCTCGAAACGAGCCATCCGGGGCCGGAGGAGAACCCGACGGTGCGGTTCTTCGACGATCTCGTGGACGAAGAGGTCACTCGGGCCATCGACGCCCTGCCACTGCCGTATCGAGAAGTCATCATACTGCGGGATGTGGAAGACCTGCGTTACGAGGAAATCGCGACGATGCTCGGCGTTCCCGTAGGAACCGTGAAGTCGCGACTGTTTCGCGCGCGGGCGCTCTTGCAGGACAGGCTACGCGATTACGCGGTCAGCACGGGGCTCATCAAGCCGTGAGGTCAAGTCCTTGCGCTGAGCCTTGACCCTACCGGCCACCCCGGGTAAGGTGCGATGGCGGGCTCAAGACCGAGGTCCCCGACCTGCTCATCGCCGCATGACCGAGCGAACGATCTCGCATTACCGGGTGCTCGAGGAGTTGGGCACTGGCGGGATGGGTGTGGTCTATCGCGCCGAGGACACGCGCCTCGGGCGAGCCGTGGCGCTGAAGCTCCTCCCTGCGCACCTTGCGACGCAACCCGCCTCGCTGCAGCGCTTTGCGCAGGAGGCGCGCGTCGCGTCCGCGCTGAACCACCCGCACATCTGCACCATCTACGACGTCGGCGAACAGGATGGGCATCCGTTCATGGTCATGGAGCTGCTCGAAGGGACCACCCTGCGCGATCTCATCGCGGGTGAGCCGCTGCCTGTGGGGCGCGTGATCGATCTGGCGATACAGATCGCGGACGCCCTCGAGGCCGCGCACACGCGCGCCATCCTGCATCGCGACATCAAGCCGGCCAATGTGTTTGTGAGCTCGCGCGATCGCGTCAAGGTGCTGGATTTTGGTGTGGCGAAGCTCGTCAGCGAGCGGCCCGCCGCCATCGGCAGTAACGGGCTCGAGATTACGCCATCGGACCCGCCCCCCGGCATCACTAGTCCTGGCGCGTTGCTCGGCACGCTCGCGTACATGTCGCCCGAGCAGGCGCGCGGCGAGTCGCTGGACGTTCGATCCGACCTCTTCTCGTTTGGCGCGGTGCTCTACGAGATGGCAACCGGGCAGCGCGCCTTCCCCGGCTCGGTGCCCGCCGTACTCGCCGACATGGTGCTCAATCGCCCGCCGGTCCCACCCGCGGAGCTCAACCCGCTGCTGCTCGAGGCCCCGGAATTGCTGAATATCATCGACAAAGCGCTCGAAAAAGACCGCGAGTTGCGCTATCAGAGCGCCGGGGATGTGCTCGCCGACTTGCGCCGCATCAAACGCCGGCTCGACTCGGGGCCGGTGTCACGGCCTCGGATGCCGTCGCGCATTGGTCGCCGGGCGCTCGTGGCCGCCGGCATCGTTGTCTCCATCCTGCTCGGCGTACTGGTCGTCACCCAACGCCGGACCGCGCCGAACCGTGACTCGGTTGTGCTCGCCGAATTCACCAACCGGACGGGGGAAGCGCTGTTCGACTACACGTTGCGTCAGGGACTCGCGGCGAAGTTGAGCCAGTCACCGTTTCTGAGCATCGTATCCGACGAGCGCCTGCGGGAGACACTGCGCCTCATGGGCCGTTCGACCGACGACCGCCTGACCCATCCCGTCGCGCTCGAGATCTGCCGCAGGCTGGGCGTGAAAGCGATGCTCGAGGGATCCATCGCCAGCCTCGGCCGCCTGTACGTGGTGTCGCTCCAGGCGACGAACTGCGATACGGATGAATCGATCGCGCGCGAGCAGGCGGAGGTGGAGAACAAGGAGGGAGTGCTGCAGATCGTCGGGTCGCTCGCGTCCGAGATGCGCCGCACGCTCGGGGAGTCGCTCGCCTCTATCCAGCGCTACGACGCGCCGCTCGAGCAGATCACCACCCCCTCGCTCGAAGCGTTGCGCGCCTATACCATGGGCCAACGCCGCCGCACGACGGGCGACGAGATGGAGGCGATTCCGTTCTTTCTTCGCGCGATCGAGCTCGATGCGAATTTCGCGCAGGCGTATACGAGCCTGTCGAACACATACAGCAATCTCGGGGAGAACCAGCGTGCCCGAGAGTATGCCATGCTCGCGTATCAGCGGCGCGGTAACGTGAGCGAGCGCGAGCGGCTGTTCATCACGTATCAGTACCACGACATCGTGACCGGCAACCAGTTGCTCGCCATGCAGACGCTCGAGGTGTGGAAGGAGGCGTTTCCCCGGGAATTTCAGCCCGCGAACAGCCTGGCGTTCATCAACAACCTCCTTGGCCGCTTCGAGCGCGCGATTCCCGAAGCTGAGGAAGCCATTCGGCGCAACCCAGGCCACGGGTTCCCCTATTCCAATTTGGCCGCGGCGTATCGCGGGCTCGGTCGCTACGACGACGCGCGGCGCGTCGCGGAACGCGCCGTCGAACTCGAGATCGAGACGGTCCCGACGCGGCACCTGCTTTACCAGGTGGCGATCTTGTTGGGCGACGCCGGCCGCGCGCGACAGCAGATCGCATGGGCGCGGGGGAAGCCACGTGAGTTCGACATGATCGCAGCCCAGGCGCAAGTGGCGGCCCACCGCGGACAGGTCCAGGAGTCCAGGCGACTCTTCAACGATGCGATCCACCGCGCCGAGCTCGCGGGCCTGCCCGAACTGGCGACCACCTATCTGGCACGGGCCTCGTGGATCGAGCTGGCGTTTGGAAACGCCGAGCGTGCGCGCAGCATCGTGCGCGGCGTGTTGGCGCGGCACCCGAGCGCCGATGCTCTGCTGGACATTGCGCTCACGCTCGCACTCACGGGATCGGCGCATCAGGCGCAGCAGATCGCCGACAGCATCGCCTCGGCGCACCCGCAACACACGGTCATCCAGTCGATCTCCGCACCGCTGGTGCGCGCCGCTATCGCCCTGAGCGAGCAGCGCCCGGCGGATGCGCTCTACCAGCTCCAGGCGACGACCCCCTATGACGTGGGATTCGCGGCCGTGCTCGCACCGCTGTACTTGCGCGCCCAGGCATACTTGATGAATGGAGCAGCATCCCTGGCAACCGCGGAATTCCAGCGCCTGCTGGATCACCGCGGGACGAGCCCCTTCTCGCCGTTTCACGCGGTCGCCCCGCTTGGCCTTGCTCGGGCGCGCGTGGCCGCAGGCGACTTGGCCGGCGCGCGGCGGGCGTACGAGCGCTTTTTCGAGTCCTGGAAAGACGCCGACCCGGACGTCCCTGTACTAGTGCACGCTCGCGACGAATACCGTCGCCTCGGTCAACCGGTGGCGACCCCCTGATGACGATCGCCCCTCGCATCCGCGTGGCGAAAACGCGCGATGGCGTGGACATCGCCTATTACGCGATTGGGCGCGGTGCGCCGCTCGTGCACTTGCCCTGGGGAATCGTCAGTCACGTCGCACAGGAGTGGCAGCATCGCGAGCAGCGGCATTGGCTCAAGCGGATTGCGTTCAAACGTCGCGTCATTCGCTTTGACCATCGCGGGACTGGACTGTCGGACCGCCGTGCCGTGTTCACCGTTCAGGGCGGCGTGGCCGACATCGACGCGGTTGCCGGCGCGGAAGGCTTGCAGCGGTTCGCACTCTTCGGCCAGCTGCACTCCTCCGTGCCCGCGATGCTGTACGCGAGCCAGTTCCCCCAGCGCGTCTCGCATCTTGTGCTGTGGTGCGGATTCGCTGATTACCGGGAGTTTCTCGGCTCCTCCCCGCCGCTGCAGGCTGCGCGGGCGGCGGCGGACAAGGATTGGGACACCTACACGGAGCTCATTGCCCACCAGGCGACCGGCTGGACGGATGGCACGCACGCGCGCCGGCTCGCAGCCTATTTCCGGGAAGGGGCGACGGGCGAGCACTACCTGCGCTGCATCGATCACTTTCAGAAGGTCGATATCACAGGGAAGCTGTTGGGACTGACGATGCCGGTGCTCGTGCTGCAGCCGCGCGAGGCGGCGTTCCCGACGCTCGACGTCGGGAAGCGGCTCGCCGCGGCTATCCCGGGTGCGCGACTGGTGGTGCTCGAGGGCGCGAACCTGCTGCCGTTCTTCCATGTCGAGGCGGTCGCGGCGCTGCTCGATCAGTTTCTCGTCGATGCGGATGCCAAGCCGCGGCCGGAGGGGCTGACCGAACGCGAGGTCGAGATTCTCGAGCGGCTGGCGGCAGGGTTCAGCAATCAGGGGATCGCGCGCGAGCTGGCGATCAGCTCGCGAACCGTCGAACGACACATCGGGAACCTGTACCTCAAGATCGGCGCGCACAACCGCGCGCAGGCGACGGCGTTCGCGATTCGGAAGGGACTCGTCTCGGGCATCGACACGCGATCCATCTCCTAGTCAGCGAAACGCGGCCGCGTGAACAGCGAACGCTTCTGCATAGCAACCTCCAAAAACTGTGAAATGGTGTCGATGAACGACGGCGCGAACAGGTCGGCGCGGTCACCCTGTTCCACACACTCCGTTCTCGGGACGACGGAAGAACGTGTGCACAACACGCAAGGGTTCCACCCCAGCGGCTAGCGGGTGAGCGCGTCCGTCAAGCGGGTGAGGTGTTGCAGTTCTGGAAGGGAGAGGGGTTTGGTGAGCGTCCGGATCGCCGCCGTGACTTCCTCATCCATGCGCGCGAGCAGTGCGAGGCCGCCCTTCGTGATCGTCGCGACGGAGCAGCGACGATCCGCCGCCGCCCGCGTCCGCTTGGCGAGCCCCTGCCGGACCAGGCGATCGAGCATGCGGGTGACGTCGGGTGCACGATGGATGCAGCGCTCCGCGACCTCACCCCGCGCAAAACCCGTAGGATGAGCGTCGCGCAGGATCCGCAGCATCCCGTACTGGTCGGTGGTGATGCCGTGGCGCTCGCAGATCTCCGCCAGGGAATGCTGGAAGTACTCGGCCGCCCTCATCACGCCGACTGCCGCATCCTCCGACACGCTGACGATTCGTCGCTGTTTCACGCGCCTGGCAACAGCCATGCTCAATAATCTGTTCCCAACACGCATTGTCAATGCTGCGAATCGTCGTGGGAACAATTGGCTGTTGCAAACACGTTTTGGCTCCATGCGGAAGCAGCGGATGTCGCGCCGGATCGCGTTGACAGTGCCGTGACATTGCTCGCCTGTCGAAATCGATCGCCGTCATTCGACCATCGGTTGGACGCTCGCAACCATCACGTAGAACCTGCAGGAGGTCGCTGTGCGTATTCGCATGCTTGGTAGGACCGGTCGGGGCTCGGCAATTCTGATCGGCGTCATTCTAATCATCGGTCTGGCGCTGGCCGCCTGGAAGGTCGCCGCGGCACGCGCCGCCGCGATCGCGGCGTACCATCAACCCGAGCCGGTCGAAGCGGTCACCACGGCGGTCGCCGAGGAGCAGCAGCATCGCGCGACCACCACGTCCATCGGCACGGTGCTCGCGCTCCGTTCCATCACGTTACGGACCGAGCTGTCCGGCACCGTCAGCGAGGTCGGGCTGGTTCCCGGCCGCGTTGTGGATTCGGGCGCGGTGCTCGTGGCGCTCGACGTCTCCGTCGAGCAGGCGGACCTCCGCGGGCAGCAGGCGCAGGCCGCCCTCGCGCAGACGAGCCTCGCCCGCCTCGAGCGGCTGCGCGGAGCCGGCGGCGCGTCGGAGGAGGAAGTCGACCGCGCGCGCGCCGAGCGGGATATCGCGCTGGCGCAGATCGCCCGCACTGAGGCGATCATCGCCAAGAAGACGATCCGCGCGCCGTTCCGTGCTCGCGTCGGCATCACCGATGTGCACCCCGGCCAATACCTGAACGAAGGCACCCAGCTCACGACCTTGCAGGGCGTCGAGGGGGCGGCGCACGTCGATTTCACGGTGGCACAACAGGTCGGCGCGCAGTTGCGCGTGGGCCAGCCGGTCGGCGTGCTGGTGGGTGATGCGCCGATCGCGGGCCGCATCGTCGCGGTGGACTCGCGCGTCGATCCGGCGACCCGCACCACGATGGTCCGCGCGACGATTGCCGGCGCCAATATCCCGTCTCCCGGCTCGTCCGTCCGCGTCCTCGTGCCGGCAGGGGCCGCGATCGACGCGGTCGTGATTCCCGTGAGCGCCGTTCGCCGCGGACCCGGCGGCGACCACGTCTTCGTGATCGCGCCGGACTCGCTGGGCAAACTCCGCGCGCACGAGCGAGCGGTCCGCGCCGGTCCCGTGCTGGACGATGAAATCGTGATCCTCGACGGCCTGAAAGCCGGCGAGCAGGTGGCCGCCTCCGGCTCGTTCAAGCTGCGCGAGTCCGTTCAAGTCGCGCCGGCCGCACCCGCAGCCTCCGCTGCCCCCAAGGGAGCTCAGTGATGCGCTCGTTCACCGATACCTTCATTCGCCATCCGGTTCTGGCGGCGGTCGTCAACCTGGCGATCGTGCTCGTCGGCTGGCGGGCGCTGAGCTCGCTGCCGGTCCAGCAATACCCGAATATCCAGAGCTCATCCGTCGTGATCACGACGGTCTACTACGGCGCCAGCGCCGAAGCCGTGCGCGGCTTTCTCACCACGCCGATCGAGCGCGTCGTCTCCGCGATCAGCGGCATCGACTACGTCGAGTCGACCAGCCGCGCGGGCGTCAGCACGGTCACCGTCCATCTCAAGCTGAATCAGAACAGCACCGCCGCGCTCGCGGAGGTCACGGCGCGCCTGCAACAGGTTCGCGCCGAGCTCCCGAGCGAAGCGCAGCCGCCCCAGGTCGAAGTGCAGCGCGCCGACCGTCCGTATGCGTCGTTCTATCTCAGCTTCTCGTCCCACGAGCGGGACATCCCGCAGATCACCGACTGGCTCACGCGCACGATGCAGCCGCAGCTCGCGACGATCGCCGGCGTGCAGCGGACCGACATCGTCGGCGGCCGGCCGATCGCGATGCGCGTCTGGATCGATCCCGATCGGCTCGCCGCGCATAACCTGTCGCCGGGTGACGTCTTTGCCGCGCTGCAGCGGAACAACTATCTCGCCGCGGTGGGGCAGACCAAGGGCAACCTCGTCCAGGTCAACCTGCTCGCGAATACCGATCTGCGTTCGACGGGCGAGTTCGAGAACCTCATCGTCACCGATCGGGACGGCGCGGTCGTCCGGCTGTCCGACGTGGCCAAGGTCGAGCTCGGCGCCGAAGAAGCGGACATGATCGCCAAGTTCAACGACGAAGAGGCGGTCTATCTCGGCGTGTGGCCCACGATCGGCAGCAACGAGATCGAGGTCTCCCATCGGCTGCACGCGGAGATCGCGCGCATCACGCCGACGCTGCCGCCGGATATTCAACTCCGCGTCGCGTACGACGGCACGGTCTTCATGCAGGACGCGCTGAAGGAGATCACCAAGACCTTGATGGAGACGATCCTCATCGTCGCCATCGTGGTTTTCCTGTTCATGGGGTCGGTCCGCACCGCGCTCGTGCCGCTGGTCGCCATGCCGGTGTCGTTGATCGGCGCCGGGATCGTGATGATGGCGTTCGGATTCAGCCTCAACCTGCTGACGATCCTCGCGATCGTACTGTCGGTCGGTCTCGTCGTCGATGACGCCATCGTGGTGGTCGAGAACGTCGAGCGCCACGTGCGCGAAGGACAGACCCGGCTGCAGGCGGCGCTCATCGGCGCGCGCGAGCTGGTCGGGCCGATCATTGCCATGACGATCACCCTCGCGGCGGTCTACGCGCCCATCGGGTTCCAGGGCGGGCTCACGGGCTCACTGTTCCTCGAGTTCGCCATCACGCTCGCTGCCGCGGTCATCGTGTCCGGCGTCGTCGCGGTCACGCTGTCACCGGTCATGAGCTCGCGGTTCGTGCACGCGGAAGGGAAGGAAGGCCGGCTGACCAAGCTGGTGAACCACGCGTTCGAAGCCGTCAAGCGGACGTACGCGCGACTCCTCGACGGCGCGCTCGAGATGCGCCCGGCTATCGTGGTGGCCGCACTGCTCGTGATGATCGCCGCGTGGCCGCTGTATCACTTCTCCAAGCGCGAGCTCGCGCCCGTCGAAGATCAAAGCCACATCAGCCTGTTCATGGATGTGCCGCCCGACGCGTCGCTCGCGGCCAACAATAAGGCCTCGCTGGACCTCGTCCGGACGGTGCGGTCGTTCCCGGAAGCCAAGTTCATGTGGTCGCTGACCGCATCGTGGGGCGCGTTCGGCGGCATGGTGGCCAAAGACTGGCACGAACGGGAGCGCTCGACCCCGCAGGTGTTCCCCGCGCTGTACGGCGCCGTGTCGCAGATCCCCGGCGTCCGCGTGTTCCCGCATCTCGACCCGCCGCTGCCGACGCCGGGGCAGTACGACGTCGAGCTCGTGCTCCAGAACGACGTCCCGCCCGAGCAGCTGCTGCAAGCCGCGGGCGCCGTGGTCGGGGCGGGCTGGATGAGCGGCAAGTTTCTGTACGTCGATACGGATCTCAAGATCGATCTGCCCGAAGCGCGGGTGGTGATCGACCGCGATCAGATCGCCGATCTCGGCCTCGACCTGGCCACGGTCGGACGCGAGCTGGGTACGGCGCTCGGCGGCGGGTACGTGAACCGGTTCAACTACTTCGATCGCAGCTACAAGGTGATCCCGCAGATCGGCGAGAACGACCGTCGTACGGTGGGGCCACTGCTCGATCTGAAAATCAAGACGCCCGCCGGCCAGCTCGTGCCCGTCTCGACGTTCACGCGCATCGAGGCGACGACCGCCCCGCGCGCGCTGACGCGATTCCAGCAGCGCAATTCGGCGCGGGTGTTCGGCGCCGTGAAGCCGGGTGTGACGAAGGAAGAAGGGCTGCGGGTGCTCGAGACCGCCGCCGCGGGCGTCAACGCTCCGGGCATGAGCGTGGACTACGCCGGCGAGTCACGCCAGATCCGGCGTGAGGGCGGGACGCTGACGCTCACCCTCGGCTTCGCCGTGATTCTCATTTATCTGGTGCTCGCCGCGCAGTTCCGCAGCTTCCGCGATCCGTTGATCGTGCTGCTCGGCTCGGTGCCGCTGGCCATCTCGGGCGCGCTGATCTTCAGCTTCCTCAACCTGACGACGCTCAACATCTACTCGCAGGTCGGGCTGATCACGCTCGTCGGACTGATCGCGAAGAACGGCATCTTGATCGTGCAGTTCGCGAACACGCTGCAGGAGCGCGGTTTGGCCAAGATGGTCGCGCTGCGCGAGGCGACGTTGACGCGGCTGCGCCCGGTGCTGATGACGTCCGCCGCGACGGTGTTCGGCCACTTCCCGCTGGTCCTCGCGACCGGTCCGGGATCGGCCGCGCGCAACAGCATCGGCATCGTGCTCGTGACCGGCATGACGCTGGGTACGCTGTTCACGCTGTTCATCGTGCCGGTCTTCTACTCTCTCATCGCTGCCGAGCATAAACCGGCGCCGGCGTACGAGCCGGCTGGCCAGGAGGTATTGGCATGACCCGCACCCGCAGACTTCAAGGAGCAGTCCTGCTGCTGCTCGCCTTGGGAAGCACCAGCACCCGGGCGCACGGTCAGCAGCCGGAATCCGCCCCTCCGATCGCCTTCTGGAAGACGTTGGGCGACACGACGCTCGAGCGGCTCGTCGGTGAAGTCGTGAAGTCGAATCACGATGTGGTCGCGGCGGAGGCGCGGCTGCGTGGCGCGCGGGCCGCGCGCACGCAGACGGCGCTCGACTTCGCACCGACCGTCTACGCCACCGCCAGTTACACGCGGCAGCGGTTCGCGAGCGCCTCGTTCCCGGGCAGCGTCGGGGGCGCCACGGCGTTTCCCGATCAGACGGTTTGGGATGCCGGGCTGCAGCTCTCCTGGGAGCTCGACCTGTTCGGCCGCATCCGGAAATCGACTCAAGGACGAAACGCGCTGGTTGGCGCGGCCGAAGAGGACGTACGGGACGTCCAGGTCCTGCTCGCCTCGGAGCTGGCGATCAACTACTTCGAGCTGCGCGGCGAGCAGGACCGCTTGCGCGTCGCGCGCAGGAGCGCGGAGAATCAGCAGCACACCCTCGACGTGACCATACGGCGGCTCGAGGCGGGGCGCGGCAACGAGTTCGATTCCGAGCGGGCGCGGACCCAGCTGAACTCGACGCTCGCCGCCATCCCGGCGTTGGAAGCGTCGGTGAGTGCGGTGGCGCATCGCATCGCCGTGCTCGTCGGTCATGAGGTCGGGGGTCTCGACCAGGATGGAGCGGGCGACGATCACCCGGCGTCGGCGGCGCTGCCCGATTCGATCGTGGTGCCGAATCCTGACGTCGCGCTGCGGCGCAGGCCGGACGTCCGGAGCGCCGAACGCCAGCTCGCGGCGGGCAATGCATTCGTCGGGGCGGCCAAGGCGGAGTACTTGCCACGCATCACGGTGGGCGGTGCCGCCGGGTATGTGGGCGCGTCCTTTGACGCGCTCAGCAACTCCAACACGCCCCGCTACGCCATTGGGCCGGTGGTCTCGTTGCCGCTCAACGTCGGCCGCGTGAAAGCGGGTGTCGATCAGGCGCGCGCGCAGGAGGCCGAGGCCGACGCGAACTATCGCAAGACCGAGCTGCAGGCGCGCGCAGAGATCGCCACGGCGGTCGTCGCGTACAGGAAGGCGCGGCAGAGTCTGGGGTATCTCGAGGCGGCCGCGAACGCCAGCGAACGCGCGGCGGCGCTGGCGCGCCTCCGCTTCGATGAGGGCGCGAGCGATCTGCTACCGGTGCTCGACGCGGAGCGGACGATGCTCGCGGCACAGGATCGCCTGGCGGCGGGGCGGACGGCGGCAACGAGCGGGCTGGCAACGCTCTATCGTGCGTTGGGAGGCTCGTTGCCCTGAGGACCCCTCAGCGATCAGCTCGCGAGCACCTGCGGCTTGCCATCCGTCAGGGAAAAGACACTCACGTCGCTGCGGGTGTGCCGGGCCAGAATGCCCACGAGCACCAACGTGACGATAATCTGCACGGCGATGACACTCACGACCGCGAGAGGCCGGCCCGCCAGCCACGCCTCGGGTCCCGGTACGGCCGCCGAGAGCAGCGACAGATTCGCGAGGTTGCCGACCACGATGAGCGCCAACAGCCCGCGCCGGCCCCGATAGATCCACCAGCATACCACGCCGTAGATCATTTCGAGGGCGAACGCCGCGAGCGGGGCGGCGCCGTAGAAGCCGAGCCCGAAGGCGGGGGCCGGTTTGCCGGGCCACAGGACGATGTCGTGGGCATGGGTCAGCAGATCAAGGATCAGATGCGAGATGATCCCAAGGCCGACCGCACGACCGAGCAGTTTTCTGCCCCAGCCCTTTTCAAGCGCGAGCCACGCAAGCGCGGCCGCTGCGAGCGCGGTGGCCACCGAATGGGAATAGGGCATGTAGGCAAGATGGATGTTGCTGACACTCCGAACGACGGCGTCCGTCGTCGTGCGCTCGATCCCCAGATAATTCAGTAGCACCCACCCCAGCTCCATCGCCTGGACAGCGATGAGGATGGGCGCCAGCGGTACCGACGGATACCGGCGTTTGAGCAGCAACGCCGTGGCAGCGTGGTCGACAGCGAACACGAGAAATCCTCCTCCGGAGGCGGAGTTAGCAGTCGCTAACTTCGCAGTGAAAAAAAATTACCCGATCAACGTTCGGAACATCGTGACCAACCTCTTCTTCCAGCGCAGCGCCGGACCGGCCAGGGCTCCGACCTGGATCATTCGACCGACTTCGGCCAGCGTGCCTTGGAGCGCGGCAGCGGCCAAATCGGGCTGGGCCGCCCCCCCCGCTCGAGCCAGCGAGCGCGCGAGCCCGATCAGCGTATTGCGGCGCACGCTGGCGTTGGCTTTCGGCCAGAGCACCCGAGCGCTGTCGGAGAGAAACGCCATCACGTGCGGATGCTCGTCGAGCAGCTGAAGCCAGCAGTGCAGGTACGCCGCGAGCTTCGCGTCGACGGTGCGAACCGGCGCGAGTGCCGAGGCGCACGCTTCCCAAAGTCGCGCGTGACAGGCCTCGAACAGATGCAGCGCGAGGGCATCCTTGCTGGGGAAGTGCCGGTAAAGCGCGGGGTTGGTGTAGCCGCTCTCTGCGGCAATGTCCCGGACGCTGGTCGCGTCGAGGCCGCGCTCGCTGAAGAGCTTCAGCCCCGCGCGCAGAATTTCACGTTTCGCCGGCGGATCGTCGTCGTGAATATAGAAGGGAACAGCCAGTGCCATGGAAGCGAAGTTAGCGACTGCTAACGTCGCTGTCAACGGGGACCGGCGTCACTCAATCCACCCATGCCCGGCGCCGTAGCGAACCAGCTCGGCAAGGCCGAGTAGCCGCGAGTTGCAAAGTTCGCCCTCCGCCGCCAAGATGGGCCACACTCCAAAGGGGGAAGGCCCTGAAGCGCACGCTGCTCGCGTCCGCGGTCGCGCTGGTCACCACCGCCGTGACCGCGGTCGCGCAGAGTCGCGCGGCATTGGCGACGGAGACGATCGCCATTCGGGTCTCCGAAGGCACCTTACTCAGTTTCGATCTCTCGCCCGACGGGCGGACGATCGTCTTCGACCTCCTGGGTCAGCTCTGGGAAATGCCGAGCGGCGGCGGTGAGGCACGGCCCCTGACCAACGCTGTCCTCGATACCGCGCAGGACCTCGATCCGTCGTACGCGCCCGACGGACGCCGCATCCTCTTCCGTGGCGAGCGCGGCGGCCGCACTGGCCTCTGGCTGCTCGAGCGCGGCAGCGCGCCCCGCCAGCTCACCCAGCTCGAGAACCCGGACGGCTACGAAGGCGAGGCTGCGTGGGTCCCCGATGGCTCGGGGTTCGCGTTCGCCCGGCTGTTCTTCCCCGACAGCTCGGCGCCCCGCGTCCGCACGCGGACGCTGCGGTTCGACCTCGCCACGCGCGAGACGCGCGAGGTGACGGTTCCGGCGCTGATTGGTCCGACCGTGCGAGACGTCGCGTGGGAGCCGGCGGGCAGGCGGTTTGCAGTGGTGGCGGGCCTGGCGGGCACCGCCCGGGGCGGCCGGCTCTGGCTGGTCGACGGCGACAGCGCGCGAGCGACTGCCCTGACGGACGAGTCGAGCGCGACGCGCGCGCCGGCGTTCGCACCTGACGGCCGGCGCCTCGCGTTCATCGCGCCGGATTCCGCGGGGCGCCCGCAGGTGTGGGTGATGGGCGTCGACACGCCAGGCGTCCAGCGCCGCCTCAGCGACCACGCCGACGTCGCCGCGACTCGTGTCCGGTGGACACCGGATGGTCGCGGGTTGGTATACAGCGCGGACGGCACGCTCTGGACCGTGCCGGCCGAGGGCGGGTCACCCGTTCCCATTCCGTTCACCGCGAGCCTCACGTTCGAGCGGCCACGGCGCGCGCTGCCGTCCGCACGCTTTCCCGAACCGGGCCGGACGCAGCCCGTGCGCGCGTTCGTGGGCCTCGCCCTCTCGGCCGACGCACGCCACGTCGCGATGCTCGCCCTCGGCAAGCTGTGGGTGATGCCGGTCGGTGGCGACGCGCGCGTCATCGCCGACGTGCCGCTGAGCGCACGGTACCTGGCCTGGTCGCCCGACGGGACCATCCTCGCCTGGTCGGCGGGGCCCGCCGGGGAAGAGGACCTGTTCGCGACGGACCTCGCGACCGGCACCAACCGGCAGCTCACCGCCCTGGCCGGGCGCGAAACCACCCCCGCCTTCGCTCCCGCTGGCCGGCACCTGGCATTCGTGCACC
>JBLNGI010000097.1:0-3997 GCA_050264615.1 Gemmatimonadota bacterium
CTCCAGATGGCGCAGAATTTGTCCCAGTTTCGCATCAGACGGCTCACTTGTCGCACGCCGGGCAGTCGCCGAGGTCACGGTGAAAGTGGCCGCTCTTGTATACCGGTCCGTACACGCCGGCTCCGAAGCACGGCAGACCACACTTCGCGTCGTGCTTGTCCTTCCACCACCTGATCGACCCGTAGAGCCCGAGCAGCTTGCGCTCGATGACGTCGTCGCGACCGCACGACGCGCAGGTCGCAACGCGAGTTTCATTGGTACCAGCAAACGGCTCGCTCATGGCTTGCACCGCGGACATTGCTCGGTCCCGTCCGGCCTCCTGGTCGAATACCAGGAGCCACCACATGCGCAATAAACCAGATACCAGACCGCGCCGCATGACTCGCAGCATCTCGTGTTCTGCCGGGTTTCCTCGGCGACATTCAAGTCGGCTGACGCGGTCGACCGTCTCCGGGATAGGTCATCGATCATGGTTGTCTCCTGCCGAACAGCGCATCGCGAACAACGCGCTCGGCTCGTTTGGTGACAGCATTGTCTGTTCGGTCGGTCATGCAGGCGAGCAGGCGCTCGTAGATCTCCTGCAGGACGCCGCGCGCGATGGTCATCTGGATTCGGTCGGTCGGTCGGGGTTCGCCCGGTCGGCGAGGAGTCTTGCGCGGTCGGACGCGCCTCACATGACGCGAGCGTAGACCGCGTCGCATCGCTAGGAAACGAGCGGCGGTCTCCATGGAGGTTTCTCGCTTCGCAGGCACCCTCGGCATAAGTCAATCGATCTCCCTGTTCTCGATCGTGCCGACGAGACGCGCGACGTGCGCCTCGAGCTGCCGTACGCGCTCCTCGGAGGCGTCGAGCAGGCGCGATACCTGCGCGGTCTCCTCGCGCTCGACCTCGAGTTGAGCCTGCAGCCGCGCGGACTCCTCGCCCTGCTCGCGGTGCCACTTCTCGAGTTGCTCGAGCTTGACCAGCGCCGCGGCGAACCGGGCGCGCTCGCTGTAGTAGGCCGTCGACCAGAACACCCGGTCGCGCGTGTGGACGGCGCTCGAGTCGACGAGGTCGCCCGCGGTGCCGGACAGCACGGAGCGCAGGTCCTCGACCTGGCGGGTGGCCTCGTCGAGCTGCCGCACGAGCTTGGCGTTGTGGGCGTCCGCTGCGTCCAGCTGCCGCCTGAGCGCGGCGACGAGGTCGATGTCCTCGAGTGGTTTGATCGCTACGGCCATGATGCCTCCAGTGCGCCACCACGCACCTGCGCCCTGTAGAGCTTGCGTCCGTCGCGCCAGACGTCGTAGAGCACGCCCGGATGGGCGACGGCCTCGGAGCGCGCATATGCGCACGCGGCGATCAGACCGGCGTGCTCACTATCCCGTCGAGCATTCGCGTGGACCTGGTACTTGATCACGATTTTCCTCCGTGAGGCCAGCTGGAAATCGAACCAGCCCTCCGCGCGTTGTGGGGGGTGGGATGGGAGTCGCGCGATGCACGCCAGTGCGTGGCCCCGTTGCTCCTCGCCTGAGGAGCGGGTTCGTCTTAATGGTTTAGTGCCTTGTTGCCATTGTGCTCCTTGGTTAGCGGTCAATCGGTCGTGTCCCGGGCAGGAGTCGAACCGGCGTCTGGCGCCTCACGCGGGATGCGAATCGCACGTGACATGAATGGCGCCTATCCTTCCAACTGGACGACCGGGGCAGACGCCGACGGATATTGTCACGTCGGCGGGTGCGTTCTCGGGCCGGTACACCAACCGGTGGCGACCCGCGCGCTGGTCTGGAGAACGCGGCGCGCGGCTCCCGACGACGTCAGGGCGGCGGCCAGCAGGTCGCCTGCTCGGGGCACGACGCGAGTGACACGAGCCGCGGCGGCGGATCGGGCCAGGGGTGGATATCCCCGCCGCGCGCGCGAGTGAGCTCCGCGCCGAGGTGTCGAATCGTGGTCGGGTTGAGTGCCAGTTTCTTCTTCACGTTGATTGGTCTCCTTGTTTGTCGTCGGACATCCAGTCGGGATCGGCGACAGGCGCATCAGTCGCCTGGACGAGTTCCCACGGTTCGATGCGGTCCGAGTAGCCACCCCACATGCCAGTGGCCTCGAACACCTGCAGCTTGTCGAGCCAGATCTCACAGAGTTGTGCGCCCTTGTCGAGCGTGGCAGGGAGCGCCTCGAACACCTGCACGATGTGCGGCGGCGCGGACTCGACGGCGATGATGTAGCTGTGCCGTGGCGCGTGCCCGGTCTCGTGCTTGATCGCTGCCGCCTGGTCCGCGAGCTGGCCGTGGTAGCAGTACTTCTCGGCGTCGCGCAGGAACCAGATCGGGTGCGCCGATCGCGTCGTCTTGATCTCGGTGTTGTGCTCACCATCGGCGCGGCGAGCATCCGGGGTCGACTGGCGAGCTCGGCCATTCTGCGACCACACGATCGAGCGCTCGAAGATGACGTCGCCGGTGAGCAGCCTGTTCGCGATCGGGTGCAGCATGATCGCGTCGACCATGCGCCGCGCCTTGTCGGCCTCTGACTGCGTCAGGATCGCCTTGCCCTGGTTCGCGACACAGAACGCCTTCCACTCCTCGCCGGATCGCGGCGCGATTGTGAGTGGAGGCAGTGGCTTTTTCGCGCCGGCGCGCACCTCCTTCATGACCTTGGCGCGTCGGTCGACGCTGGCCTTGCTGGGCTGGTTCCACGGCACCCACGGCTTGCCGGTGAGCATCGCGTGCGTGCCGGTGCCGAGCCGGCGCGCGAGGCTGTCGGGCGAGTCACCCTGGAACGAGAGCAGCGCGTGCGCACCGGACAGGCCCGCCGCGCGCAGGTTGTGGAAGCGAGCGGGCAGCGTGCGCGGGTCGATGATGCGCGGCGCGTCGAGGTCGGGCGTGGGCTCATCCGGCTCTTCCGGAAATCCGCCTGGAGTCCACGGGAAGTCGTCGCTCAGCTCGCTCATCGCGGTGCCTCACCGGTGGGCGCCTTCGCGCGCGGTCGCTCGGGCGCAATTCGGATCACGTCCATGTCCTCGAGCTCCTCCGTCGTCGGGTCGCGCATCCGCTTGTGGATCACGACCAGCGTGATCATCCCGCGCCAGTCGCCCCAGTGATCGGACCCGCAGATGTTCGTGAGCGTCTTGCAGTTCGTCGCGTTGAGCCCGAGCTTCTTGCTCTTGCCCTTGAACGCGATGTAGAGCGTCTCCTTCTTCCCGCCGGGGTTCTTGACCACGCACCGGCCGCTGTCGACGATCTCGACATCGACCGTCGTGCCGGGCCCGCCGAGGTCCTCGGCGTAGAGGTAGTCCGGGTCCATCCGCTTGATCACGGTCCTCCAGTGGGGCTTCTTGGGGTCAGCCGCCATCAGAACGCGACCTCTGGATCGACCTCTGGATCGATGGGGGTGTGGGGCTGCGGATCGATCGGCGCGGGCGCGGGATCCGGGGCGAGCGACGGGCGGTCATCGAGGTGCACGCCAACGCTCACGCCCGGCGACTCGAGCGTGCCCCACTCGACGCGCCGGCCGTCCTTGTTGCGCTCGAGAGTTGACTCGACCACCTCGAGGCCGTTGGCGGCGCACCATTGGCGGTATGCCTCGCCGGCCGCTTCACCGCTGACCCTGATGTACTGCCAACCGGGCAGCGCGCGTGCGGCGTCGAAGAATGCGGCGTACCGATGGTAGGTGTCGAGCTTCATGGCTTCGTGGTCTCCTCGTTGAAGTCGTCGAACGTGGGTAGGCTCTCGAGGCGCGCGTGCACGGCCGGCTTGTCGGCCGGCAGCTCGAGGCGGTTCGCCCGGGCCGCGCGGGTGAGCATGGAGAAGCCGACGAGGCTCACGATGGCACCGACCCGGCGACTTGAATGACCGCCGTGATGGTCTTGCACACCGAGCACTTCAGCGTGATGCGGCCGGTCGCCGGCGTGTAGTGCGCGGTCACGGGCTGGTCGCGATGGCACGTCGGTCCGAGTCCTACCGAGTGATGTGCATCGTCGGGGCAAGAGCAGCGGTGCTTGTCGAGGTCCGCGCGGGTCAGCGCTCCC
>JBLNGI010000098.1:0-3357 GCA_050264615.1 Gemmatimonadota bacterium
TTTGGCGGCGGCACCGAACTGTTCACGATGGCGGATCTCTCCACGCTGCTCGTGAAGGCCGCGATCAATGAAGTCGACATCGGCAAGGTGAAACGCGGCGATCGCGTCGCGCTGACCGTTGACGCGTTCCCGGGCGATACCGCGCAGGGCGTCGTGCGGCTCGTGCCACCCGCTGCCCGGCTGCAGGAGCGCGTGCGCGTATTCGACGTCGAGATCGTGGTCACCGGGGGGCCGCGCGTGCTGCGTCCCGGCATGACCGCGAACGTGCGCATCTCGGGTCCGCTGCGCTCCGAGACGCTGCGCGTGCCCGTGGAAGCGGTGCTATTAAAGGAAGGGAAGCCGATCGTCTACAAGCTGAGCGGGAGCGGCCCGCAGCCGGTCCCGGTCACGCTCGGGCTGTCCGATCTCTATTACGTCGAAGTCCTGAACGGCCTGGCGGCCGGCGACTCGATCGCGCTCGAGGATCCCGTCGCCGCGCTCGAGCGCGCGCGCAATCCCGCCCGGCGCCGCTAGCCGCGGATTACACGGATATGACGCTGATCGTTGCAGAGGGTCTTGAGAAGACCTATCGCCTGGGGCAAGTCGATGTGCAGGCGTTGCGCGGCGTCGACGCGCAGATCGGGGCAGGCGAATACGTCGCGATCACGGGGCCGTCCGGCTCCGGCAAGAGCACCCTGATGCACATTCTTGGCTGTCTCGATTCACCTTCAGCAGGCAGCTACCGGCTGGACGGCGAGGATGTCGGCACGCTCTCCGGCAAGCGCCTGGCGCACGTCCGCAATCGCAAGGTCGGGTTCGTGTTTCAAACGTTCAACCTGATGCCCCGCCTCACCGTCGAAGAGAACGTCGCGCTGCCGCTCAAGTACCGGGGTGGGGTGCCGCGCGCCGAGCGGCGCGCGCGCGCACACAAGCTGCTCGAGCGGCTTGGCCTCGGGCCCCGGATCGGCCATCGGCCCGACGAGCTCTCGGGTGGCGAGCGCCAGCGCGTCGCGATTGCCCGGGCGCTCGTGGGTGAACCGGCGATCCTGATGGCGGACGAGCCGACGGGCAATCTCGATTCCACGGCCGGCAACGAGGTGCTGGCGACGTTCGCGGAGCTGCACGCCGCCGGGCATACGATCGTGCTGGTCACGCACGATCCGGGGGTTGCCGCGCGCGCCGAGCGCGTCATTCAGATGAGCGACGGGCGGGTCGTGTGAATCTCATCGAGTCGCTGCTCACCGGACTCGACGAGGCACGCCGCCACTGGGGTCAAACGTTGCTGTCGCTGCTCGGGCTCATCCTGGGCACGGCGAGCATCGTCACCGTGCTCGCGCTGTTCGGCGGTCAAACGGCGCTCACCGAGCAGTTCCTGAACGAAGTCGGAGGGCGCGGGACGATCATCGTGTCGGACCGAGAGCCCTCCGCGCATCCCCGCGCGCGGGAGCTCGCCTCCAAGCGGCTGACTTTCCATGACGCGCAATTCCTGCGCGATCGCGCGACCGCGCTGACGGCCGTGAGCCCCGGGTGGGCCAAGCAGCTCGATTATCGCGCCGGGACGACGAGCTTCACGGGCCAGGTGATCGGCACCGTGCCCGACTACATGGTCATCAACGACATCAAGCCGCTCGTGGGGCGCTACCTCAGCGATCTCGACGTGCGGCAGCAGTCGCGGGTCACCGTGCTCGGCTGGAAATACGCCGACTCCCTGTTCGGTGCCGCGACGGCGGCGCTCGGGCGGGTCGTCAGCATCGGCGCCAAGAGCTACCGCGTGGTGGGCGTGTTGGAGCGTGAGGAGTTCTACTTCGCCTCCTGGGAGGACAACGCGCTCGAGTACCGGAACGAGCGCGCCTACATCCCGATCTCGACGGCCATCACGCAGTACAGCGCGACGGACAACCTCGATTTCCTCACGCTGAAAGCCAAGCCGGCCGCGGGTGGTACGGCGGCCCAGGCGCAGGTGCGCAGCCTGCTGTTCGCGCGCCACGGCGTGGAAGACTTCGACATCCGCGTCTCGGGACAGGGCGCGGGCCAGGAGGCGGGCAGCTTCCTGCTGCTGTTCAACTTCATTTTCCTCGTTGTGGGCGTGGTCTCGCTCGTCACGGGCGGGATCGTGATCGCGAACATCCTGCTCGCCTCGGTGGTCGAGCGGGTCCGCGAGTTCGGCACTCGCATGGCGCTGGGCGCGACCGCGGGCGGGATCTTCGCCCACGTGCTGGCCGAGGTCCTCGTCGTCACGATCATCGGCGGACTGCTGGGACTCGGGCTCGGGGCCGCGCTGACAGGCGTCGTCGCGCATTTCATGCAGATGCCGGCCGTGGTGAGTCCGTTCATCGCGACGGTGTCGATCGGCACCGCCGTCAGCGTGGGACTGATCGCGGGGCTGTTCCCGGCGCTGCGGGCCGCCCGGCTCGCTCCCGTCGAGGCGCTGCGCTATGCGTGACTGGGTCGAGCTGATCCTCGACGCGCTGCGCGAAATCGGCGCGCACAAGCTGCGCTCGCTGCTGACGCTGTCGGGCATCGTGTTCGGCGCCGCGTCGGTGGTGTCGATGACGTCGCTGGCATCCGCGATGCAGACGCTCGTGTACGATGATCTGATCGCGATGGGGCTGTCGCGCAGCTTCTTCATGGACGATGAAGGCCCGCGCTCCGATGCGAAGGGCGCGGTGGCATTACGCCACACGGGGCTGCGGCTCACCGATCTCGAGGCGCTGCGCGCGCTCCCAGGGGTCGCGAGCGTGCATGGGCGCAACTGGGGTCAGGAACAGGTCGTCAACGCGCCCGCCGACCGGCGCCGAGTGCGCATCGACGGCGTCGACGCGGGCTATCTGGCCCTGCGCAACTGGCGCATCGTGGCGGGGCGCGATATCCGGCCCCTCGACGTCAGCAACCGGTCGCGGGTCGCCGTAATCGGCGACGAGATGTCGCACAATCTGTTCGGCAATGTGAGCCCGCTCGGCAAGACGATCACGATCGACGGCGTCCGGTTCGTGGTGATCGGGCTCGTCGCCCCGATCGAGTTCGACATCATCCCCGCGGATTTCAGTTTCGTCGGCCGCCGCATATACATCCCCTACACCTTCATGACGCGCTATGCCAAGGGCGAAGGCCGCATCGACGAGGCGTTGGTGACGGCGCTGCCCACGGCGGATGTCGGCGACGTGCTGCGCCGGGGCGCGGCGCTGGTGCGGCAGCGCCATGGCAACGAGGACTTCACGATCGAGAACGAGGCCGCGGAAGTGTTGTCCAACCTCGCCATGGCGGACAACATCCTGGGCGGGTGGAACGGCGTGATGTATGTGATCTCGGGCGTGACGCTGATCGTCGGTGGGATTGGCCTGTTCAGCGTGCTGCTGATCTCGGTACGGGAGCGCGTGC
>JBLNGI010000099.1:0-13598 GCA_050264615.1 Gemmatimonadota bacterium
GGCCGATCTGCCGTCGTTCGACGACTACCGCATGGCGGGACGCACCTACCGATTCTTCCAGGGGACGCCGCTGTATCCGTTCGGCCACGGCCTCAGCTATTCCACTTTCCGGTATGAACGGCTCCGGTTCAGCAGCGACACGCTCCGCGGTGACGACACCGTGACCGTCTCGGTGAACGTCACGAACACGAGCTCCAGGGCGGGAGACGAAGTCGTACAGCTGTACGTGCGCTACCCGAGCTCCGCGGTGACGCGCCCCAAACGGGACCTGCGGGGCTTCAGGCGCGTGACGCTGCAGCCACGCGAAACGCGGACGGTGACCTTCCCACTCGCGGCCGCCGCGGTGCGGTATTGGGATCCCGACGCGCACCGCTGGACAATCGAACACGGGCCCGTCGCGGTGGAGGCGGGCGCCTCGTCTGCGGACATTCGGCTCACGACGACGATCGTCGTGACGGGAAAGCGATAGGTCCATCAATGACCTTTCTTGACAGCACGTCTTTGACGTGTAGTCTCGGTCCGCCATGGCGGGTCTAGACTGGCTGATCATTGCGTTGTATTTCGCGCTCCTGCTCGGCGTCGCCTGGTGGGTGGCGCGGCGCAATAAAGACACCACCGATGATTACTTCCTCGCCGGCCGCAATCTCGGCTGGTTCCTGGTCGGCGCCTCGATCTTCGCGTCCAACATCGGGTCCGAGCACGTCGTTGGATTGGCGGGCGCGGGCGCCACGAGCGGCGTCGCCCTCGCGCATTACGAGCTCCACGCCTGGTGCCTGCTGGTGTTGGGGTGGGTGTTCGTCCCGTTCTATTCCCGCGCGCTCGTCTACACCATGCCGGAGTTTCTGGGGCGTCGCTTCTCGCCGACGGCACGCTGGGTGCTGTCGGTCATCACGCTCGTCGCGCACGTCTTCACGAAGTTCGCCGTTTCGATCTTTGCCGGCGGTATCGTGTTCGCAACCCTGTTGCCCGAAGTCTCGCTCCACCTGGGCGGCGCCACGTTCAACAGCTTCTGGATCGGCTCCGTCGCGGTGGTGCTGCTCACCGGCCTCTACACCGTGCTTGGCGGGATGCGGGCCGTGGCGTACACGGACGCGCTGCAGACGTTCATCCTGATCGCCGGGTCGGGACTACTCACCGCGTTCGGTCTCGCGAAGCTCGGCGGCTGGCACGAGCTGCGCCGCGTGCTCGACCCCGATCTCTTCAATCTGTGGAAACCGCTGGTGCCGGTGGGAATGGAGGGCACGTGGGCGCCGGTGAAGGAGACCGGGCGCATCGCCTGGTATTTCAACGACAACTATCCGTGGCTGGGCATGCTGTTCTGCGCGCCCATCATTGGCCTGTGGTACTGGTGCACCGATCAGTACATCGTGCAGCGCGCGCTGGCCGCGAAGGATGAAGGCACGGCGCGCCGCGGCAGCATCTTCGCGTCGTATCTGAAGCTGTCGCCCGTCTTTCTGTTCATCATTCCGGGATTGATCGCGCTCGCGCTCGCCAAGACGGGCCAAGTGCCCGGGCTGGGCATCATGGTGGACGCGCAGGGCAACGTGGTCCCGCAAGCGGCGCAGGCCGCGTTCCCGTTGATGGTGAAGGACCTCTTGCCCGCGGGTCTGCGCGGGATTGTGGTCGCCGGCTTGCTCGCCGCGCTCATGAGCTCGATGGCCGGCGCGTTCAACGCGTCGTCCACGCTGTTCACGATGGACCTCTACACGAAATTCAAGCCGAATGCCTCCCAGTCTCAGCTCGTGTGGGTTGGACGACTCGCGACGGCGGCGATGGTGGTCATCAGTCTCTTGTGGATTCCCGTGATTCAGGGCGCGCGCGGGCTCTACGACTACTTGCAGGGCGTCCAGGGATATCTCGCGCCGCCGATCTTCACGGTCTTCGTCTTCGGCATCTTCAATCGCCGACTGAACACGAAAGGGTGTCTCGCCGCGCTGCTGGTAGGATTCGCGCTGGGCGTCTTCCGGCTTGTTGTGGACACGCCCGTCAGTTTGCATCTCTCGGGACTCGCCGCCGGCTATGCACCCGGCTCGTTCCTTTGGTTCGTCAATAACATCTACTTCCAGTACTACAGCGTGTTCATCTTCCTCGTCTCGGTCGTGGTCATGTTCGTCGTCAGCTACCTGACCGAGCCGCCGCGCATCGAGCAGCTGACGGGGCTGACCTACGCGACGATCACACCAGAAGCGCGGGTCGAGTCCCGCGCGAGCTGGGGCCGGCGCGAGGTGGTCGCATCGGCCATCGTGCTCCTGCTCATTCTCGCCTGCTATCTGTACTTCAGGGGCTAGGGCCTGGGCCTAGGTCTATTTGATCGCGCTCTTGTTTGTCCTACTTGCTCAGCGTGAATCCGCCAAGTTCGACCGCAATTGGCGGTTCCACTTGGGCGATGTCACGGGCGCGCAGCAGCCGGCGTTTGCCGATTCCGGCTGGCGCAGGCTCGATCTTCCCCACGACTGGAGCATCGAGGGTGCGTTCAGCGAGCAGAACCCGGCGGGAGTGGCGGGTGGCGCTCTGCCTGGCGGCATCGGCTGGTATCGGAAGGCGTTCACACTGCCGCCCGGCGACACCGGTAAGGTCGTCTTCATCGAGTTCGATGGCGTGTATCGTAACAGCGAGGTCTGGATCAACGGCCGCTCCCTCGGGAAGCGACCGTACGGTTACAGCTCGTTCCGCTACGAGCTGACTCCCCACCTCCGCTATGGCAAGCGGCGCAACGTCATTGCAGTGCGGGTAGACAATTCCCAGCAGCCGAATTCCCGCTGGTACTCGGGGTCCGGGATCTACCGTCACGTGCGCCTGGTCAAGACGAATCCTGTTCACGTCGATCAGTGGGGCACGTACGTCACGACTCCTGCGGTGAGCGCGGAGTCGAGCCGAGTCACGATTCGGACGACTGTGCGCAACAAGCGACACGCCGTGCAATCCATCGCGCTGCGCACGACGGTGTACGACTCCGCGGGGAAGGAAATCGCGGGAGTATCGGCCGACGGGATGGTTGCCGGCGATTCGGTCGTCGAGATGACGCAAGCGGTGACGATCCCCCATGCAGTGTTGTGGTCGCTCGAGCGGCCGTATCTGTATCGCGTCGTGTCGCAGGTGATGTGCGGCGCCACGGCCTGCGACAATTACGCCACGCCGTTCGGCGTTCGATCGTTCGTTTTCAGAGCCGATTCAGGTTTCTATCTCAACGGCAAGGCCGTTAAGATCCGCGGCGTGTGCCTGCACCACGATCTGGGCGCGCTGGGCGCGGCGGTGAACACCCGCGCGATCGAGCGCCAGCTGGAGATCATGAAGGCGATGGGAGCGAACGCGCTGCGGACCTCGCACAACCCACCCGCGCCCGAGCTGCTGGACCTCACCGATCGCATGGGTTTTATCGTGATGGACGAAGCGTTCGACATGTGGAAGAAGGAAAAGACCAAGTACGACTACCATCTCGATTGGGACGCGTGGCATGTGCGCGACCTGTCGGACATGGTGCTCCGCGACCGCAATCATCCCAGCGTCTTCATCTGGAGCATCGGCAACGAAGTGATGGAGCAGTGGAACAACGGCGACAGTACCGCGGCTCCGATCGCGCGCGAGCTCGCGGGGATCGTCCGCGCGCTCGATCCTACCAGGCCGGTCACGCAGGCGGCGAACAACGGCAGCCCGCAGAATCCCGTGTTTCACGCGGGCGCGCTCGACCTGCTCGGCCACAACTACCATCATGAGGTCTGGAAGGATTTTCCGGCGCAGTACCCCGGGGCCAAGTTCATCATCACTGAAGCGATGTCCGCCCTGAACTCGCGCGGCGTGTACCCGCAGCCCTCCGACAGCGTCGCCGACTACTACTGGCCGTACGAGAAGGACAAGGGTCCGCGGCCGCCCACCAACGGCCGCCTTTCCGCCTACGACAACAGCCACGCATTCTGGGGCTCGCTGCACGAGGAATCGCTGCGCCTGTTCGAACGCTACCCGTTCTTGTCGGGCATCTTCCTCTGGCAGGGAATCGACTACCTGGGCGAGCCGACGCCGTACGAGTGGCCCGCGCGGAGCTCTTATTTCGGCGCCGTCGATCTGGCGGGATTCCCCAAGGATCCGTTTTACCTGTATCAGAGCGTGTGGGCCCCCTCCGAGCGGCCGATGCTACATCTCTTCCCGCATTGGAACTGGGCGCCGGGCGACACGATCGATGTGTGGGCCTACACAAACGCCGAGCAAGTGGAGCTGTACCTGAACGGCGCCTTTCAAGGCGTGCGGCGCAGGGAGGGCCAGGTAGGGCATGTCATGTGGCGGGTTGCCTACCGTTCTGGCACGCTGCGAGCCGTCGCGCGCACGGCCGGGCTCGAGACGGCCAGCGCCGTGGTCAGGACTGCGGGTGCGCCGGTCCGCATCGCGCTCGCTCCCGACCGCGCCCGCATTCGCGCCGATGGGGAGGATCTATCTTTCGTGACGGTTACGGTGCGCGATCGACGGGGCCGCGCGGTGCCGACGGCCGAGCCCCTGATCCGGTTCCGCGTCAGTGGTGGGGCGCGGATCGTCGGCGTGGACAACGGTGACCAGTTCAGTCACACCTCATTCCAGGCGAAACAGGTGCGGCTGTTCAACGGCAAGGCGCTCGTCATCGTGCGCGCCGGCAGGAGCCCGGGGACAGTCACGCTCACGGCGGAAGGGAAGGGACTTGCCGCCGCCACCGCCCGCATCTCCGTCAAATAGGACGCAAGGATGAAGCATCGACCACTGGGCACGACAGGCTATCGCGTCAGCGAGATCGGGTTCGGCGCCTGGGGCATCGGCGGCGAGATGTGGCGCGGCGTGGACGACTCCGAAGGCCGCAAAGCGTTGCGGGAAGCCGTCGACCAGGGGATCACGTTCTTCGACACCGCGCTGGCATACGGCAACGGGCATAGCGAGCGCGTCATCGGCGAGACGCTCAAGGACGACATCCGCGCCGCGCGCGTCACTGTGGCGACGAAGATCCCGCCGCTGAATCGCCAGTGGCCCGGACGCGCCGACTACAGGCTCGGCGACGTCTTTCCCGCCCAATACATCCGTTCCAGCACCGAGAACTCGCTGAAGAACCTGCGTATGGAAGCGCTCCATGTGCAGCAACTCCACGTCTGGAATGACGTGTGGCTCGAGGATCCTGACTGGCCGGCGTCGTTCGAGCAGATCAAGCGCCTGAAAGAAGAAGGGAAAGTCCTGCACTGGGGGATCTCGATCAACGATCACGCGCCCGAGACGGCGTTGCGCGCGCTCGGCGATCCCATCTTCGAGACCGCACAGGTGATCTACAACATCTACGATCGCTCGCCCGAGAAGGCGCTGTTCCACCTCGCCAAGACCAAGCCGCTCGGCATCATCGGGCGCGTGCCGTTCGACGAGGGCGCGCTCACCGGGCAGATCAAGGCCGACACGGAGTTTCCGCCGGGCGATTGGCGCGCGGAGTACTTCGCCGGCGATCGCAAAGCCGAGGCGGAGCGCCGTGGGAAAGCGCTGGCGGGCGTGCTGGACGATCAGGTGCAGACGCTGCCGGAGCTGGCGCTCCGCTTTTGTCTCTCGGCGCCCGAAGTCTCGACGGTGATTCCGGGCATGCGCCGGCCGGCGCACGTTCGCCAGAACGCGATGGCCGCGGGGAAGGGCGCTCTGCCGGGCGGCTTGCTCGCCAAGCTGAAGCCCCATGCCTGGGACAAGAACTGGTACGATTAGCAGCTAAGTGATTCCCTGGTCTCGCGGTCGTCCGCTGCTCCATGCGCGCATCACTTGTTGCTGCTACGCCACGCGCGGGACGCCACACTGGCGCGTGGCCCGAGCTGCTGGTCACAGGCAACCCTCGTCCCGACAATATCTGCGCGTCTCGGCGTGAAGACGCAGCTGTTGGCCCCGAACGTGCAGCGTTTCTTGCCGCGGAGGCGACGCTACGGCATACGACACTACCGGGGACGGGCACCACCAGCGGCGTAGGGGTTGGGACCGGCGGCGCGGGTTGGGCCGCCGCATCATGCTCACGCGGCGGCGCGAGCATGTGCCGGTCGCCAACGAGTGCCGCAAAGCCCAGCGGCGCATCCTCGCATACCGCCGCTCCGGTAAGGATCGCCGCCGTTTCCGTCACGACCACCTGTACTAGTTTTTCGGACGCCGAGAACTCATGACTTCTGGCGCGCCCCCAGCTCCGTGAGGCGGCGCTCGACAAGCCGTCGCTCCGGCTCTTCGGTCACCAGCTCCAGCGTGCGGTTGTAGGCGGCGATTGCCTCCGGTCTGCGCCCCAGGCGGCGCAGCAGGTCGGCGCGTGCCGCGTGCGCGAGATGGTACTCCGTGAGATCGCCGCGCACGAGAATCGCATCGATCAGGGCGAGGCCATGGCCCGGCCCGTCGCGCATCGCCATGGCGGCGGCTCGATTGAGCTCGATGACGGGCGAGGGATCGATGCGGAGCAGCACGTCGTACAGACCGACGATCTCGCCCCAATCGGTGCTATCCGACGACGGCGCCTCGGCGTGAACTGCGGCGATCGCCGCCTGCAGCTGGTAGGGGCCTACGCGCCGCGCCGCGAACACCTGCTCGACCAGCGCTGCGCCTTCCGCTATCTGCGCGCGATTCCACCGCGTGCGGTCCTGTTCCTCGAGCGGAATCAGCTCGCCTGCCAGCGTTGTCCGCGTCATGCGGCGGGCATCGTGCAGCAGCATCAGGGCAAGCAACCCGATGGCCTCGGGTTCGGGGAGCAGCTCCACCAGCAGCCGGCCGAGGCGGATCGCCTCCGTGGCGAGATCCGGCCGTGTGAAGTAGCCCTGATTGAACACGAGATAGATCACATGCAGTACGGTGGCGAGCCGCTCGGGAAGAGCGCCACGTTCCGGCACTTCATACGGAATCCGCGCATCGCGGATCTTGGCCTTCGCGCGCACGATCCGCTGCGCCAGCGTGGGCGCGGTCGTGAGAAACGCGGCGGCGACCTGCTCGGTCGTCAGGCCGCACACTTCCCGCAGCGTCATGCCGACTTGTGCGTCCGGGTTGAGACTCGGATGGCAGCAGGTGAAAATCAGCCGGAGTCGATCATCCACCACGTCATGAGGATCCTCAGGGGTTTCTACCGGAAGCTCGATTTCTTCACGGACTTCGCGACGACGTCGCCGCAGCCGGTCGATCGCCTTGAACCGGCCGGTCGAGATCAGCCAGGCGCGTGGATTCGAGGGTATGCCCTCGATCGGCCACCGCTCGACCGCCGCCGCGAACGCATCCTGCAGCGCTTCCTCGGCGAGATCGAAGTCGCCGAGGAGGCGGATCAGGGTCGCGAGGACGCGGCGCGACTCCGCGCGATAGACCGACTCGATCGTGTCTACGGCTGGTCGAACTCCATCACCGGGCGCACTTCCACCGTCCCATGCTGCGCGCCCGGGATCCGGGACGCGACCTGGACCGCTTCGTTCAGGTCCTTCGCCTTGATCAAGTAGTAGCCGCCGAGCTGCTCCTTCGTCTCGACGTAGGGTCCGTCCGTGGTCGAGACCTTCCCGTTGCGGACTCGTACCGACGTTGCGGTTTTCGTCGGCTGCAGCGCTTCGCCGCCGATGTAGTTCCCCTTCTGCTTGATGCTGTCCGTGAACGCTGTGTAGTCCGCCATGCCCTTCTCCATGTCGGCCGGCGTGGCCTTTTCCCACCACTTCTCGTCCTCGTAAATCAGGCACAGGTAACGCATAGCTCCTCCGAGACATGTCTGTGGACCGTGGAATCTGGACACCCGTTAGTCGTTTGGGATGTGCGCGATTCGACAGCGTTCCCCCTCTCCGAGGGGAGAGGGGGTCAGGGGGTGAGGTTTCAACCCCAGACCGGCCGGACCTCGATCGATCCCCACTTCGCCGACGGAATGCGCGCCGCCACCTGGATCGCATCGTTCAGGTCTTTGGCCTCGATGAGGAAGTAGCCGCCGAGCTGCTCCTTGGTCTCTGCAAAGGGCCCGTCGGTGGTCGAGAGCTTGCCGTTGCGGACCCGAACGGTCGTGGCGGCATCGGTGTGCTTCAGCCCGTTACTTCCGATGTAGTGCCCACTCTTCTTGATGTCCTCGGTGAACGCCCAGTAGTCGCGCTTCGCCTGCTCAATCTCGTCCTTGGGGACGTTCACTTCCTGCTTCTCTTCCTGGTATACCAGGCACAGGTATTTCATGGCGCCTCCGTAAGGTCGGAAATATGCTCGGACACCTGGTAGTCGTTGAGGGGGAGGGGAAATCGACAGTAGCTTAAGGCTGTGTCCCAGCCCCTAGCCCCCAACCCCGAGCCCCTGCCCGACGCTCCACGCCAACGCGTCATCGAGGTGCTCACCCGCTACTTCGCCAGCGATCAGCTCACCGAAGCCCAGCTCGAAGCCAGGTTCCAGGCGGTCTACGCGGCGAAATCTCTGCGGGAGCTCGATGCCATCATCGCCGATCTGCCCGCGCTCGGAGACCACGAGTCCACCGACATTCGGGCGACGTTCTCGGGGCAAGAGCCCAGATTGGCTGGTGTGGTGCCGCGCCTCCTCACGCTGCGTGCGCGCCTCGGCTACATCGAGCTCGATCTGACTCAGGCGCGCTTCGAGCCCGGTGTTACCACCATCGACGTCGGGGTGTTTTCGGGGTACGTGCAGATCCGGTTCCCTGGCGGTGTGCGCGTCGAGTCGAGCGGGCGGGCATTCCTCGGTTACTTCGCCATCAAGGGATCGGTGCGCGACGCGCCCGCCATCGTTCGTATTGTGGGACGTGCAAACCTGGGCTTTGTGGAGGCATTCCTCCCCACCTAAACCATGCCGCGCTACGCTGCCTTCCTCAGAGGCGTGATGCCGACGAATGCCAAGATGCCGCAGCTCAAGGCGGCGTTCGAGGCCGCCGGTTTCACCGAGGTGAAGACGCTGCTCACGAGCGGGAACGTCGTCTTCAGCGCGCCGGTGGCGCCGGTCGCGTCGCTCGAGCGCCGGGCCGAACAGGCCATGCACGACCAGCTGGGCCAGGCGTTTCTCACGATCGTTCGCCCGGTCAACGGATTACGCAAGATTCTCGCCTCGGATCCCTACAAGGGCTTTCGCCTGGCTCCCGAGTCCAAACGAATCATCACGTTCCTGCGCGCGCGGCCGTCCAAGACACTCACGCTGCCGATCGAATTCGAAAGCATGCGCATTTTGGCGATGCAGGGGGGCGCCATCTTCAGCGTCTATCTTCCCAACCCCAAGGGTCCCGTGTTCATGAACCTGATCGAGAAGACCTTCGGCAAAGAAGTAACGACGCGGACCTGGGATACAGTCTCCAAAGCGGCACGGTAGCAGAGGAGAATCGCTGTGCAACAACGAAAACTGGGTAAGCAGGGTCTGGTTGTTTCCGCGCTGGGGCTCGGCTGCATGGGGATGTCCGATTTCTACGGCATCCGCGACAACGAGCAGGAATCGATCGCAACGATTCACCGCGCGCTCGAGCTGGGCATCAATTTCCTCGATACGGCCGATGTCTACGGACCGCACACGAACGAAGTGCTTCTGTCCAAAGCGATCAAAGGGAGGCGCAAGCGGTTCATTCTGGCGACGAAATTCGGCAACGTGCGGGGTCCGGACGGAAAGTGGCTGGGCCAGAACGGCCGCCCCGAATACGTGCGCGCCGCGTGTGATGCGTCCCTCCAGCGACTCAACACCGACTTCATCGACTTGTACTATCAGCATCGAGTCGATCGTTCAGTCCCGATCGAAGAGACTGTCGGTGCGATGGCGGATCTCGTGGGGGCCGGAAAGGTCCGCTTCCTCGGGCTGTCCGAGGCCGGCGCCCAGACGATTCGTCGTGCGCACCGCGTGCACCCGATCACAGCGCTGCAGTCGGAGTACTCGCTGTGGAGTCGCGACGTCGAGGACGAGATCCTGCCGACGGTTCGAGAGCTCGGGATCGGGTTCGTGGCCTACAGCCCGGTGGGTCGGGGGTTCCTGACGGGGCAGCTCAAGCGCTTCGAGGACCTGCCCGAGGGTGACTGGCGGCGCAACCATCCGCGGTTCCAAGCGGAGAACTTCCAGAAGAACCTCGATCTCGTGGCGCGGGTCGAGCAGGTCGCTCGTGAAAAAACGTGCACCCCCGCGCAATTGGCACTCGCCTGGCTCCTGGCTAAGGGTGAGGACCTCGTGCCGATTCCGGGGACCAAGCGGCGCAGGTATCTCGAGGAAAACGCCGTTGCTGTGGATCTGCGGCTCACGCCGGAGGAGCTGCGGCGGGTCGATGAGGAGGTCCCCAAGGGCGCCGCGGCCGGGGCGCGGTATCCGGAGGGTGGCATGCGAACAGTGAACGCCTAAGCGTCGCGCACCTTCCTCAACATGCGTCCCGCGAGCGGCGCGAGGAGGAGCGCGATCCCCGCGCTCAACAGCGCGGTGAGCTCGAAGGCGCGGGAGAACGCACCGCGCGCGACACGCAGTAGCTCGGTCCGAGCCGGTTCCGCGAGCGTTTCCGCGATCCCGACGGCGCCGCCGAGTGTGGCGCGCGCGGCGCGGGCGGCCTCGGGTGAGAGTCCGGGTGGCAGACCGTCGGCCAACGCCGCCCGGTACACGGCGATTCCGATGCTGCCGAGGATGGCGATGCCGAGTGCGCCGCCCAGCTCCGAGCTTGTCTCGGAGATCGCCGACGCGGCGCCGGCTTTCTCGACGGGAGCGCTGCCGACGATCAAGTCCGTCGCAAGGATGACGACGGGCGAAATGCCGAGCGAGTAAATCACCGAGCCTGCAATGAGGGCGCCGAGCCCCGTGCTGTCCGCGGCCCGCGACAGCACGTAGAACCCCACCGCGGCGATCACGAGACCCGCGGCCATGGTCGTCGCGGAAGACACGCGGCGCACGATCAGCGGGACGATCAGCGATCCCGCCACGAACGAGAGCATCGCGGGAACGGTCGCCAGGCCGGCCGCGAACGGCGTCAGCCCCAGCACCAGCTGCAGATGCTGCGCGATGTAGATGTACGCACCGAACGCCACGAGCGTGGCGAGCATGTACAGTGCCAGCGACGCATTGAACGCGGGCGCGCGGAACAGGCGCAAATCGATCAGCGGATCAGCGAGCCGGCGTTGCCGGCGGACGAACGCAACGCCGAGGACCAGCCCCTCCGCGACGACGAACGCGGCCAGCGGATCCAGGCCGTGCTCGGCGAAGCGCTTCAAGCCGTAGATCAGCGCGAGGACGCTGCCGAGCGAGAGCGTGGCACTGTAGATGTCGAGCCGGCCCGCGTTCGGGTCGCGGAACTCCGGCAGCAGCATCGGGCCGACGATGAGCAGGAGCACCATCACCGGCACGCTGATGAGGAATACCGAGCCCCACCAGAAGTACTGGAGCACGATGCCGCCCAGGAGCGGTCCGATCGCCGCCCCAACCGAGTAGCTCGTGACCCAGACGCCGATCGCGAACGTGCGTTGGTGTGGATCGAGGAACATGTTCCGAATCAGCGACAACGTGGACGGCGCGAGCGTGGCGCCCGCCAGGCCGAGGAGCGCCCGCGTGACAATCAGCATCTCGGCGCTCGGCGAAAATGCGGCGAGGATGGAGCCGACCCCGAACGCCGCCGCACCGATCATGAGCAGGCGGCGCCGGCCGATGCGATCCCCCAGCGTTCCCATCGTGATCAGCGATCCGGCCACCAGAAACCCGTAGATGTCGATGATCCAGAGCAGCTGCGCGCTGCTCGGCCGGAGCGCCGCGCTGAGGTGCGGGACCGCGAGGTTCAGCACGGTCAGATCCATCGAGTAGAGCAGGCAGGGCAGGGCGATCACCGCCAGCCCGATCCACTCTCGGCGCGTTGCTCGAGTGCTGGTCATGCCCGGAGGAAAGCTTAGAGCACTTTGGGGCGGGGGTTCATCTGGTGCCGCGCTGGTAGACACGCGGGCTCACGCCAAACTCGGCGCGAAACGCGCGATTGAAATTCGAGACGTCGCCGAAACCCGAATCCAGCGCGACATCGATGATCTTCCGTGGCTCGGTCACGAGGCGGGTTGCGGCTTCGCGCAGGCGTGCCCGGAGCACGTACTGATGCGGGGTGACGCCGGTGAGTCGCTCGAAGGTGCGCAAGAAATGGTAGGGACTGATCCGGCTCTCGCGCGCGAGGACGGACAGACTCCAGTCCCTGTCGGGGAGGTCACCGATCGCCCGGATCGCGCGTGTGACCCGCGCCTCGGCGTTCAGGGGGGGGGCGGGGGAGGGCAGCGCCCGCTGCTCTGACGACGCTCGCCCCACAAGGCCCGCAACCCGGACGGCCACCCGCGCCGCCAGCTCTTCCCACGCGACGTCGCTCGCACCGATCACGCCCGCGCTCACACTCGCGACGAGCGGCGCCAGCGCGCGCAGCGGCGGCAGGCGCGGGACGCTGAATCCGACTCCCGCCAGTCGCTCGAAGTACTCGGGCTCGTACCAGAACACCACGCAGCGATCGCCTTCCGCGTGCTCATGGCCGCACTCGTAGGCCAATCCCGGATTGCCGAGCATGACCGAGCCGGGGGTCATGAGGCCGCGGCCGAGTCCCGAGCGGTACTGAACCGTGCCGGCGAGCACCACGGCGATGGAGTAGTGCGCGTGTCGTTCTTCGAACGCGCGGTCCTGTGGTCCGCATGTGCAGACGACATCGGCCACGGCCCATCCCCCCTCTTCCCCCCCGCCCGCGGCGATCGTGCGCGGCGCCGTGCGCCCCGCTTCCCCGTGCAGCCGGCGGCGCGCCAATGCCTCCTCCAAAGCCACCGCAATTTTTGCCAAGACTCACCTCCGCGCCGGTTCTATCATCAGCGTTCACCCCAACCGGAGACCGGTATGACTGGCACCACTGGCGTCGCAATCGAATCCCGCATCCTGAGCGAAGCCTGGGGGCCTGGCGCCTGGCACGGCGCCGACCTCAAAGCCGCCATCGCTGATGTCACCCCGGTGCTCGCCTTTTGGAGACCAGCGAAAGGGCGTCACAACATCGCCGAGATTGCGTTGCATCACGCTTTCTTCGTGCGATCGGTCCGCTCTCAGATCTCGGGCCAGCCGGCCGAGCCGTTCGTCCTGCCGGGTGAAGAGTGGTTCGTCGTCAACGATGAGAAGACGCTGCCCTGGGTCAGGATCCAGTCTGCCCTCGAGTCGGAGCAGCAGCGACTGGCCGAGCTAATGGCCTCCGTGGAGACCGTTACCACGAGCTCGCCGCTGGCCGCGACCGAGCGATTCAATCTCGTACTGGGCATCGCCTGCCACGCGATTTACCATGCGGGTCAGGTACAGCTGATCAAACGGCTTCGGGCCGCCTGAGAGTTCCTGCGGGGCGCAGCCGAATGATCGCGGGGAGGGTACTTTTTTCGCTATGCTCCTCTCCTTAATAATGCTGCTGCAGGCGACTCCTCCACCGCCCCTGCAACCACGCCGTACTGTCCCCGATTCCGGAGTCATCGCCACCACGGCGCAGGTGACGCCTGCCGGCCTGCAGAGCGTGTTCGGCGGGCGCGTGACCGGTGTGCGCTTCGGGAAGCGGCCCGGCGAGATCTGGGTCTCCGTCAACGGGGCTGCCTACCGCCTCGACTGGCGCGACAACGCGATGCTGGCGAGTGCGCGGCTGCAGGACCGCGCCGGGGTGCAGGGTGTCGCGGTGGACCCCGTCACCGGGCGCGCGATCGTGT
>JBLNGI010000100.1:0-24146 GCA_050264615.1 Gemmatimonadota bacterium
GACGTAGCGCACGCGCGTGTTGTGCAGGCTGAGGGTCCCGGAGATCCGCGACTCGCGAATGGCCGGATCGCTGTACGAAACGTCGAAGTCGTTGATGTTGCGGCCGAACTGCCACTGGAACCGGCCGCGCTTGCCCTGGCCGAACAGGTTCGGCTCGTCCAGGCCCAGGAAGCCGCCGATGCCCGTGCCCTGCCCCACCGACGCGCCGAAGTTGATGTTCCCCGTGCGCTTCTCGCTCACGTGGAAGATCACGTCGATGTCGCCCTGCTCGTTGGCGGGGCGCGTGTCGGGGAACGGCAACGGCTGGTTGAAGAATCCGAGGTTCGAAACGCGCTGGTACGACGCGAGCAGCGCGTCCTGCCGGAACACGTCACCCGGAGCCATGACGATGGCTTCGCGGATCACGCGCTCGTGTGTGACGTCGTTGCCCCGGATCTCGATGTGATTGACGATCGCGGGCTGCCCTTCGGTGATGACCCAGCGCAGGTCCACGACCGGCGTGCCGTCCGGCGCGGTCCGGCGGATCACGTCGGGCCGGACGCTCACGTAGATGTAGCCGTTGTTGTAATAGAGGGTCTGCAGCTTGCGCGTGGCGTCCTGCCACTGCTCGTCGTCGAAGTACACCGTCTGGCGCCGCGGGCCGAGGCCGAGCAGCCCGCTGTGCTTCTCCTCATGGAACGGATAGAACGGCTCGAGCTCCTGCGTGGAGAAGCGGCGGTTGCCGACGATCTCGAACGTGCCGATGCGGTACGGATCGCCCTCGCTGACCGTGATGCGGAGCGAGCCCTTCCCGGTTTTGTCGTTCAGGAGCAGGGTGTCGTCCAGCACCTGGAAATCGACGTAGCCCTGCTTGCCGTAGAACGCCGGGAGTTTCTGCCGCAGGTCACCGGCCAGCTTGTCGTCGTTGTACTCGCCCGACTGGAACCACCAGAACCCCTCGGGCTGCGAGCTCATCTGCGCGATCATCTGCTCGTCGCTGAAGTGCGTATTGCCCTGGAAATCCACCTGGGCGATCGCGACGCGGCGCCCTTCTTCGATGTCGAAGATCACGCGCACCGCGCCCGAGTCGCGCTCGTACACGTAGCGCGGGGTGGTGCGGGCGAGATAGTAGCCCTGCGCGTGATACATCGAGTCGATGCGGGCGCGCGAGCGCTCCACGCCCGCGGGGTCGAGCGGGCGGCCCTCGGTGAGCTGAACCTTGTCGCGCACGCCGCCTTCGGAAAGCCGCTCCGCCCCGCGCACCGTCCAGCGCAGCAGCTGGGGCCGCTCGCGCACGTGGATCAGCAGGATGGTCTTGCCGTCGGGCGTGTTCGACTGCGTCATCGAGACATCGTCGAACTGGCCGCTGGTGTAGAGCGCCTGAATCGCGCGCTGAATGTCGCGGTAGTTGAGCGCGCGCCCCGCGACCAGGCCGCTGAGCTGGACGATGCTCAGCGGGCTGTTGCGCTTGTTGCCCGTGACCGCGATCGAATCGGGCACAGGGGCCGCGCCCAAGGCGCCCTCGCCCTGGGCCATGCACAGGCCCGGGGCGAGGACGGCGAGACTGACGACGATTGGAAGGGTGAGCCGGCGAATCACGCCTTCGAGCCGGAGAGTGCCCGGAATGCGAGGCGCTCCTTGTCGGGAGCGACGTCCACTTCGATCTCGTCGCCCTTGGCGAAATCTCCGACGAGGATCTTCTCTGAGAGCGGGTCCTCGACGTACTTCTGAATGGCGCGCTTCAGCGGCCGCGCCCCGAAGTGCTCATCGTAGCCGTGATCGACCAGGAAGTCGGTCGCGCCCTGGGTCAGCCGCAGGGTCAGCTCCTCCTCGCCCAGGCGCTTCTGGACGTCGCGCGCCAGGATCGCAACGATCTGGGCGATGTGCTCCCGCGTGAGCGCGTGGAAGACGATCACGTCGTCGAGCCGGTTCAGGAACTCCGGATTGAAGACCTTGTTGATCTCTTCCTTGACCTTTTCGGCCATGCGCTCGAACTCGCCGCGCGCGTCCGGCTGGCCGAAGCCGAGGGTCTTCCCCTTGGCCACGTCCCGCGCCCCGACGTTCGAGGTCATGATCACGACCGTATTCTTGAAGTCGATGAGGCGGCCGTAGTTGTCCGTCAGGTGACCCTCGTCGAGCACCTGGAGGAGGATGTTGAACACGTCCGGGTGCGCCTTCTCGATCTCGTCGAGCAGCACCACGGAGTACGGCTTGCGCCGCACGGCCTTGGTGAGCGTCCCGGAATCTTCGTAGCCCACGTATCCCGGCGGCGCGCCGATCAGCCGGCTTACGGAGAACTTCTCCATGTACTCCGACATGTCGACGCGGATCAGCGCCTGCGCATCGGCGAACAGGAAGCGCGCCAGCGCGCGCGCCAGCTCGGTTTTCCCGACGCCGGTGGGCCCGCTGAAGATGAAGGAGCCGATCGGGCGCGTGGGATCCTTGAGCCCCGCCCGGCTGCGGCGGATCGCCCGTGAGATCACCTGGATCGCCTCGTTCTGGCCCACGACGCTCTGGTGCAGCTCGTCTTCCATGCGCAGCAGGCGCGCGGTCTCCGCTTCCTGGAGTCGCGTCACCGGGATGCCGGTCCAGCGCGACACGATGAATGCCACGCCTTCTTCCGTGATGGTGGGCCGCCGGGTCTGCCGCTCGCGCTCCCACTCCTCCTGCTTGCGGCGGATCTCGGCCTGGAGCTCGCGCTCCGAGTCGCGCAGCGACGCGGCCTTCTCGAAGTTCTGATCGCGCACGGCCGCTTCCTTGTCGCCGTTGATCCCCTCGAGCTTGTCCTTCAGCTCGGCGACTTCGGGGGGCGGCACCTGGGCGGCGAGCCGGGCGCGCGCGCCGGCCTCGTCGATCACGTCGATCGCCTTGTCGGGCAGGAACCGGTCCGTGATGTACCGCTCCGACAGCTTCGCCGCTTCCGTCAGCGTGTCGTCGGGAATGATCACGCGATGGTGATCCTCGTAGCGCTTCCGCAGCCCCTTGAGGATCTCGATCGTCTCGTCGACAGTCGGCGGATCGACGATCACGGTCTGGAACCGCCGCTCGAGCGCGCCGTCCTTCTCGATGTATTTGCGGTACTCGTTGAGCGTGGACGCGCCGACGCATTGCAGCTCGCCGCGCGCCAGCGCCGGCTTCAGCATGTTGGACGCGTCGACCGCGCCTTCCGCCGCGCCCGCGCCGACCAGCGTGTGCAGCTCGTCGATGAACAGAATGATGTTCTTGTTCTGCGCGATCTCGTTGATGACCGCCTTGAGCCGCTCCTCGAACTGGCCGCGATACTTGGTGCCCGCGATGACGGCGGCCATGTCGAGCGACAGCACGCGATGGTCCTTCAGCGCGTCGGGGCACTGGCCGCTCGCGATGAGCTGCGCGAGTCCCTCGACGATCGCCGTCTTACCGACGCCCGGCTCGCCGATCAGCACCGGGTTGTTCTTCTTGCGGCGCGACAGGATCTCCATGACGCGCTCGATTTCCTTCTGGCGCCCGATCGTGGGATCGAGCGATCCTTCGGCCGCGAGCTGCGTGAGATCGCGACAGAAATGGTCGAGCGCGGGCGTCTTGGATTTCTTCTCGCTCTTGGGCGGCGTCGGCTGCGCGCCGGTCCCGCCGCCGGCGGGCGTCGCGGGCATCTCGCTCCCGAGCAGCCGCAACGTCTCGGCGCGCGCCTGCTCCAGGTTCACCCCCGCGTCCGTCAGGACCTGGGCGGCGATGCCCTTCTCTTCGCGCAGCAGGCCGAGCAGCAGGTGCTCGGTGCCGACGTAGGAGTGATTCAGCTCGCGCGCCTCGCTCATCGCCAGCTCGAGCACCTTCTTGGCGCGCGAGGTATAGGGGAGATCGGGTCCGGCCGCGGCGGCCGCTTTCCCTTTCTTGACCGTCTCCTCGATCTTCTGCTGAATCTCTTCGAGATCGACGTTGAGATTGGTCAGGACCGCGGCGGCGACGCCCTCGCCTTCGCGGATCAAGCCGAGCAGGATGTGCTCGGTGCCGACGTACTCGTGATGCAGGCGGGCCGCTTCTTCACGGGCCATCTGCAGAACTTTCCGAACTCGATCCGTGAAATTGTAGCCGTTCATCGCGATTCCTGACTCACCTTTCGCCCTTCAACTGGGTTCTGCTTCGAGCAGACGGCGCACAAACGCAGCGCGCACCGTCGGCAGTTCGCGGTCGCCGGTGGACCGGCCATCCATCGCTGCCAGGTGCGCGGGTTGGGTATAGATCAGCAGCTTGTTGAGCGTATATACCCCGGGTCCCGGAAGCAGATTCAGCCCAACGCCCAACCGCACACCGCTCAACAGATTCATCGTCTCTTCAAATGACAGCCGGCGCGCGTGTTTCAGCAAACCGTAGGCGCGCCACGTCTTGTCTTCGACCTCTTCCGGCGCCGTTCTCAACAGCACGTCTCGTGCCTGCTCTTCATATTCCACCACCTGGCGCACGATCTTCCCAAGGTGGTCGATCAGCTCGTCTTCTGTCTTCCCTAAGGTTGTTTGGTTGGACAGCTGGAAGAAATTCCCGACGACCTCACTGCCTTCCCCGTACAGGCCCCGAAAGGTTAACCCTACCTGTGAGAGCCCTTGGAGAACTTTGTTGATTTCCTTGGTCAAAACAAGGCCCGGCAAATGGATAAGCACACTCGCGCGGAGCCCGGTTCCTGCATTCGTGGGACAGGACGTAAGATAGCCAAATTCAGGATGAAAGGCGAAAGGAACGAGTCTACCTAACTCGGTATCGACCGATTCCACCGCGGCATACGCGTCTTCCAAATCGAATCCGGACCACATCCCGTGTAACCGCAGGTGATCCTCTTCATTTACCATCACCCCCACCTGGTCCTGCACCAGCAGCGCCGCCCCCGCCCGCGGCCGAGCCTCGCGGTCCAACCCCGCCAGTTCCTTGCTGACGAGGTGCCGTTCGTGCAGGAGTTGCCGTTCGGGCCGCTCCATCTGGTCCAGATGAAATGCTACGGCTGACCCCAAATGATCGGTGGACGCCGCCGCCTCACTCACGCGCTCCAGGACGGCGGTGCGATCGGCGTCCTTGGCCCGCTGGCTGAACGGGATGCCGCGGACGTTGCGGGCCAGCCGGATCCTGGTGGACAGCACGATCGTCGATTTCGGACCGGACGCGTCCAACCAGCGCATGCCGCCGTCGGGCAGTAACGAGAGGTCCATTACTCGAGCACCCGAATCTGGTCTCGCAGCTCGGCCGCGAGCTCGAAGTTCTCGCCCTCGACCGCGCGGCGCAGCTGCGCCTTCAGGTCGAGCAGCCGGCTGCGCGGATCGGGCTCGCCCCCCGCCTCGCCGGGCGTTTCGTAGCGTTCGCCCACGTGCTGGCTGGAGCCGTGCAGCCGGCGCAGCAGATCGCGGAGATGGGCATCGAACGCGGCGTAGCACTGGTCGCAGCCCAGCCGGCCCGTATCGCGGAAGTCTCGCAGCGAGCTGCCACAGGCCGGGCAGCGCAGGCCGTCGGCCCCGGCCGGCACCAGCGACGCGCCCTTGCCGAGGGCCCCCAGGAAGTTGCCGAGCGGGCTCTTCATGACCGCCCCACCCGTCTCGACGCCCTTTTGCTGGGCACATTGCTCACACAAGTGTAGCGTGACCTTGGAGTCATGCTCCACCTGGGTGAGGTTGATGATGGCCTCGCGCTCCTTGCAGTTGTCGCACAGCATCAGGGAATCGCATCGACCGAGCTCACCGTCGTGAGCCGGCCGTCCTCCAGTAAGAGCACGCGGTCCGCCCGTCCTGCGAGCTGGCGATTGTGGGTCACCACGACCACGGCCGTTTCGTACTCCCGCGCCAGGCGGAAGAACATCTCATGGAGCCGCTCGGCGTTCGCGTGATCCAGATTGCCGGAGGGCTCGTCCGCCAGCACCACGCTCGGATCGTGCACGAGCGCGCGCGCCACCGCGCAGCGCTGCTGCTCACCCCCCGACAGCTCCGCGGGGCGATGCGTCATCCGGCCGGCGAGACCTACCTCCGAGAGTACTTCCTCGGCCCGCGAGCGCGCCGTGCGGGGCGACGAGCCGCCGATCAGGAGCGGCATCATGACGTTTTCCAGCGCCGAAAACTCCCGCAGCAAATGGTGGAACTGGAACACGAATCCCAGTTTTCGGTTCCGGAGCTCGGCCGCGTTGCGCGCGTCGAGGTCGGCGTAGCGCGAGCCGTCGAGCCAGATGTCTCCGGTCGTCGGGCTGTCGAGCGCGCCCAGGAGATGCAGGAGCGTGCTCTTGCCAGCCCCGGACGAGCCGACGATCGCGACGAATTCGCCGCGCCGCACTTCCATGTCGATGCCGCGCAGGATCTCGAGCAGCTGGCCATCCCCGCCCGTGAACACCCGCCGCACCGCACGTGCTACCAGGAGCGCGTTCATTCGTACCGGATCGCGTTGACCGGCTGCAGGCCGGCCGCCTGCACGCTCGGGTAGAGCGGCGCCAGCGTGGCGATCACCAGGCTCGCCCCGATCACCAGCAACGCATCCCAGGGATTGGTCAACACCGGCAGGTGATCGATGAAATAGATCGACGGGTCGATCGGAATCAGATGACCGCGATTCACGCTGGCGCCGAGGATGAAGCCCAGCACGGTCCCCAGCGCCGTGCCCGTCAGCCCGATGAAGATGCCTTGAATAAGGAATACTCGCCGGATCCGGCCGCGCTGCATCCCCATCGCCATCAGGATGCCGATCTCGCGGGTCTTGTCGCGCACGACCATCGTGAGCGTGCCCACGACGTTGAATGCCGCGACGACGCAGATCAGGAAGACGACCAGGCCCATCGCCAGCTTCTCCAGCTTCAGCGCCGAGAACAGAGAGCGGTTCTGGAGCTGCCAGTCGAGCGCTCGATACGGATATCCGAGCCGGTTTTCGATCGCGGTGGCGAACTCGTTCGCGTGCTCCGGGTCGGCGAGGCGCAGCTCGAGTCCCGTCACGGCGCCGCCCAGGGCGGCGAACTCCTGCGCGTTTTCCCGCCGCATCACGACGTAACTGTTGTCGTAGTCATACATCCCCGTCTCGAACAGCCCGGTGACCTCATACCGGCGGTACTTCGGCTGGAAGACGCCGAGACTGCGGTTGAACTGCGAGCCGGCGGGGGCAACCATCGTGACGATGTCCCCTGGGTACGCCGACAACTTGTTCGAGAGCCGCGTGCCGATGGCGATGCCGCCCTCGACGCCGGGCTGGGTCGTCCGGAATGACAGGTCGCCCTTGGTGAGATGGCGCGGCAGGCTGGTGACGGCGCGCGAGCCCGTATCCGATTCGATGCCGACCACAGCGACGCCTTCCGCGTAGTCATGGCCCGCCGAGATCAGCCCCTGGGAGAGCACGAACGGGGCGGCCGCCACGACGCCCTTGACACGTCGCACCGAGTCGAGCACGGTGCGCCAGTCGTCGAGCCGCAGGCCCTCGCCGTAGGTGAGGATGCGCAGATGGGGATTCACGACCAGGATCTTCTCGCGCAGATCGTTCTGCATCCCGTTCATGACGCCGAGCACGATGACGAGCGCCATCACGCCAACCGTCACGCCGCCCACGGCGATCACGGTGATGAGCGACAGCAGCCGGGACGAGCGGCGGCTGCGCAGGTACCGCATGGCGACGTGCAAATCGAGCCGCGACGGCCAGTTCGTGATGATGACCACGAGCGCCGCCAGCGTCGCGACGACGAACAGCCCTTTGAGAATGTCGACGAGCGTGACCGAGATCGTCATTCCGGCCTCAACATCGGAAACAGAATCACATCACGAATGTTGGTTTGATCGGCCAGGATCATGGTGAGGCGATCCACGCCCATTCCCACGCCACCGGCGGGCGGCATGCCGTACTCGAGCGCGCGAATGAAGTCCTCGTCGAGCTGCTGCGCCTCCGTGTCGCCGGCGGCGCGCAGCCTGCCCTGCTGCTCGAAGCGGCGGCGCTGCTCGTCGGGATCGTTCAGCTCGCTGAACGCGTTGGCCAGCTCGCGATGCTGGACGAACAGCTCCCAGCGCTCGACCCGGCTCGGATCGTCGCGCTTCGGCTTGGCGAGCGGCGAGAGCGCGACCGGATAGTCGAAGACGAACGTGGGCTGCACGAGCTTGGGCTCGACCGTCGTCTTGAACACCTCGTCCACCAGCTTGGCGCCGTTCAGCTTCGCGATCTCGGCGGCCGGAGGGGGCGCGTTGTGGCGCTGGAGCACGGCGCGCAGCTCGGCGTCACTCGCGTTGGTCAGGTCCACACCCGCGTGCTCGCGCACCAGGCCGTAGTAATCCTTGCGCGCGAACGGGCGCTCGAACGACAGCGTGGCCCCGTGGCGCTCGAGGATCGCCGTGCCGAACAGCTGCTGCGCCAGCGACGCGAGCATCTCCTCGGTCAAGGCGGCCATGTCGTTGTAATCCGCGTAGGCCTCGTACCACTCCGCCATCGTGAATTCCGGGTTGTGAAAACGCGACAGCCCCTCGTTGCGAAAATCGTGGCCGATCTCGTACACCTTCTCGAGCCCGCCCACGATGCAGCGCTTCAGATACAGCTCGTCGGCGATGCGCAGGTAGAAGGTCGCGTCCAACGCTTCCCAGTGCGTCCGGAACGGCACCGCCGCCGCGCCGCCATAGAGTGGCTGCAGGACCGGCGTCTCCACCTCCAAATACCCCTTGGCGTCGAGGAAAGCCCGAATCCCCTGCACGATGCGCGTGCGGAGCCGAAACAGCTCCCGAACCTCCGGATGCACGGCGAGGTCGGCGTAGCGTTGCCGGTAGCGCAGCTCCGGATCGGATAGCTCACCGTGCTTCACGCCGCTCGCGTCCTGCTTGCCGAGCGGTAGCGGCCGCAGCGCCTTGGCGAGCAGTGTGAGCCGGGCGACGCGCAGGGTGATCTCGCCCGTCCGCGTCTTCATCAAGCGGCCCGCGACACCGACGTGATCGCCGAGATCGAGCAGCTCGAGCAGGGTGTACGCCTCGCCCAGCTCGTCGCTCTTGAAGTAGAGCTGGATCTTGCCGCTCGCATCCTCGAGGTGCGCGAACGTCGTCTTGCCGTGGGGCCGCAGGGCCACGAGCCGACCCGCCAGGGTATGCGTCGTCGGGTCGTCATCGGTCTTGTACCCGTCCAGCGCCTGCTGCGCCGTCGCGCTCCGCTCGAACCGGTACGCGAACGGGGCGACCCCGCGCCCGACCAGCTCTTTCAGCTTGTCGCGGCGGGCCGCTTCGACAAAGCTCCGCTCGGTTTCGGACATTACGCCGCCTTATTGCCGAAGCGCTTGAGGAACGCTTCGATGAACGGATCGAGGTCCCCGTCCATGACCTTGTGCACGTCGCTCACTTTCAGCTCGGTCCGGTGGTCGTTCACCATCGTGTAAGGCTGGAACACGTACGACCGGATCTGATTGCCCCAGGCGATGTCGGTCTTCTGCTTGTCCACTTCCGCCTTCTTCGCGTCACGCTCGGCGACCGCACGTTCGTACAGCCGCGCTTTGAGCATCTTCATCGCGGTCGCCTTGTTCTTTCCCTGGCTGCGCTCCTGCTGGCACGATACCACGATGCCCGACGGCAGGTGTGTGATCCGCACCGCAGACGACGTTTTGTTGACGTGCTGGCCGCCCTTTCCGGACGCGCGGAACACGTCGATGCGCAGGTCGTCGTCCTTGATCTCGATTTCGATCTCGTCGTCGACTTCCGGATACACGAACACCGACGCGAACGAGGTGTGGCGCCGCGACTGCGAGTCGAACGGCGAGATCCGCACGAGGCGATGCACGCCTTTCTCGGCCCGGAGCAGGCCGAACGCGTAGCGGCCGCGAATCTCGATTTCCGCCGATTTGATCCCGGCCTCTTCGCCGGGCAGCAGGTCGAGCACCTCGACCGCGAAGCCGTGCCGCTCGGCCCAGCGCGTGTACATGCGCACGAGCATCTCGGCCCAGTCCTGGGACTCGGTGCCGCCGGCGCCCGGATGAATGGTGAGCAGCGCGTCGCGCGCGTCGTCGGGACCCCGGAGCATGTTCTGCATCTCGAGTGACTCGAGCCGGCCGGCGATTGCGTCCGCCTCCGTCTCGAGCTGGCGCTGCATGGCGAGATCGATGTGGGATTCGGCTTCGAGCAGGTCGTTCAGCTCGCGGCCCTCATCGACGCGCTTGCGCAGCGCGTGGTAGGGCTCGAGCCAGCCCTTCAGCGATTTGACTTCGGCGACGGTCTGGCGCGCGCGCTCCTGGTCGGCCCAGAGCGCGCCGTCGGCCATTTTCTGCTCGAGCTCCGCGAGCCGCGCGGCTTTTCCATCGACGTCAAAGAAAGCCCCTGAGCTCAGTGAGGCGGCGGTCGAAATCGGCAAAACGATCGGTCAGACTCATTAGAACAGCTTATGCCCCCCGGCGAGAATCTCGTTCAACGCTTCGGTCCAATACGGCGTACTCTGGGCCAGCTCCGCGCCCACCTGCTCGACGTACTCCTGCCAGCTCTTGTCGATCTCGTCCTTGAACAGCTGCGGCAACGTCCCGTCGCGAATCCCCTGCTGCCGCTTCTCTGGATGATACACCAGCATGTCGGAGATCAAAGCACGGGCCAGGCGGCGCGCCTTCTGTTTTGGATCCTGCACCATGAACGGATTCACCGGCCGCAGCGGGCCGGTGCTCCGTTTTCCCGGCGTGCTGGCCATCCCTGCCGGAGCCGCCGGAGCCGCCGGCGCCGGAGCAGGCGGTGGTGACGGCGCGCGCAGCGTTGGCGGCGGTGCTGGGGGGAGGGGCGCCGCAAAGGCCGGGGTCGCAGGCCGCGGCGGCGCTGCCGGGGCTGCCGGCCGTACCGGCGAGGTCGGAGGTGCCACCGGACGCGGACCACCCGCAGGCGGTGCGGCAGGACGCGAAAAGGGGTTTACCGGCGAAGCGGGACGACTGATCGGCGGCGTGACGCGCGGCGCTCCGGGAGCCATGGCGGGTCGCGTAGGAACGGGCGGCGCCGGGGGCGCCAGCCGCGCGGGAGCCGGTGCTGGTGCAGCCGCCGGGGCGGGTGGTCTTGGGGGCGCTGGAGGAGCTGCCCGGGCGGAGGCCGCGGCGGTCGCGACTGGCGCCGGATTCCCTGCCCCGTCCGGGCTCAGCGCGAACACGCTGCTGCAGACACTGCAGCGCGCGCGCAGACCGCCCGCGGGAACCTTGACGGGGTCCACGCGATACACGGTCTCACACGACGGACAGGTGACGTTCACGTCTTAGTGCTCGCCCTCTTCATTCTGCTCGTCTCCCGAATCGCGATCGTGGCGGCGATCGACCACGAACACCGAGCCCGCCTGCGTCTTGGCGTAGCTCTTCATTTCCGTCGCCAGCTCGCTGACCTGCGCGGGGTGCGCAAAGCGCCGGTGCTGATTCGTGACCACGCCGATCGACAGCGTCATCAGCGGCACGCGGTGCAGCTGTCCGCGCCGGTCCTTGCCGAAATAGTAGCCCGCCCGGCGGTCCTGCTCGTTGTACTGAAACGGCACCAGCGTATCGAACACGTCGAGAATCTCCGAGCACACCGCGCCGACGCTGTCGATCGGCAGCACGAAGATGAAGTCGTCGCCGCCGATGTGACCGACGAACCCGTGCTTGCCGATCATGCCCCGCACCACGTCGTGCAGGATGCGGGACAGCAGATAGATCACCCGATCGCCGTCGTAGTAGCTGTAGCGATCGTTGTATTCCTTGAAGTGATCCAGGTCGGCGTAACACACGGCGAAAAACTCGCCGAGCTCCATGCGCCGCTTGATCTCGCGTTCGATTTCCGTCGTGCCCGGGAGGCGCGTCGAAGGATTCACCGCGACGTCGCGCTCGGCACGCGTCACGAGGGCGTCGAGCCGTCCCGCCTGCTCGCCGGGCTCGAACAGCGGCGTGATCACTTCGTCCGCTCCGGCCGCGAACCAGCGCCGTACCACATCCGTCGCGTGCCGGTTGGTGACCACGGCGAGGGGCACGATGGCGGTGTACGCGTCCCCTTTGAGCCGCGCGCACAACTGCATCCCCTCATCGCCGGCGCTGTCGGCATCCACCACCACGAGGGTGGGCGGGAGCCGCAATACCCGCTCCTCCACGGCGGCCGCCTGTGGGAGCGTGATCACGGGCATGTGCTTCCCGTTGACCCAGGCGGTCACGAACTCAGGTACGGCACGTCCAGCCGGCGAGAAGAAGAGAATGGCTTGGCGCGACCGCACCTTACTCCCCGCGTAAGGGTAGAAAGCGCCTAAACTTAGGCCTCGTCGCCTCCCGTGTCAAATTAACTGCGCGCGACGGGCGTTTCGGCCGTCACCGCATCGCGTAGGTCTACCGGCCTGCTCTTCGCCCGCGCCCGCATCCGCAGGTTGAGCGCCTCGACGAACACGGAGAAGCCCATGGCGAAATAGATGTAGCCCTTGTGTATGTGCTGGCCCAGCCCGTCGGCCACCAGCGAGAAGCCGATGATCAGGAGGAAGCTGAGCGCCAGCATCTTCACCGTCGGATGCCGGTGCACGAAATCGCTGATCGGTGCGGCGGCGAACATCATCACGCCGACGGCGAGCACGACGGCGGTGATCATCACCGACAGATGGCGCGCCATTCCCACCGCGGTGATGACCGAGTCCAGGGAGAATACGAGGTCGAGTACCATGATCTGCCCTACCACGGCCGCGAACGACACCCGGGCCCTGGGATTGGCGCGCCCGGAATCCCCCTCGAGCGCGTCGTGGATCTCGCGGGTGCTCTTGGTCAGCAGGAACAGGCCGCCGGCAAGCAGGATCAGGTCGCGCCCCGAGACTTCGCGGCCGAGCACCGAGAACAGCGGGGCCGTGAGACGAATGATCCACGCGAGCGCCGCCAGCAATGCGATGCGGGTCACCATCGCGCCGAGCAGACCGACCCGGCGCGCGCGGGTCTGCTGCTCGGCGGGAAGCTTCCCGGCGAGAATCGAGATGAAGATGATGTTGTCGATGCCGAGCACGATCTCGAGCACCGTCAACGTCAACAGTCCGAGCCACGCCTCGGGACTTGTAAGCCAGTTCATGGGGAGTCCTGTGTGGGAATGTCCAATGATCAATGATCAATGATCAATGATCATTCGATTCGGAACTAGAACGAGACGGAGAAGCGCACCTGGGTTCGTCCGCCGATGCCGATGGCCGTGCGCAGTTCGGCGGTGCGGCCGGCCGCGGCGCTCATGCGCGCCGAGATGAGCGCATCGATCGCGCTCACCAGATGATTCGCGAGCAGCAGACCGATCTGGCTTTGGGCGCGCCGGAATGCGTTGTCGCTGCGCCGCATGTAGTCGCGGAACACCCCATGCTCGAGCGAGTGCTCGCGCCAGGTCCACTGGAAGTTCTCGCTGACCGCCCGCGCCTGGTAGAACTGCAGCGCGTTCCAGTACTGCGGTGACGTCGGATCGGGCGGCACGTTCGGATCCGCCCAGAACGTGCGACGCGCCAGCAGCCACACGGAGCCGTTGTACGTCCGGGTGTCGCTTTCGGGCACGAACGCGGCCCCGGTGTCGGCGTCATACGCCCCGCTCTCGACGAACCGCTCCATCTGCTCGTAGTACTCGAAGACGGTGTCGCGCCGCGTGGGCTGGAACGCGCGGCGCGCGACGTCGAAAGCCAGATCCTGGTAGTGCCGGGCTTCCTGCGTCGCGAAATGGTCGAGCTGCAGATAGCGCGACAACAGGTAGACCTCCGCCGCGAGATACACCGCACCCCGATCCTGGCCCGCGAGCAGTTGCCCGCTCCCCGGCACCAGCAGCGAGGCGAGCGGGCGGACGTAGATGCTCGCGCGACGCGCCGTGTCCGCTCGCGCGGCCGCCGGCGGTTGCAACGGAGGGGGCATGTTGCCGAGCTGTTGCAGCAGCGCGACGCACAGGGCGACCGGGTACATCAGAACGTCACGCGAAACGAGAAGAAGGTGGGACTCTCCACCTGCAGGTCGGAGCCCGTCAGGAAGGCGCGCGCGAGGTCCACACCGAGCGATCCGCTTTCGAGACCGAGCCCCACGCTGGGTCCGCTCAACCCATCCTGCACGAACGCGTAGCCCGCCCGCACGCGCACGAGCTTCTGGTAGCCGATGTCGACTCCGACGCGCGTCTCGGCCTGCCCGGCCTGACCCCAGGGACTGTCCAGGTCGGCGGCGAGCTTCACGTCGAACGCTTCCTCCAGGGTCCGGCCCTCGGCGGGACGCAGTCGCAGCTCGTACAGCGCGCCGACCGCCAGCCGGGTGGGGAGCGCATCGGCTTGGGCCTGGTTCTGCACCTGGAGCCGGAAGCCGACGTTGCGCAGCGCCACACCCAGGCGGAGCGGACCGCCCGCACCGACGTTGAACTGGCCGCCGAAATCGAGCGCATGCGTAGCGCCGGTCCCGGAGGGAAAGTCGCGGCAGTCGCCGCTGCAGTCCACGCGGAACTGAATCAGCTTGTAGCTCACGCCCAGCATGAAAGAGCTGCCCAGGCTGGTCGCGAAGGATGCGAGGAATTCGAAGTTCCGCGCCGCGATGCGCCCGATCGCGTTGCCGTTGTTGTCGTTGCGGTCTTGATCGCCGTAGTCCACGAGGTAGACGGCGCCGCCGAGGACGCCGATGCCGCGCGAAGGAAAGTACGCACTCAGGACGTTGCTGCGGCCGGCGACCAGCGTGGCGCTGTGCAGGGCGAACTCGTCGTCGGTGAGCGTCGCGAGGCCGGCCGGATTCCAGAATGCCGCATCCCCCCGCCCCGCCGCGGCCGTCGCGGTCTGACCCATGCCGACGGCCTGCGCACCGACAGGAAAGACGAGAAACAGCGCGCCCGCATTGAGGGGAGCTTCCTGGGCGGCCAGACGGCCAGACGGCCCGACGGCCAGCATGAGGAGCGCTGCAACCGTCCGGCCGGCCGTCAGGCCGTCCGGCCGTCCATCAGAACGGTTTCGCCTCATCGATCAGCATGATGGGAATGTCGTCCTCGACGGCGTACACGAGACGGCAGGTGTGGCACGCCAGCGCCTCGGGATTGCTGCGGTGCTCGAGCGGGCCCTTGCACTTGGGGCACACGAGAATCTCGAGCAGGTCGGGGGCGAGGCTCATGAGGCGGCGTATCCCAGGCGCTTGAGCGCAGGTTCGTCGCGGCGCCACTTGGGGAGGACTTTGACGTGCAGGTCGAGGAAGACGCGCTGGCCGAGCAGCGCTTCGATCTTGGCGCGCGCCGCGGCGCCGAGGGCCTTGATGGTGCGGCCGCCCTCGCCAATGACGATTCCCTTCTGGCTGTCGCGCTCGACGTACAACATCGCCCGAATATATACCGGCTCGGCGCCCTCCCGGAACTCGTCGATCTCACAGGCCACGCTGTACGGCAGCTCTTCGTGCAGGAGCTCGAACGCGGCTTCCCGGATGAACTCCGCCGCGAAGAAGCGCATCGGCTGGGTGGCCAGCTCCTCCGCATCATAGTGGAAGGGACTCTCCGGAAGCCTGGCCCGCAGCGCCGTCAACACTGCGTCAATTCCCGCGCCGGTGAGCGCCGAGACCGCGAGCACGTCGCTGCGCGGCGGCGCGAGGTCGGCCTTCGTGTAGATCGTGAGGATCGGCGCGCGCGGGGCGCGCTCGAGTTTCGCGACGCTCGCGAGCGACGGCGCCGGGTACTCACTGAGCGGATGCAGGTACGCGACCACCTCGGCATCTTCGATCGCGCGCAGCGCCGCGCGGCGCATCGCCTCATGCAGCTGGTATTCGGGCTCGAGCAGACCCGGCGAATCCGTGAAGATGTACTGCGTATCGTCCTGCGTGAGCAGTCCGACGACGGGAATGCGCGTCGACTGCGGCTTGGGCGACACGATCGCGAGGTGCTCGCCGACGAGTTTGTTCAGCAGCGTCGATTTCCCGACGTTGGGCCGGCCGGCGAGCGCCACCGTGCCGCATTTCGTCATGGACTCGAGGCTTCGATGAACGCGTCAAACAGGCGGCGCATCCTCGGATCGACCTCGATCAGGTCCTCGGGGTGCCACTGCACGCCGAGCAGGAACTGGCCGTTGACCCCGCCTTCGACGCCTTCGATCAGGCCATCGGGTGACGTGGCCACCGCCCGCAGGCCGGGGGCCAAGCGCGCGATCCCCTGGTGATGCATGCTGTTCACGGCCAGCGTGTCGGCGCCGAGCAGGCGATGGAGCCGCGACCCGGGCGCCACGCGCACTTCGTGCGCCAGCTCGTCGCGGCGCCGGCCCTGGATGGGAAAATGGTCGTGCTTGATCGCGTCCGGGTGCTGGGCGCCGACGTCCTGATACAGCGAGCCGCCCACCGCGACGTTGAGCAGCTGCGCGCCGCGGCACACCGCGAGCACCGGCTTGCGATCGGCGAGGGCCCAGCGCGCCAGCAGCAGCTCCGTCCAGTCGCGCGCGGCGTCGATGCGGCCGCACAACTCGCTGCGGGATTCGCCATAGGTGGCCGGATCGACGTCCACCCCTCCGGGGAGGAACAACCCGTCGAGCCGTTCGTAAATCTGGCGCAGCGTCGCTTCGTTGCCCTCGAGCAGCGGGACGACCCACGGAATCGCACCGGATGCGGTGAGCACATGGACGTAGCGCTGGCTCATGATCCAGCAGCGCGGCAGCTGATCCGGAATGGCTTCGAGCGTCTGGGTGGTGATACCAATCGTTGGCAACTAGAGTCCTTCCGCCGTCTCGGCGATGACGTGGTCAACCACGGCTTTGAAATCTCCCGTGCGCGCATACACGGCGAGCTGGCGATCCGCGCTCGAGCCCTCGTCGAGAATGCGAAACGCGTATTCGACTTCCTTGCGGCTGCCGAGCTCGTCCAGCACGTCGTCAATGAACCACACGAGCAATTCGCGCACCAGCTCGCGCGCCGGCAGCTCGACCCCCTTGCCGAAATCGACGAGCCGCCCGTCGAACCCGTACCGCACGGCGCGCCACTTGTTTTCCTCGATGAAGTCCGCGGGGTACACGCGGAACGTCATGTTGTCGCGCCGCAGCTTCCAGATCTTCGCCACAATCGCCTGGACGATGGCCGCGATGCAGACGGCTTCGTCGACGCGCGTGCACACATCGCAGACCCGGAACTCGAGCGTCGGATAGCTCCAGTTCGGCCGCACGTCCCACCAGATCTTGGATCCGTCCGGTATGCAGCGGGTGTTCACGAGCACGTCCACCAATTCCGTGTACTCGCTCCACGACCGGAGCGCACGGGGGACACCGGTGCGCGGGAAGCCGCGCCACACGATGCTGCGATAGGACTTGAGCCCCGTGTTGCGCCCTGCCCAGAACGGCGAGCTGGTGGACAAGCACATGAGGTGCGGCAGGAAATAGCGCGCCACATTGAGCGCGTCGATCAGGAACTCGCGATCCTCGATCCCGATATGGATGTGCGTGCCGAAGATCAGCAGGCGCTGCGCCAGCTCACCCATGTCCTCCCGCACACCCAGATAGCGCTCCAACGGCGTGATCTGTTGATCGACCCACGATGAGAATGGATGCGTGCCCGCCGCGGCGATCTTCAGGCCATTTCTGGCCACGAGGTCGAGGACCTGTCCGCGCAGTCGCACCAGCTCGGCACGCACCTCCGCCGGCGTCTTGCAGACCTTGGTACCGACCTCGACAATCGACTGGTGCAGCTCGGGCTTGATCTGCGCGAGCACCAGGTGATCGCCGCTCAAGATTTCGGTGATGTAGGACTTCAGCTCGCGCGTTTTCGGATCGATGATCTGGTACTCCTCCTCGATCCCCAGCGTCAGCGAGGGCGGCTTCATCGCGCCTCCACGAGAAACGTCGGCGTCTGCGATCCGCCGCCGGCGGTGACGTTCACGAGGGCCGCCGTCGACAAGCGCGACATGCACCCATCCACATGCGTCCCCCGGTAGGCAAACGGAGCCGTGTCCAGGATGCGCTCGGCGAACACCACGCGACCGTCCACGACGCTGGGATACGCCTCACTCGGAATCGGCACGCGCTCCTGCACCACGAACGGCTCGGTGAGCGCCAGGCGCACCGACCGCTCCCACGCCGCGCCGTCGACTTCCCAGCCGAGCACGATGCCTGCCCCGCCGTAGGCGTCGTTCGGCTTCAGCACGAGCCGCTGGCGCTGTTCAATAATGAACGGGACCAGATCCACAGTCCGCTCGCGGTAGCGGGTCTTCCGCTCTTCGACCACGCGTGTCCACGGAATATGGGCGTCGATGGCCTGACACTCGGCGTCCGAGAACAATCCCACATTGCGCTCGTCACTCAGTACCGCGAGGCTCGCTTTCTTGTGCAGCAGCTTGCAGCGAAACGGGTTCACCATGCAGACGGCGCCTGACTGGACCGCGCGAATCACGGCATGCTCTCGCCCCCCCTGCGCGACGAGCTCGCTGATGAGCACGCGCTTGTAAATCAGGTCGATCGGCTTGCCATCCGCCGTCAGCCGTCCTGCTTCGAGCTGCGTATCCCGCGGATCGACGATTCGGGCCTCGAGACCGCGGGCCTGAAAGTAGTCTACCCACAGCAGGAACTCGTTGTAGGTCGGCACCTCCTTCCAGTCGAGGATCGCGATCCGAGGCACCACGGGACTCTTGGCTCCGTTGGCCTGTCTCCATTGCGCGTACGCGTCGAGCAGCGCGTGCAGCACGTCGTGACGCGCCGGGAGCGGGCGCACATCGAATTTGCGCAAGAACGACCGCATCACCGGCAACGCGAGAAACGCGTCGGCCAGCGCATCGCCATACGCCGCGCCGGCCGGCGTCTCGGCGTTGTATTCGGTGAGATGAAACACGGCGTCTTCGGGCAGATAGAAGGCATCGATGCGCGAGACCGGACTGGGATCGGCAAAGCCCGGGTCGCGCTCCATCAGCGCCTCCTCCCACTCCACCAGGCCGAACTGCCGCCGCAGCGGCGCGCGCGCCCGCGCGGCGTGATAGATCCGATCAAACGCTCTGAGCAGTAGCGCGCAGCGGTCGCGCAGGAAACGGTACTGCTCGGGCGTAAAGAATCGCGGCCGCAGCACGGTACACAGCGCTCGCCCTCCAAAAAACAGTCCGCGGCGGCGGAGCTCGGCCTCGAGCGTTGCCTGGCACTCGCCCGCCACGTCGTCATTCAATAGCTCGTGGTAGTGACCAATCGCCTGCGCCAGCACCGACGTCATGTCGAGGGAGCGCGGCTCCGCGCGCGACCCTTGAACAGACTCTCCCAGTGGAACCTCCGGCCCGCCCCCCCGGGACGGCGGCGCCGAGCCAGCTGAATCACGAGATCCGCCATGTGCTGCACGACCCAATCGAAGTATTCCTGCGTGAGCGAATTGATGTCGAAGTCCGGGGCCGGATTCATGAAGTCGATCGCGTAGGGCACGCCGTCCTTGACCGCCCATTCGATCGAGTTCATGTCATACCCGAGCGCGCCGACGAGCGTGCGCGAGTCCGCAATGATCCGCTCGCGGAGCGCCGGCGTGAGATAGTCCGGATCCACGATGTATTTGCGCGCTTTGGGATCGTAATGGATCGGGAGGATCTCGCGCTGCCCGATGCAGATGCAGCGGACGAATTGCTCCCATTCGATGAACTGCTGCACCACCATCGTCAGCAGGCCGGACTCGTTGTAATGCTTGAGCAGCTCGTCACGCGTGCGGCAGATGTAGACGCCCTTCCACCCGCCGCCGTGCGCGTCCTTGAGGATGCAGGGGAGTCCCACCTCGCGCACCGCGGCGTCCCAATCGAGCGGGAACGCCAGGTTGCGCAGGCTTTCCTGGTGGCTGATGGCAGGGATGTAGTCCTTGTTGGGGAGCAGGATCGTCTTGGGGCTCGCGACGCCGAGCTTGGTGGCCAGCGTCGCCCCGAAGAACTTGTCGTCCGCGGTCCACATGAACGGGTTGTTCACGACGGTGACGCCCTGCACAACGGCGTGCTTCAAGCAAGACCGATAGAACGGCACCTCGTGCGAGATCCGATCGACCAGCACCGCGTAGTCGGGCACGGCATCCATCAGCGTCGGGCCGAGCTTGACGAAGTCCGCGACGACGCCTTTGTCGCGGCGGTTCACTTCCTCGATGAACTTGGGGGGGAAGGACCATTCCCGCCCCACGATGAGTCCCACCTTGGCCGTCATGCTCCGCTCCTCTCGCTCACGCTCAGCCGGCGTACAGCTGCAGATCAGTTCCGACGGCATCCGCCATGTCCAGCGTGGCCGGCAGGTCCGGATGCCGCACGACGAGAAACCCGTCCGACACGAGGGTCAGGATCCAGTTGCGCCGCGGCGCCCCGATCGGCAGCAGCTCGATCGCCGCGATGTGCGGACCAAATCGGGCCTTGAGCCGTTCGAGTCCCTCGATGCGCCGGATGTTGCCCGTGCCCTGCGCGCGCTTGAACACGATCGCGGCGTTGTACTTGCGCTCGAGCGTCGCGCTGAACTTCCCGTGCAGCACGGCCTCGGCCCAGCCGGTGAAGAGATCGATGTCGGAGGCGTAGTTCATGCAATCGACCGTGCGCGCGCCGGGGGGCCGCGCCGCGATTTCGCCGAAGATCGTTTCACCGTTTTCCTTGCGATACCACTCCATGTGCGTAAAGCCGGTTTGGAAGCCGAGCGCCTTCAACACCGCCTTCCCCATCTTTCGTCCGCCGGCCAGGTGATCGGCTTCCACGTCGCGCAGCACCACGGTTTGCGGACTGATCCATTCCTCCTGCCGGGCCGTCAGCGGGCGCGGCCGGTACAGGCAGATGTTCCAGTACACGATCTTTCCTTTGATGCAGATCGTGTCGAACGTGTACTCCACCGCATCGATGAATTCTTCGACGTTGACGTCCCGCGCCTGCCCCAACCGCGCGAGGACCGCGTCGAGCTCGAGCCGGGAATTGACCCGGAACGTATCGGCCGAGCCGGCCCCGGCGATGGGCTTCACAACGATGGGAAACCCGATCTCCTCCGCCGCGCGTTGGCACTCGATGGCGTTCTGCGCGCGCCGGTGCTTGGGCGTGCGGATCCCAGCCTTGATGACGGCCTGCTTCATGGCGTCTTTGTCGCGAAACAGCGTGGCCTGCGCGACATCCTGCCCGGGGATGCCGAGCTTCTCGCGCAGGCGCGCGGCCAGGATCACCCCGGGCTCCCACAGGCATTCCACCTGCTCGATGGGCTGCGCCGCTTTCCAGGCCGCCACTTGCTTCACGAGACCAGCCTCGTCCAGCAGCGACGCCACCTGCAGATAGCCCGCGAGATGCTGTCGGACCAGCGGCGGCAGGTCGTGCTCGGGCTGATCGCCGATCCCATAGACGTTCGCGCCCTGCACCGCGAGCCCGCGCGTGAAATAGTTGATTTCGGTCGGATAGCCGGGTGAAATCACGAGCACGTTCATGACAGCTCCACGCGCACGAGCGAGACGAGCCGCTGCAGCGCTCGCTGCACGACGGCCGTCTCAGGATGACGCAGAATGATGAACCCTTCTCCTTCATAGCTTCCCGTCGGGCTCTGCCCCGGTGTCGGCAGCTTGAAGTCGACCACCAGCGATCCCAGCTCACGCTCGACCTGGTCCAATCCATGGATTGCCTTCACTCGACCCCCCCCGTTCCCCTGGCCCCGCAGGTACGCGGCGCCGACCGCGTAGCGCCGTGGCGGCGCGGAAAACTCGTCGAACACCATGAGCCGGGCCCACGCAGCCACTGCATCGAAGTCGTGCGCGCGCGAGATGACGGTCATGATCTGGGCTCCCGGCGGCCGCGCCGCGACCTCCGAAATCGCGATCGTGCCGTCGGGCCGCCGAAACCATTCCATGTGCGTGAGACCCGTTCCCATTCCCAATACCTGCAGGGCGCGGAACGCGGCGCTGCGGATGTCGTCGTACTGCGACTCCTCGACCTCGCGCGGCAGCATCAGGGACCACTGAATCCAGGGATTGCGCAGCACTTCGAGCGGCGAGGGATAGTAGTGCGTCAGCGAGTGCCACACCGCGCGTCCCTCGATCGACACCGTCTCGAACGAGTGTTCGTGGCCGGTCATGTACTCTTCCAGCAGCACGGGCCGATCGGAGCTCGGCGCTGCCGATTCGACGGCGCCCCGGAGCGCGTTCGCGTCGTCGACTTTGGTGGTCGCTTGCGCACCGGCTCCGGCCGGTGGCTTCACGACGAGCGGGAATCCGAGCTGGCGCGCGAAGTCGACCGCCTCTTCGGGCGAGGTGGCCAGACGATGGCGCGCGCACGGCAACCCGGCGTCCTGCAGCAGCGACTTCATGCGCGCCTTGTCGCGAAAATTCCGGGCCGCGTCCGCGGGCAGGCCGGCGATCCCCCGCTGCTCCCGGACTTCCGCGAGCGGCACCTGGAGCTGCTCGTAGGCCGCGACCAATCGGTCGACAGACCCGAGTCGCGCTTCCAGTTGTCGGACCGCCTCCGTCAGCTGTGCCGGGTCGAGCACATCGACGACGCGCCAATGGGAGACCTGGGCGCGGACCGGCGGAGGAAGGTCCTCGAGCGGCGCCTGGCTGATCACGCCGGTGCGCACATCCGGGAGCCCCGCGATCGCGGCGATCATGCGCGCGGCATTCTCGGAGAGGATGGGCGCGGCGAACAACACAACGGGCATGGGGAGACTACGCTAACCCCTCGTCATGCTCTTTGGAACCCATGCGGGCTCACGTACATTATCCCGCTGCCATGCGACGAATTCTCAATCTCCTGATGCCCTGGAAGCGCGCCGGTGCCGGCGCGCTCCACGTGATTCCCGCCGTCGAGAGCCCGCAGTTGGGGAATCGCCGGGATCTTCTCGTGTACACCCCGGGCTCGTACGAGCGCGGCAGCACGCGCTACCCGGTGATCTACATGCAGGACGGGCAGAACCTCTTTGATCCAGAGACGAGCTTCGCCGGGGATTGGGGGCTGAAGGCCGCGCTCGCCCGGGCGAGCCGGCGCGGCATCGAGACCATCGTGGTTGCCATTCCGAACATGGGAACCGCCCGGATCGACGAGTACTCCCCGTTCGCGGATCCCAGGGCGGGTGGCGGTCAGGGCGATCAGTATCTCCGGTTCCTGATCGACACGGTGAAGCCGCTCGTCGACGAGCAGTTCCGGACGCTCCCCGAGCGCGCGCACACCGGTATCGCCGGCTCGTCCCTCGGCGCGCTGATCAGCCTGTACGCCTTCTTCGATCAACCTGACGTCTTCGGGTTCACGGCGGCGTTGAGCCCGGCGCTCTGGTTCGCCAACGCCGCCATGGTCCATCTGGCGGAGCGGGCGCCGCGGACCGCCGGGCGCATCTACTTCGACGTCGGGCTGCGGGAAGGGGCTGTGCACGTCGCGCTCGCGCGCCGATTCCGGGACGCGCTGCTCACCAAGGGCTACGACCCTGCGCGGGAATTTCGATTTGTGGAGGACCGCTACGGGAGGCACAACGAGTCGGCGTGGGGCCGGCGCTTCCGCAAGGCACTGCCCTTCCTGATCAAGAACGGCGGAACCGCGTGAAGCAGGAGCGCTACGGCTGGCACAGCCCCGCACTCGGACGCCACATGGAGCTGCAGGTCCTGGGGCACGCCGGCGCCCGTGTGTTCGTGTTTCCGACGACGTTGGGAACGTTGACGGAGTGGACCGACCGCTGGATGCATCGGGACAGTGTGCTCGGCGAGCACATCGAGCGCGGCTGGATCCAGCTGTTCTGCCTCCATCATGTCCACGAAGAAAGCTGGTACGCGCCCGACCACGTTCACCCCGGGCACCGCGCCTGGCGCCACCTCCAGTACGACCGCTATCTGAAGGACGAGGTCGTCCCGTTCAGTCTGTCCAAGAACTCCACGCCGTTTCTGATCGCGGCCGGCGCGAGTTTCGGCGCCTACCACGCGCTGTGTTTCGGGCTGCGCAACCCGCAGCTCGTGCAGCGGATCATCGGACTCTCCGGCACCTACGACATCAAGCGCATGACCGGCGGCTACTCCGACGCGAATGTCTACGCGTGCAATCCGATCGATTTCATCCGCCATGAGCGCGATCCCGGCCGGATCGCCGCGTTCCAGCGCCAGGACATCATTCTCGCGGTGGGAGAGCATGACCCCGCCTGCGACAACAACCGGGAGATGTCCGGCGTGCTCTGGAGCAAGGGAGTCGGCAACGCGCTGCGAATCTGGAACGGGTGGGCACACGACTGGCCGTACTGGGAGAAGATGATTCGGCTCTACATCGGCGGGCACGACTGAGTCCTAGGTAGCCTCGCGCGCTTTCTGGACGTAGGGCAGGATATTCGGAAACACATCGTCGCGTAGGCGCAACTCCTCGGCCAGCGCCCGCCCCGATTCCAGGTTTCCCCCC
>JBLNGI010000101.1:0-10379 GCA_050264615.1 Gemmatimonadota bacterium
GAATGGCGTTCACGAGGAATACCCCCGCTCCGATCAGGATCGCGTCCATACCCACGCCAGTCATGTCGAAGGCGCCCGCGTCGATGAACTCCTTCGCCTGCATCACCACAAACGCGGTCACCGCCACGATGACCGCTCGCGTGGTGACCGCAGTCCAACTCGCTGGGGCATCCCATTTCATTTGGGCACCACCGGCTCGGCGGGCGCCTTGTCCAGGAACCGCGCGGGACTGAGCACGAACTGATCGAATCCAACCCCTTCCGCCCCTCCCTGTAGGCGCACGGTGACCTCTCCGGTACTTCGGAACCGCACGAGCGGCTCAGAAACATTGGGCCCTGGGTCGCACGCGACCCACCGCCAGCCCACCTGGGTCGGGGCCTCCGCCGTCAGGTAGCTGGCCGTGCGCGGCTTGAGCGTCTCCTTGTTCGCCTTGTCCACCGCCCCCGTGAACTGCACGAACAGCTTGTTGGCCTGCGACACGCCCTTCGGTGGCCCCACCTTCATGTGGATCCAGCAGCGATAGGCGATCCCGCTGCGAACCGGTATGGTAAACGTCACGTGAGGGTCGTTCTCGGGCGGCGGATCGAGTTCCTCACCCGTATTGGGGGTCCCGATCAGCTTCCCCCCCGGCGAGGCTGCGTCGTTCCAGAAGGCGAATTCCGACAGGGCGCTCGCCGGCAGCTCGGAGGCGTAGACGATGATCTCAGGCGCTGGGGCTTGGGACGTTCTGCGCGACCCCGAGAGCGCCAGGACAGCGAGACTGATGATCAAGAGTCGGTTGAACACTTCCTATCTCCTCCTAGAACGAAAAGAGCACGCCAATTTCGGGCGCGAAGTCGGTTGCATTCGGGGTCAGACCTACACCAGCGTTGAACTTGAACGTGACTCGGCGGCTTGGGCTCCACTGTGTCTCCCCGATGAACGAGATCTCATCGACCTGGTTGCCTTCGATGGCCGCGACGACGCGCCAGTTCGGCGAGAAGCGTCGCAGCCATTCGAACGCGTACTCGCCCGCATCGAGCGTGTTCGCCGAGTACTCGGCGGCGACGCGCACCGTCAGCGTGCCCCAGCGGTATCCTCGGACCAGACCGAGCCCGAAAAAGTGCTCCCAGTGCTGCGTGCCGATGATGTGCTTGTCTTTCTGCAACGGGAACACGGTCCCGAAGTAGGTGAACAGCTCCGGCCGCGTATCGCTCTCACGCTGAAAGCGCCAGCGGATCTGCCCTTCCACGTCGCCGAGACCAGATTCCTGAACCTTGGCTGCGCTTAGCGTATCGTCCGGCGACGTCTCCAGCTCGGCCGAGATGACCGCGGCCTCGAACTCGAGCGCCCAATCGGCCGTCACGCCGTAGCCGAAGAACAGGATTCCCTCCGACGCGCGGTATCGCCCCCGATAGTCCGTGTCCGAGGTGCCGTACCCCAGCTCGCTGGGCTTGTACTCGAGATTGTTGTCCGCGTACCACTCGAAGAACGGGTACACGAGGAACTCACCCTGGCGAACGTAGGTCCCCAACAGCGAAGTGCGGATCCCCGTGCCGCGGTCGCGCAAATAGGCCGGCTCACCGGTGGGCTGCTGCGCCGCGAGCGGTGCCCCCACCAGCAGCGCCGACGCCGCAGCCCAAGCCAGCGCACGCGGGCTCAAAAGAGCACCATCGCGTTCAGACGCAACCGCGTCTGGAACTCGCCGGCCGGCTCGTGCGGGCGATAGTAGTACAGTGTCGCCGTCAGGAGCGCGTTGGCGCGCGGGGTCACATCCACCGACAGCGTATGGGTGTCGGAATTGGTCCCGAGCGTCGTGTTGTCGTGGGCGAACGCCGCCAGTACGGCGTCGGTCTCAACCTGTGCGTACCCATAGCGCGCGCGGATGTCGCCCGCGCTCTGTGCGCGGCCGACGTACACGTCTCCGCTGAACGCCGTGTTGAGATCATTGGCACCGCCATTGTGCACGTATTCGCCGACGAAACGCAGCGGGAAACTCGCGCCGAACCCCGCATACTCGATGACGGCCAGACCGTCGACCAGATTGAAATCCGACAGATAAACGGCGGTGGCGAGAGGCAGACACGAGGCCGGGACGCAACGGTTTCCCCGGATGTCGCCAGCGACGCTGGCGCTGTTCAGGTTCTGGATTCTGTAGTCGTAGTAGGCAGCCGCACCAGTGACGCGCCAGTTCTTGCCGGGGGCACCGGCGACCATGATCTGAGCGCCTCCCATGTCGCTGGTCGAGTCGCTGTTGGCCCGCTGGTCGACGATGAAATACATGGCGGTCAGGCTGGTGGTAATCCCTGGGGCCGTTCCGAGCTTCACGCGACCGCCTGCCCCTTGCGGGTTCACGTCGCCATCCCAAACCATCTCCGTCGTAAGAAAAGGATTCGTGAATTTTCCGGCGAACGCTCCCCACTTCGGGCGGTTCAGCTCCACGGCGGCGAGGTCCAGACTGAACGTCAGATCGTTGACGAAGCTACTCAGCGTGACGTCCGTCGAGTTCGGGTCGTCCGGGTCCCCGGTGGCAAGACGTGCGCGAAACGTGATGTCCTCTTGCAAGGCGTACGTGGCGGCGAGTCGAAACCGCACGACTTCCCGCCCGAGCGCGGGGAGTCCGTTCCCGGCGTTGGTGTGCTCGTAGCGCACGCGGAAATCCCCGCTGAAACGGAGCGTCGACTGCGTTTGCGCTGGCGTTTGAGCCAGACCCGCCGGTGCCAGGCACACCACGGCCCCGACCAGCAGCGATACGCCCCTGTTCATGCCGTTGCTCCGCCCGGACGGGTGCGCCCGAAGCGCAGATACAGGCTCGGCACCACAAACAGGTTGAGGAGCGTCGAAGTGACGAGGCCGCCCAGGATGACGACGGCCATGGGGTGCTCGATCTCGTGCCCCGGAATGGTGCCGGCGATCACGAGGGGCACGAGCGCCAGCGCGCACGCCAGGGTGGTCATCAGGATCGGGAGGAGCCGCTCGCGCGCCCCGCGCAGGACCAGGCCGGCACCGAACGCTTCGCCCTCCTCCCGCTCGAGATGCTGGAAGTGATTGATCATCATGATGCCGTTGCGCGCCGCGATACCCAGGATCGTCAGGAACCCCACGAGCGCCCCGAGCGAGAGCACGCCATCACCCAGGTACGCCGCCAGCACGCCGCCGACCAACGCGGAGGGCAGCGTCAGGAAGGAGAGGATACCGAGGCGCCAGCTCTTGAACGACGTCTCCAGAAGGAAGAGAATGCAGATCACCGCGACGATCGACAGGAGCAGGAGACCCTTCGACGCTGCCTGCCGCTCGGCCCACTCGCCCTGGAGCTCTGCGTGGTAACCCAGCGGGAGCTGGACGCTCGCCAGGGCTGCTTCGACCTCGGTCGCCACAGAACCGAGATCACGCCCCTCCACGTCGGCCCGCACGTCGATGCGACGCGCGCCGTTTTCGCGTTGGACCATGTTCGGGGCCGGCTTGACGGTCACACTGGCCACCTCCGCCAAGCGCACGTGTCCGCCCGCGGGCGTGTCGATCAGCATGTCGCGGATGTTCGTGAGATTCTCGCGGGCCGCAGGAATTGACCACACCTGCACGTCGTACACCCACCCGTCGCGGTGAATGTCGCTCACCTCATGGCCCGACATGATCTCGTTTGCCGACCGCAGCACATCGCCCGGCTTGAGACCGTAGCGTTGTGCGGCGGCGAGGTCGACCTTGACCTCCACAAACGGCACCATGGTTTGCAGCTGCACATGGAGGTCGGCGACCCCCTCGATACCCTTCATGACGGCTTCGATCGACTCCGCCGAGGTGCGGAGGATCTCGAGGTCGGCGCCATAGATCCGCACGATGAGCGCGTGCCCTCCTCCCGTCAGCACCTCGCGGATCCGCTCCTTCAGATATGTCTGCACATCGCGCTGAACGCCGGGGTAGCCGGCGACCGTTTCTTGGATCGCGTGCAGGGTCTTATCGTAGTCGACGTTGGGGTCGACGCTGATCCAGTTCTCGGTGAAGTTCACGCCGTACGGTTCATCCCCAGCCAGGGCACGCCCGATATGCGCGCCGAAGTTGCGCACGCCCGGGATGGAGCGCAGCTCTTTGCTGGACTGGACCGTGATCCGGTACATCTCCGGATGTGACGTGCCGGGCTTGGTCACCCAGTGCATCAGGAAGTCCCGTTCCTTGAACGATGGCAGCAGCGACTTCCCGAGTCGGGGCGCCACCACGGCGCCCGCCAGCGCGATGATCCCCACGGTGATGTACGCGCCGCGCGGCACCGTGACGATCCGCGAGAGCAGCGCCTGGTAGCGGCTCTGGAGCCACCGCGCCAGCGGCGACCCATGCTGTTTGAGCGGCGCGTTGTGCAGGAGGATCAAGCCCATCGCCGGGGTCACCGTCAGCGCCACCAGCAGCGACGCCAGGACGGCGAGCCCATACGATATCGCCAGCGGCCGGAAGAAGGCGCCGGACAGGCCCTGCATGAAGAGCACGGGGACCAGCGCCGCGACGTCGATGAGCGTCGCGTAAATGATGGCGCTCCGCACTTCGAGCGAGCCCTCGAGGATGATCCGGGCGGTCGACTTGGCACTGCCCTCCTTGCGGTACTGGCGCAAGCGTCGCGTGATGTTCTCGATATCGATGATCGCGTCGTCCACGACGACCCCGACGGCGATCACGAAGCCTGCCAGCACCATCGTGTTGACCGTCGCGCCGCGCAGGTACAGCACGATCGCTGCCGCCAAGAGCGACAACGGAATCGCCACGACACTGATCAGGGCCGCCCGCCAGTCGTACAGGAAGAACACGAGCACCACGATCACCAGCAAACAGCCGAGCAGCAGGGCCCGCATGAGGTTGTGGACCGACAGCTCGATGAAGGTCGCCGGCCGGAAGATCTTGGAGTCGATCTCGACTCCGGGAAGCCCGGGCTGGAGCTCGGCGAGCGCCGCTTCCACCCCCCGAGTCACCTCGAGCGTGTTCGCCCACGGCAGCTTCTCGACGATCAGCATGAGGCCGGGACCGTCGTTGATGACGGCGTCCCCCACCAGCGGCCACGTATCCCACACGACGTTGGCCACGTCACCGATGTACACCGTCTTGCCGTTGACGACCTGGACGGGCACGCGGGCCACGTCCTCCGGATTGATCACCGGCTGGACGTGCAGCATCCCGAGCCGCTGATTGGGAGTGTCGATGAACCCCTCGGTTTGGGTCTTCGCCGAGGCGGAGTACGGCACCAACCCAAAGTCGAGCGTTTCCGAGGTGACTTCGTGGATGCGGTTCATCGACACGCCGTACCGGCGCGCCCGCTCGGGATCGACCTGCACCGTGAACATCTTGATCCGCTCGCCCCACATCGGCACGTTGGCGACGCCGGGCACCTGCAGCAGGCGGAACTTGATCGTCCAGTAGGCGATCATCGACAGATCCATCAGGTCGTACGTCTTTGAAGACAGCCCGATCTTCATGACCCGACTCGTCGCCGACAGCGGCTGGAGCATCACCGGCGCCGCCGTCGCCGAGGATGGCAGGTTGGCGATCGCCAGATTGAGGCGCTCCTGAACCAGTTGCCGTGCGTAGAGGATGTCGGTTCCGCGCTTGAACTGCAGCACGATCTGTGAGAGCCCGTTCACCGACCGGGAGCGCACCACGTCGAGCTCAGGCGTGCCCATGAGCACGAGCTCCATCGGGTTGGTGATCTGGTCCTCGACCTCGGCCGACGACATTCCCTGGCCTTCCGTCTGCACCTCCACTTTGGGTGGCGCGAATTCCGGAAAGACGTCCACGGGCATGTGACGCAGTCGTGCGACGCCGAAGAACACGAGCGCGGTCGCACTGGCGAGCACGAGGAATCGGAACTTGAGGCTGGACGCAACGATCCAACGCATCATGGCCGTAGGTCTCCCAGTGGACTCAGTGACCGATCTCGAACTCGGCCCCGAACAACTCCGCGGCTCCGACCGTCACGATCGCCGCACCCGCCGGTGGACCCTGCGACAGCACTGCACGGTCTCCGCGGATGTAGTCGATGTGGATCGCGTGGCGTACGAACACGAGCGGCTCGGGGCTGGTGTACACCCACGTGTCGCCGTGCGCGTCGTAGAGCACCGCGGCGTAGGGGACGACCTTGCGCGTCGCGCCACCCATTTGCATTTCCTGAACCCGATCGGTCTTGATGTCCAACCGCTCGGCCGCTCGCGCGGTCAGCGTCACCTTGTGAAGTTCCGTCCCCGCAATCGGCTCCACCTGGGCTGGTTTAGTCTCGTGGGCTTTTACGGCGGCGGGTTTGCACGCCCCGAGCGACACACAACAAGCCAAGATCGGTGCAACGATCCATCGGTGTTTGAGCGACATCGCTGCCTCAGTGGTGGAAGTGTGAAGCGTCAAGCGGCGCCGCCAGCATCGATCTGCCGGTGCCGATGCCGGTATACGAGAAAGATCACGAGCGCGAGTACGAGCGGCCCGCCGATCGCGAAGGGCAGCACGCCCCCGGGATTGAGCCTGGTGAACGGCGTCACCGTCAGGTGGATTGCGGGGCTGGTGATCGGATGGCTGGTCGTCGCCTCGCTGGTGGGCGGCGGCACGACGACCATGTAAATCATGTAGTTGCCATCCAGAATCGCGTTCACTCGCCAGTCGAGCGAGACCGACTGCCCGGGCGCGATCGGTTCCGTGTATTGCGTCCGCTGCGGCGACCAGTCCTCCGGATCTACGATCTCGCCCTTGGCATTGAGGTTGATGATGTTCATCGCCACGATCAGGGTGGGCGTCGCCGTGCCGCCGTGATTCGTGAGGACCGTCTTGTACAACACGGGCGTACCGGCCTTCACCGTCCGAGCGTCCAGGTCGATGGACACGTCTACCATTGGCAAACCGACCACCGACGGTGCCGGCGGCGACGCCGCCTGGGCCAGCGCCGCGCGAGGTGCGCCAAGCGCCAACAGCGAGGCGAGGAGCAGCACGACCGCCGCGTGCGCTCGGGCCTGCCGCAGTCGCGGCGCCCACCCTCCTTCGAACCGGAGGCGCGGACCGGCGTACCCGAAAAGCAGTGCGTACATCACACCAGCGAACACGACGGATGACAGACCCCATGACCACAGGGGCCCAGGTCCATACGTGTCGAACAACCAGCGATTGTTCGTCAGGATTTTAGAGAGAAAAACTCGCTCGGCCGCCATTGGATTCACCCACTGCAAGAGGTATCCCATGAATCCGCCTTGTGCCCGCCCAGGCAGCTGCGTGGGGAGCAGGAAGAGGAGGTAGATGCCCAGACTCACGAACATGCTGGTCTTGTTGGAGTTGCACCAAAAACCCACGAACATTCCCAGCGCGGTGAAGGCCGGGACGAGAAGGGCGTACCAGATTGCCGCCCAGAACACGGCCTGACCCAAGACCCCATCGCCCTGGGACAACACTTTCATGTAAGGAATCGCGATCGCCCACGCGACCGGCCCCGGCGAGACGGCGGCTAAGAACTTGCCAACCACGAGCTGCCTGCGGCTCACGGGCGTCAACAGGAGCCCTTCGAGCGTCGCGCGCTCCCGATCGCCGCTGAGCGTGTCGGCACCGAGGATCAAACCCACGAACACGGCGGCTACCAGCGCGGCCTTGAGCAGCTCGTATACCATCTCCGGAGGCGGAACCAGGCTCAACACGCTGTCGCGCGCCATGATGTACGCGTAGCCCCCGAGGATGGCCGCGAGGACGAGGCAGAGGTACATCGCCTTGCCGCCGATCCAGAGGTCGCGTAACTCCTTTAGGAACACGAACCACCACGTGCGCGAAGCCGGACCCGAGGGTAACGCGGGCGCGACGTAGACCGACGTTTGGTCGGTCCTTCGGCGCGCAGCGACCGGCGGCTGAGACGCGGGCTCAGGTAGCGAGGGCCCCGCTGGTTCCGGAGAGGCTGCGGCCGCCACCGCGACCGACCTGCCTCCCGCCGGGCCGGCGCCGCGAGTCGCGCGCTTCCACAAGGAGCGAACCTTCACCGCGATCTGCGGTTCGAGGCGTACGCGCGGGCTGGCATACCAGAAGAGCACGACGAGCAGTACGACCGTGAACAGGATCGGCGCGATATGCCAGTACCACAGGTCGGCGGCTGGCAAACCGTTCGCCATGTGCTTCCAGAGGAATCGCAACGGAGCCGCAACGGGGTTGACCAAGACACTGTACTCCGCCCGTGCCCATTGCTCGGCGCTGCGCTGGATCTTGGCGGGCCCACCCATCAGCTCCGTGGGCAGGAGCATCACCAAATAGGCACAGAGGCTCACCAGCATGCTGGTCCGGTTGCTGGTGAACCACATACTCACAAGCACTCCGAGACCGGCGATCGAGGGGGCGAGGATGGACCCGAGCAGCGGACCCCACAGCAGGGCCTGGCGCAACATCGTCGGACCATCGGACAACAGCACCCAGTAGGGGATGGCAATCAGCATGGCCACCGGCCACGGCGACGTCGCGGCGAGCAGCTTGCCGAGAACGATCTGCCTGCGGCTGGCGGGAGAAAGCAGTAGCCCTTCCAGAGTCCCTCGATCGCGCTCGCCGCTGAAGGCATCCGCACCGACGACCAGCCCGATGAACAGACCCACCGCGATGGAGATTTTGACCATCTCCACCACCATTTCGCGCTTCGGCAACAGCAGGATCGCTGCGTTGCTCGCCATGACGAACGCATAGACACCGAGCAGCAGGGTGTATATGAGGATCATGTAGAGCGCCTTGCCGCCGACCCACTGGTCCCGGAGTTCGCGCGTGAACACGATCCACCAGATGGGCCTCACCACACCCGACGGCTCAGCACGGCCTGCAGTCACGTTGGGTTTGTTGCTCATGCCGTCGCCTCCGATGGCCGCTGGCGGCCCCACAGCGGCCGGATCAGTTTCGCCCTTCCCGCTTCCAGTTGCAGTCGTGGAGCCGCGTACAGGAGGAGCAGTGCAAGAACGAGGATGAGGAATGCAACGGGCCCTTTGAACCAGGACGCCCAATCGCGCCAGAGTGCGTTATTGACCACGACCCGCTCGAGAAACTGGTCGGCAGCCGCCAGCGGATTCGATCGTTGCAAGAACTTTCCCACAAGCCCCTTCTGGGCCTGCCCGGGAAGCATCGCCGAGAGGAGGAACAGCAGATAAATGGTCAGGCTGACAAAGAGGCTGGTCCGGTTTGAGTTGCACCAGAAGCTCACGAGCACGCCCAACCCGGTGAAGCCCACGACCAGCAGGCTGCCCACGAGGATACCCCAGTACAGCGCCAGCCCGAAGATCGCATCGCCCTGCGCGAGTACGGCCAAACAAGGGACCGAAACAGCCAGGGCCAATGGCCAGGGAGACATAGCGGCCAGGAACTTGCCGACTACGATTTGCGTGCGGCTGGCCGGCGTCAGCAGCAGCGTTTCGAGCCGTGCCCGTTCGCGCGCGCCACTCAGGCAATCCGCCCCCATGATCACGCCCATGAACACGCCCACGTAGATGCTGGTCTGCAGGGTGGTCCACACCATTTCCTTGGGGGGAATCAGATCCATTTGACTGTTGCTCACCGACACGAACGACGCGGCTCCCACCACGATGGTGTACACGAGCAGGAGGATGAGCGCCTTTCCGCCGATCCAGAGCTCGTGCATGTCCCGGGCGCACACGACCCACCATGCGGGCCACGGTGCGCGGGACGCCGCAACGGGACCGGCTGGCACACTGGGTCTGCGTTGCGGTGGTTGCGCCTCGCTGGGCGCTGGAGAGGGGGCGTCCACTGCATGACGTGCTTCTGCGTGACGTGCCGCGACGACCACCGGCCGCGGCCGCCCCGACCACAGCGTCCGGAACGGGCCGGTGCCCGCCTGCAGGCTGATATCTCGGCCGACAACCACAAACAGCACCAGCGGGACAACGACCGCAAAGAGCACGGGCATCGCCAGCCACATCAACAGATCGTGCGCCGGCGCACCCCGTACGAGAGTCTCCTCCAGCAGCCGCGAGCTGGCGGCCATGGGGTCCACCCACAGCATCGCGTCGCCGCGAGGCGTGCCGGCGGGCGGCCCCAGCAACTCCGCCGGTAGGATCAGCAGGAGGTAGAGGCCGATGCTGACGAGCAAGCTGGGGGTGTTGGCGTTGCACCGCACACTCACGAGCACTCCCAGCGCGGCCACGGCCGGGGCGAGCAGCGTTCCCATGAGCGGGCCCCAGAGTAACGCCTGCGCCAGCACCGGTTCGCCCTTGGACAATACGACCCAGTAGGGGATGCCGATCGCCACGGCCACGGGCCACGGTGTCAGCGCCGCGAGAAACTTTCCGAACACAAGCTCCCGGCGACTGGCGGGCGTCAGCAGCAGTGGCTCGAGGGTGCGCCGTTCTCGCTCGCCACTGAAGCTTTCGGCAGCGATGATGAGGCAAATGAACATTCCGACGGCGACGGACGCTTTG
>JBLNGI010000102.1:0-18836 GCA_050264615.1 Gemmatimonadota bacterium
CTCATCACCATCGTCACTCGCCGCATCGCCGAGCTCGGCGTTTGCGACCGGCGCGTCGTGGCGACCGATGCGCGTGAGATCGCCACGGTGGTGAGCGACGCGGGATTCGAAGCCGTCTTGACGTCGTCCGATCACACCACGGGCACCGAGCGCGTCGCGGAAGTCATTGCCAAGTCGGCGTTTAGCAACTTCAACTTCATTCTCAACGTTCAAGGCGACGAGCCGTTCGTTGCGGCCGCGGCAGTGCGGGGCGCACTCGCGTGCCTCGAGCGCGGCGATCCGCTCGGCACCGCCGCCGGCTCGCTCGATCGCGCCTTGGTCAACGATCCGAGTCGAGTGAAGGTCGTCGTAGATACGCGCGGCCGCGCCGTGTACTTCTCGCGCGCGCCGATTCCGTTCGATCGCGATGGCACCGGCACGGTGGTCTACCATCAGCACGTCGGCGTGTACGCGTACACGCGCGACGCCTTGGAGCGATGGGTCCGCCTTGCGCCGGTGCCGGAGGAGCAGTGGGAGCGGCTGGAGCAGCTGCGGCCCCTGCTGCATGGCATTCCGATGGGGGTGACGTTGTTCGACGGTGCGGCGGCGCCAGGCATCGACACACCGGCCGATTTGCAATGGGCGGAAGCGGAGATCACGCGACACTTGGGAGGGGTCAGTCCGTGAGCTCGACGAAATACATCTTCGTCACCGGCGGTGTAGTGAGCTCGCTCGGGAAGGGAATCGCAGCCGCGTCACTGGGCCGGCTGCTCGCCGAGCGAGGCCTCAAGGTCACGATTCAGAAATTCGATCCGTACATCAACGTCGATCCGGGGACGATGTCGCCGTTCCAGCACGGCGAGGTCTACGTGACCGACGACGGCGCCGAGACCGATCTCGATCTCGGCCATTACGAGCGCTTCATCGACCGCTCGCTGTCACAGGTGAACAACGTGACGACGGGCCGGATCTACCTGTCCGTCATCACCAAGGAGCGGCGCGGCGAGTACCTGGGCTCCACGGTCCAGGTGATTCCGCACATCACCGACGAGATCAAGAGCGCGATCCGGCGCCTGGCGCCCGATCACGACGTGGTGATCACGGAGATCGGCGGCACGGTCGGCGACATCGAGTCGCTACCGTTCCTCGAGGCGATTCGTCAGTTCCGCCAGGAAGTGGGACGCGACAACACGCTCTTCATTCACCTGACGCTGGTGCCGTTCATCGCGGCGACGGCGGAGCTCAAAACCAAGCCGACGCAACACTCCGTGCGCGAGCTGATGCAGATCGGAATCCAGCCCGACATCCTGGTCTGTCGGACCGAGCGTGCGCTCTCCGAAGAGCTCAAGCGCAAGATCGCGCAGTTCTGCAACGTGGACTTCGGCTGCGTCGTCGAGAGTCCGGACGTGAAGTCGATCTACGAGATCCCCTTGAAGCTCCACGACCAGGGGCTCGACAAAGAGGTCTGCATGCGGCTGCACCTCGACACCAAAGAGCCCGACCTGCGCGCCTGGGCCGCGATGGTGGACAAGATCCTGCGGCCACCGCAGCAGGTGCGGATCGCCGTGGTCGGCAAGTACACCGAGCTCGCCGACAGCTACAAGAGCATTCACGAGGCGCTGGTGCACGGCGGGATCGCGAACGAGGCGGGCGTGCAGATCCAATGGATCGCTTCCGACCGCTTCACCGATCAGGAAACGGCGGGTGAGCTGCTCGCGGGCTACGACGGACTGCTGGTGCCCGGCGGCTTCGGCGTGCGCGGCGTGGAGGGGATGCTCGAGGCGATTCGCTGGGCGCGCGAGCACAAGCTGCCGTTCCTGGGGATCTGCCTCGGCCTCCAGACCGCGATCATCGAGTTCGCGCGCACCGTGTGCAAGATCCCCGATACCAACTCGAGCGAGTTCGCGCCCGAGTGCGAGAACCCGGTGATCGCGCTGATGCGGTCGCAGGAAGGCATTCAGGAGATGGGCGGCACGATGCGGCTGGGAGCGTACCCCTGCCGCCTGCGCCCCGGCTCGCGCGTGGCGCAGGCGTACAACGCGACGGAAGTGAGCGAGCGACACCGCCACCGCTACGAGGTGTCGAACGCGTATCGCGACGTGCTCGCGGAGTACGGGATGCGCTGTTCGGGCCTCTCGCCCGACGGCTCGCTGGTCGAGATGATCGAGCTGCCCGATCACCCCTGGTTCATTGGCTGCCAATTCCATCCCGAGCTCAAGTCGCGCCCGATGCGCCCGCACCCGCTGTTCGCGGGCTTTGTCGGCGCGGCGCTCGCTCGCCGCAAACTGCAGCCGAGCGACGCTGCGACGCGAGAGCTGGCCGAACACGGACTGATATGACGGCGCGGTTCGGAGCGGACAGCAGCCCGTTCCTCATCGCGGGCCCATGCGTCGTCGAATCCGACGACCTCAACCTCCGCGTCGGCGAGGCGCTGGCCGAGCTGTCGGTCAAGCTCGGCATCGGCGTCATCTATAAGGCGTCGTACGACAAGGCCAATCGCTCCCGGTTGAACGCCCCGCGCGGCCCCGGTCTGGAGACGGGGCTGCGGGCGCTCGAGCGAGTGCGCAGCGCCACGGGGCTGCCCATCCTGACCGACGTCCACGAACCAGGCCACGTGCCGCCCGCCGCGCGCGTGGCCGACGTGCTTCAGATCCCGGCATTCCTCTGCCGCCAGACCGATCTGCTGGTCGCAGCCGGCAAAGCCGGTCGTCCGGTGAACATCAAGAAAGGCCAGTGGATGGCGCCCGAGGAAATGCGTGGCGCCGTGGAGAAGGTGCGCGCCGGCGGCGCACCGGAAGTCGCCGTGACCGAGCGCGGCACATTCTTCGGCTACGGCGATCTGGTGGTCGACATGCGCAGCTTCCCGCGCCTGCGCGCGGCGTGCAAAGCGCCGGTGGTGTTCGACGCAACGCATTCCGTGCAGCAGCCGGGGCAGGGTGCCGACGGCTCGAGCGGCGGCCAGCGCGCGTTCATTGCGCCGCTGCTGTACGCCGCGGCCGCCGCGGGGGCGGACGGGTTCTTCCTCGAGACGCATCCCGATCCGACGCGCGCCCCCTCGGACGGGCCGAACATGGTGGCGCTCGATCAGCTAGCTGGCATCGTCGGACTCGCGGTCGAGATCTGGCACCGGGTGAGGGAACCCGTCCGTGCGTAAGCCGTCCTCGAAACCGCAGACGGCTGCCGAGTCCCTCGTCACGCGCGGGAAACGCGTGCTCGCGCTCGAGGCGGCGGCCGTGCAGCGGCTCGCGGACCGGCTCGGTCCGGCGTTCGGCCGTGCGATCGAGCTGCTCAAGGCGGTCAAGGGGGGGGGCCGCGTCATCGTCTCGGGAGTGGGCAAGTCGGGCATCATCGCGCGCAAGATCGCCGCGACGCTCACCTCGACCGGCACGCCGGCGACGTTCCTCCATCCCGTCGACTCCCTGCACGGCGATCTCGGCAGCGTGAGCGACAAGGACGTCGCGATCCTGCTTTCGAAGAGCGGCGCGTCCGACGAGCTGTTCGGCCTCGTGGCGCAGCTCGGCCGGTTTCGCGTGCCAATCATCGCGCTGACCGGCGATCCGTCGTCGACACTCGCGAAGTACGCGGACGTGGTCCTCGATGCGTCCGTCAGCGCTGAAGCCTGTCCCGAAACGCTCGCGCCGACGGCGAGCACCACCGTCGCGCTCGCCCTGGGCGATGCGCTCGCGGTGACCTTGCTCGAAGAAAAAGGGTTTGGCCGCGACGATTTCGCAACGCTCCATCCGGGGGGCGCCCTGGGCCGCAAGCTGGTGCTGACCGTGGGCGACGTGATGCTGAAGGACGACCTGCCCACGCTGACCGCCGAACGCCCCATGCGCGAATGCGTGGTGCTGCTTGCCAAGAAACGGGGCACGGTCGTCGTCATCGACAAGAAAAAGGGTACGCTGGCCGGCGTGGTGACCGCCGGTGATCTCACCCGGCTCATGGAACGCTCGGACGAGTTTCTGAATATCCCCGTCCGCGACGTGATGACGCGCACTCCGAAATCCACCACGCCGGACGAGCTCGGCGCCGTCGCCGTGAGCGTGATGGAACGCAACGGGATCATGGCTCTGCCGGTGCTCGATCGGGGCAAGAAGGTCGTGGGAATCGTACACCTCCACGACCTCATGAAGGCGGGGGCGGTATGAAAAGGGGTTGGGATCTGGGAGTTGGGAGTTGGGGGGCAATGCTTCCCTTGCTCCTAGCGCCCAGCTCCCAACTCCTGCTCACCAGCTGCAAGAGTGGGACGCCGGTAACCGCAACCCAGGTAGTCCTGGACAGCGCCGACCAGGTGCTGATCGGCATGAGCCACTACGTCACGGATGCGGGGGTGCTGCGGGCCCGCGTGCGCGCTGATACGGCATTTTTTTTCTCCGGCACGCAGCGCGCCGAGCTGCGGAATGTGCACGTGACCTTTTATGCTGCCGCCGGCCAACCGACGTCGACGCTCACGTCGCGGGAAGGCACGCATCAGTGGCGCACTGGAGACATGGAGGCGCGCGGTAACGTCGTTGTCGTCCGCGATAAAGACGGCGCCACCCTGCGGACCGAGGTGATGTATTACAGCCAGATCCGGAACGAGGTCAGCTCCGACCGCGACTTTGTGTTCGACGAACCCGGCCGCCATGTCGAGGGGAAAGGCTTTACGTCCGATCCTGAGTTCAAGAAGATCACGGCCAAGAGTCCCCGCGGCACGGGCGGCCAGTTTATCCTGCCAAGCCAATGACACCGCTGATTGCCACGCTGCTGCTGCTGCAAGCTCGAGACACGACCGGGGGGGGGGGCCGGCCGTGCCAGGTTGCGGTGGACTCGGTGGGGCATTACAGCGAGACGACGAATGCCGCCAACGAGAAAACGCTCAACGGCGGCGGCGGCGTGCTGGCGCACTGTGTCGGCACGAGCACGACGATCTCGGCCGACAGCTTCGCGCATTACGGCGCCCTGGGACGGCTCGACCTCATCGGGCGCGTGCAGATCCGTGATACCGGGTTCGCGCTCGATGCCCGGCTCGCCCGGTATTACCTGCGCGAAGGACGGCTCGAGGCGCACAACGATGTGGTTGCCGTGAATCGGGTCACCGGTTCCGTGCTGCGGGGGCCCAATCTCAACTACTGGCGCGCCGTTCCCGGCGTGCGCGACACGGTCGAGCTGTACGCCACGCAGCGCCCCACGGTCGAATACCGCCAGCGGCAGGCCGGCGACACCGCGGCGAACGAGCCCTACATCATCGTGTCCGACCGGCTCCGCATGAAAGGGGACGACCGCGTGTGGGCGGGCGGGAAGGTCACGATCGATCGGAGCGACTTCGCCGCGCGGTCCGATTCGATGATGATGGACCAGACGCGCGGCGTCGGCGTCCTGATCGGCGGCACGCCCAGCGTCGAAGGCCGGGGCGGGGGGGGGGGGATCGGCGAAGCACTACACGCTGGTAGGTACGCGCATCGAGCTGGCACTGGCGCAGCGGGATATCCGCGCCATCAAGGCGATGGGCAAGGGACAAGCCACCGGTGCCGACTGGATCCTGACCGCGGACACGATCGATTTGCGCATCGCCGACAAGCTGCTCCAGCAGACGTTTGCCTGGGGCGACTCGCTGCGCCCGCATGCGATCTCGACCCTGTACACGATTCAGTCGGATTCGCTGGCCATTGATTCGCCCGGCGAGGTCCTCACCGAGTCCCGGGCGTTCGGCGACGCCTTCTCCACCGCGAAGCGCGACTCGACCACGACCGCGAACGAGACCGACTGGATCACCGGGGATTCGCTGACGATCCGGTTCGTGCAGGAGCAGGACTCGGTCACGAAGGCGGCCCGTTCGCGGCTGCGCGAGTTCGTGTCGCGCGGATCGGCCCGGGCGTTGACGCATCACCCCCCCGACGCGCGTGACACGACCCGGACGGGGGAGGGCCCCGCGATCAATTATTCGCGCGGCAATCGCATCACGGTGGCGCTGCTGCGCGACCGCATCGAACGCGTGGTCGTCGCCGGCAAGGCCGACGGCGTACACCTGGAGCCGCGCCCACCGGCGCCCCCAGACACGTCGAAGCCCGCGGCCCCGCCGCCACCTCCGATCCCATGAGCCTCGAGCGCCTGTCGGATCTCTTCGCGGCTCGTGATTCGTCGCTGCCGCTCGCCGCGGCGGCGCTCGCAAACATTGCGGACGATCAGGGCCGGGCCACGTTCAGCGACCTCGCCGTCGCCTATCGCGAGGCGTTCCTCAAGCTGCGCGCGCAGTCCAAAGGTGAGGCGCAGGACGCGGGCAGCCTGTCCGTGGACGACGCGCGCGCGTATCTCGCCACCTCCGTGTTGCCGCGTCTGGCCATGCTCAAGGTCATCGTGCTACCGATGGGCGCCCTGTGGGGCGAGGTCCCGGTGGCGTTCGCGCCGGAGGTGTGGGACAGCGTGGCGCCCGCTCGGGAGCAGGCCACGCAGTATTTCCTCGGGCTCGCCGAAGCCACGGTGCATTCCGGCGAGTCGGTCAGCGGCGACCATCCCGTCGTTCGCGGCGGCTCGCGGCTCGAGGCCCAGCACCTCGTGAAGGCGTACAAGGGCCGGCGGGTGGTGGACAACGTCTCGCTCGAGCTCGCCCAGGGAGAAATCGTCGGGCTGCTCGGCCCAAACGGCGCGGGGAAGACCACCTCGTTCTACATGATCACGGGGCTGATTCGTCCCGACCAGGGGACGATCCTGCTCGACCGCCGCAACATCACGCAGCTGCCGATGTACCAGCGCGCCCGCGCCGGCATCGGCTACCTGGCGCAGGAGCCCTCGATTTTCCGCAAGCTCAGCGTCGAGGATAACGTCATGGCGATCCTCGAGACGCTCCACATCGACGATGCCGAGCGCAGCCGGCGGCTCGAGGCGCTGCTCGACGAGCTCGCCATCAAGCACCTCCGCAAGCAGAAGGCGTATCAGCTCTCGGGCGGCGAGCGCCGGCGCCTGGAGATCACGCGGGCCCTCGTCACCGAGCCGAAGTTCCTGCTGCTCGACGAGCCGTTCGCGGGCGTCGACCCGATCGCGGTCAACGACATCCAGACGATCGTCGCCGGGCTGCGCCACCGCGGCATCGGTGTGCTGATCACCGACCACAACGTCGAGCAGACGCTCGACATCGTGGACCGCGCCTACATCATGTTCGAAGGCAAAGTGCAGGTCGCGGGCACCGTGCGCGAGCTGGTGTTCGACGACCGCGTGTCGTCCATGTATCTCGGTCCCACGCTCACCACGCGCCTGCGCGCGCGCCTGTCGTCGGCCGCATGAAGACCGGTCTGCATCAGCACACGTCGCTGCGCCAGGACCTGCGGATCAATCCGCGCCTGTATCAGGCGATGGATCTGCTCTACATGCCGCTGCTGGACCTCGAGCAGCACCTGAAGCAGGAGCTGCTCGGCAACCCGTTCCTCGAAATGGTGGAGCCCGAAGAAGAAGTGCAGGCCACGGCCGCCGAGCAGCAGCAGAACAAGCCCGAGAAGGAAGCCAAGGCCGAGGACGAGCCCGACTGGGAGAGCATTCTGCTCGACGACCGGACGGAGCACGGCGTGCCGAGCGGTTCCTACAGTGACGCCCGGGAGTACGTCGAGCCGGTGACGGTCGAAGGCAAGGATCTGATCGATCACCTGCGCGACCAGACGCGCATGCTCGATCTGAATCCCCGCCAGCAGCTGCTCGCCGAAGAGTTCCTCGGCAACATCGGCGAGGACGGCTACCTGCAGCACTCGGTCGACGAGATCCTCAAGGGCGCGAACCAGCTGCTCGAAGAGCACGAGGCCGAGTCCGAGCTCGAGCTGAACGTGCCCGCCTTCACGACGGCCGAGGTCGAGGAGATGCTGCGGATCATCCAGCAGCTCGACCCGCCCGGGACCGGAGCCCGCAATCTGCGCGAGTGCCTCACGCTCCAGCTCGAAAACCAGAAGCGCACCGACACGCTGGTGTACCGGCTGGTCAAGGAGGCGTTCGAAGACCTGATCGCGCATCGCTGGAGCGATCTCGGCAAGCGGTTCGGGCTCGCGCCCGAGGAAGTGCAGCGCGCCGCCGACGAGCTGGCGCGGCTCGATCCGAAGCCCGGCTTGCAGTATTCCGCCGGCAACGATGCCTATATCATTCCCGACCTCATCGTCGAGAAGATCGACGACAAATACCACGTCTTTCTGAACGACAGCGGGCTGCCGCGCCTGCGGATTTCCCGGACGTATCAGGAGATCGCGCGCGATAAGAAGAAATACGACAGCGAGAGCAAGGAATTCATCAACCAGCGGCTGAACAGCGCCCACTGGATGATTCAGGCGATCGAGCAGCGGCGCCAGACGATGCTCAAGGTGATGAATTTCATCGTGGACCGGCAGCGCGAGTTCTTCGAGAAAGGCATCGATCACTTGAAGCCGCTGACGCTGCGCGAGGTGGCCGACGTGATCAGCATGCACGAAAGCACCGTCAGCCGGGTCACGAACGAGAAATACGTTCAGACCCCCCGGGGCCTCTTGCCGCTCAAGTTCTTCTTCTCGAGCGGCCTCTCGACCACGACGGGGGAGGATGCCAGCGCGCGGTCGATCAAGTCGCAGATTCAGAAACTGGTCAACGACGAGCCGCCCAAGAACCCGCTGACGGATCAGCAGATCGTGGAGATGTTCGAGCGCAAGGGCGTCCGCATCGCCCGCCGTACCGTCGCCAAGTATCGCGATCAGCTCGGCATTCTGCCCGCGCGGATGCGCAAGCGGCTGTGAGTCTCGCGACCAACTCGACGCAGCCCGACGTGAGCGTGCTCGTCCCCGCCAAGGACGAGGCGGAGAATCTCGCCGAGTTCGTTCGGCTCACGCGCGAGGCGCTACTGCCGCTGCCGTACGCGTGCGAGCTGGTAATCGTGAACGACGGCAGCCACGACGGCACGCCGCACGTGCTCGACGAGATCAAGGCGAAGCACCCGTTCGTGCGCGTCGTCACGCATCGCACGCAGCGCGGCATCGCCGACGCGCTGAAGTCCGCCAGCGACGTCGCGCGCGGGCGCATTCTCGTGTTCTATCCGGCCGATCTGCAGTACATGCCCTCGGACATCCCGGCGCTGGTCGCGCCGATCCTGGCGGGGCAGGCGGACGTCGTCACCGGCACCAAGCAGGGGAAGTACGAGAAGCGGTTCGTGTCCGGCATCTACAACACGCTGTGCCGGTGGCTGTTCGGGGTCCGCGTTACCGACCTGAACTCGGTAAAGGCGTACCGGCGCGAGGTGATGGATGCCGTGCCGACCCGGCCCGACTGGCACCGCTTCATGGTCGTGATCGCGGCGTCCCAGGGGTTCCGGCTCGCGCAGCAGCCCGTGCCGCTCTATCCCCGGCGCGCCGGATCTTCCAAGTTCGGGATCGGGCGCATTCCGGTGGGGGTGCTCGACCTGATGTCCGTCTGGTTCCAGCTGCGCTTCGGCCGCAAGCCGATGCTGTTTTTCGGCGTGGCTGGGGCGATCCTGTTCCTGCTCGGCCTGGTCGTGGGAGGCGTCGCGCTGTACCTGCGCTATGGGCCGCCGCATGTAGGGTTTCGCCCACTGCTGGACCTCATCATGGTGCTGGTGATCTCCGGCGTGGTCCTGTTCGGCTTCGGCTTCGTGGGGGAGATGCTGGCGGGCATGCGGGAGGAGATTCGCACGCTCGAGCGCGAGGTCGAGCGCATCCGCGCCGGGGGGAATACTTGAGGTTGTAATCCCCTTGCCGCAACAGAATTAGTCTCGCAGTGTAACATCTACGCGACGCCACTCGCGCCCAAAAAATGCCCCCACTGCGGCTTACGAGTGTCCTGCACACGGCTCTTCCCGACCTGTCCGAGAACGGACGGGCTCTCCTCAGCGTCCTTGGCTGCTTCAATGGGCATCCGCCATGCTCGCACGAGCTGGCGCAGTGGCTCGGATTCCACGACCGCTACCAGCTGGCGCGCGCGCTGCGTCGCGAGGGATTGCCGCCGCTCGAGGTGATCGGCGGCTGGGCCCGCACGCTGTACTGGATGAGCGAAGCCGAAGGCTCCGGGAAATCACTGCGCGAGCTCGCCGAGCGTGAGAAGGTCGATCCGGCGATCGCGTACCGGCTGGTGCGGCGCGTCACGGGCCGGCGCTGGTCTGAGGTCCGGCGCGAAGGGCTGGCGCTCACGATGCTGCGGTTCCGCGATCGCTGCGCCAAGGCCGCGCCACGCCCCACCGCGAACCTTGGGACGCCGCCGTTCCTGCTGGCCGCGGGCGATCCGATCCCGCGCCCGCCGGCCGCCACGACTCGTCCCATTCGGAGCACATGGCGTGGCGCGGAGACGCGAGCGCGCACCACGCTCGCCAGACCGGGTCATCGGGTCGTGCAAGGCATCAGCGAGCGCGTCGCGGTGGACGGAGCCCCGTTCGACGTCGCATTCGCCGCGTCGGGGGAGGCGCTGGTCACGCGCCCGCACGCGGCCGCTGTCGACGTGCTGCAGCTCAATCCGTTCGGCGTGTCGCACACGATTCGCGTCGGCCCGACGCCGACGCGTGTCATCCCCACCGCGCGCAACGGCAAGAACGGGCACGTTGCCTACGTCACTACGCAGTTCGTCGAAGCCGTGCGCATCATCGATACCGAGCGACGGCAAATGGTCGGCTCGATCCCCGTTCCCGGGCACCCGCTCAGCGCCGCCATGTCCCCGGATGGCCATACGCTGTTCGTCACCACGAACCAGGACCGGCTCGTCGCGATCTCGACGGCGCAGCGCACGGTTGTCGGATCGACCGCGATTCCCTTGACATCCCCGCAGCTTACGATTCATCCCTCCGGCCGCTGGCTGCTCGTGCCGTGCTGGCGCGCGGGCGTCATCGTCGAAGTCGATGCGAGCACGCTGGCGATCACGCGCCGGTTCGACGTGGGTGGAGTGGTTCAGGACGTGGTCGTGGCGGCCGACGGCCAGAGTCTCTATGCCGCCAACGAAGCCGGCTGGTTGGATGTGATTCACCTGCCGAGCGGCCGTCGCACGGCGAAGCTCGAGTTCGGAACCGGGGCGCTCGGCCTCGCCACGAGCGCGGACCAGGCGCATCTGTTCGTCGGATTGCTGGAGGCGGGCCGCGTCCTCATCCTGCAGCGGCAGGGACTCATCGAGCGCGCCGTGATTCCGACGGGTGGACGGCCGCGTCTCATCGCGCCGCATCCGGCTGGTGACGGGGTGCTCGTGGCGAACGAAGCTGGCTGGGTGGATCTGCTCCGCTAGGGGCTGCTTCATTCGTCCATCATCGGCGGCTCGACGCGGCACGTCGTTTTCACGAGCGACGGCAACACTGGGTTCGTCCCCAACGAGGGCGGCTGGGTGGACTTCATGAAGTAGCGGAGTACCTCTTCGTTTATCTTTCTACGCTTCATGCGTTCCTTGTGCATCACCATCCTGACGATCGGCCTGGTCTGGGCCTGCGAGAGTTCCTCCGGTCCGGGTTACACGCTGACTGTGAGCCCTGATTCCATTCAGTTGTTCCGCAATGATACCGTGCGTCTGTCCGTAACCACACGCGATGAGAACGGCCAAATGGTGACGGGCGTGCCCGTATCATTCGCCTCGGCGGACACGACGATCGCCTCCGTGAGCAGCCTCGGCTTGGTCCGCGCCAAGTCCGCGGTCGGCCGCACCACGATTCGCGTGAGCGGCGGCAGCGCGCTGATCGACGTTCCCGTCCGCGTCGCAGGAATCCCCTCAAGTATCGTCATCCTCCCGAGTGACACCACGGTAGGGACTTCGGCCTCGGTTCAGTATCGCGCAGCAGTGCTCGATGAGATCGAGGATCCGATCTCAGACATCGCAATCAGCTGGATCTCAAGCGACACGAGCGTCGCCACCGTCTCTGCCGCCGGCTGTGCCACACCGAAACTGAAGGCGGGGGTCACATACATCAGCGCGCAGGTCGATTCGTTGGTGGAGTATGCACGGCTCACCGTCGCCTTTCCACGCGTCGCGACGTCGATCACCATCACGCCAGCGGACACACTGATCCTGCCAGGCAGCTCGCTGCAGCTTCGGGCAACCGCCCGTGACGGGTTTGGCGATTCGCTCGCGTCGTTGATCAACTGGTACTCCGCTGATACCGCACTGGTGACGGTTTCGAGCGAAGGGTTGGTCCATTCGAAGGGACCGAATGGATTGGCCGTCATTACAGCTTCTACCTTTGGCAGCTCAGCTCGCGGCGACGCATCGATCCGCATCGCTACGCCCGGAGTTGCGACGCAGATCGCGATCGGGCCTGTGGATACCGTGATCTCATCGGGGGCATCGGTACAGTTCCATGCGACGGCTCGCGATGCCTTCGGTGATTCGGTTGCAGCTCCGTCCATTACCTGGTCGTCGGACGACAGCACGATCGCCACCGTCTCTAGTAGCGGACTGGCTCATGGGGGAGGACCGGTGGGGTCGACCTACATTCGCGCCAGCGACGGCGCGATTTCGGGGAGCACCTTCCTGACCGTTCAGGATACGCTTCTCGCCGGCCGTTCCCCCGTGCGCGGCGATGCGTGGGCGGCGGCGATCTCGAGCGATAACGTCGCGTACGTCGTAACCACGTACGGGATCGTGCGAGATGACCTTCCGGCGCGGGATTTCAGTCCAGGCCCATACCTAATATGGGGTCCGATGGACGTCGCATTCAATTCGACCGGCACACGCGCCTACGTTACAAATCAGCTCAACGCCACCGTCAGTGTGATCGACGTGGCGACCAATACGGCGCTCGATTCGTTCCCCGTCGGACTGCGTCCGCCCACCGGACAGCATTCGTACGAATTGCTCGTCGCCCCTGGAGACTCGATTCTGTGGATCGGCAAGGCCGACAGCGTTTACGCGATCCGGCTGGCCATCAACGCAATCATTGCCCGATTCCAGATTGGAGGGACTGCGACTGGGATGGTGATTGCCAGAGACACGCTGCTGTATGTCAGCAACGGGGCAAACGTGGTCGAATTCAATCTGCGGACGAAGCGCATGGCGCGAACGCTCGCCACAGGGCCCGCGCCCCAGAAACTGGCCGTTTCCCAGAACGGATTAGAGCTCTACCTCGCGAATCAACGGGGATGCATCGAGTTCTGGGATCTCAGCACTGGGCGCATGAGCGCTTTTGTCACGCTTCCCGCTCCGGCCTACGGCATTGCGCTGCGTCCGAGCAACGGTCTCCTCTACGCGACCAGCAATTACGTTGGGAGCGGGGTTGGGAGCCTCTACGTCATCGACCCGTTGACGCGGACCCTGATCCAATCCACGGTGCTCGGCCGCGATGCCGGCGAGGTGGTCTTCACCGCGGACGGAAGCATCGGGATCATTCCTAACGAGGGCGGCTGGGTGGACTTCATCAAGTAGCGGATTATCCTTCGCCACCATGCCCAGCACCGAAGACGTCAAATCGTGGTACAACCAACACTACGCCGCGAAGGGACTCGAGAGTATGCGTCCCGCCGCGGCGTATCCCGTTTTTCTCGACCTGCTCGGCGCCACGCATGGGACCCGGTTACTCGATGTGAGCTGCGGCACAGGATCGTTGCTCGCAGCGGCGCAGCAACGCGGCGTCGCGCCGGTAGGCATCGATCTCTCCGACGAGGCGGTCAGGCTCGCCAAGCGCATGGCGCCGGGCGCCGAAGTCACGGTCGGGGCAGGGGAGACCCTGCCGTTCCGCGACGCCTCATTCGACTTCGTCAGCTGCCTCGGATCACTCGAGCATTTTCTGGACATGGGGCAGGGACTCGAAGAGATGAAGCGCGTCGCCAAGCCGAGCGGCCGGTTTTGCATCATGGTGCCGAATCAGGATTTCATCGGCTGGAAAGTGATTGGTCGGCAAGGAACGGCCCAACAGGACATCAACGAGCATCTCCTGCCGCTGTCGGATTGGCGCCGGCTGTTCGCGGGACACGGTCTGGCAGTGCGGAAAGTGGTTCCGGATCGCTGGCACGCGGTGCGCTGGCGCGCGCCGGGTGCGCGAGGTCTGAAGCGGCTGGTTACCGGGCCCGCGCTGGAGGCGGCGTGGCGGCTGATCCCGCTCCATTGGCAGTATCAATTCGTGTTCGTCCTGGAGCGCGATACACGGCGTCCCACCTCGCCATAATTTCCGGCCACCCGAACGCGCTGCGCACGCGTCGTTCGCCGGCGGACCCAAGGCGCGACGCGAGCGCAGGGTCGCGCGCGATCCGTTCGAGTGCCTGCGCCAGCGCCGCCGGGTCACCGGGTGGGACCAGCAGGCCGCTTGTGTCGTGCTCCACGATATCCGTGATCCCGCCGATGTCACTGGCAACCACCGGGATACCGTAGCTCATCGCTTCGAGCAGCACGACCCCGAGTCCTTCCGTGTCACCGCGCGCGTCGAGGATCGACGGGAGGACGAGCACGTCTGACGCGGCATAGGTAGCGCGCAACTCTGCATCCGACACCCGCCCTCGAATCTCGACTCGATCTGCGAGCCCCAAGTCCCTAACCCGAGCCCCGAGCCTCTGTCGTTCAGGTCCATCGCCAATTACGACGAGCCGCGCGCGCAGGTCTGCCGGCATCCGCCGCACGGCATCGATCAGATGGTTCACGCCCTTGCGCTCGACCAGCCGCCCCACGAACAGGACTTGGAAGCCGCCGGAGTGCGGGAGCCGAGCTTTCGATTCACCCTCGGCGAACGGCAGGGTGTAGGGAATGACGACCACTGGTGCGGTCGCGAAGCGGGCGATTTCCCGTGCCGTGTACGATGAGATCGCGACGATCGCATCGGAGATGCGCAGCGCCCAGCGCACGAATCCGCGCAGCCACGGCAGCGAGCTCTGGACCCAGCGCAGCTCGACGCCGTACCAGGTCGTCACCAGCCGCGGACGCGGCCGGTTGCTCGCGCGTTTCCCCATCCAGCCGAACAGCGCATGCGGCACGGGCCAGTGCACGTGGATGATGTCGTAGGGGCGCCGCCGTGTGAGCCGGCGGATGCCGAGGATACCGCCGAGGACGTAGAAGAGCGGGAGGATCTTATAGAGCAGCGAGCGCCGCATCCGATCGGGCGTCGCTTCATCGTGGGTCAGGTCCTCCCAGCGGGCGAAGAAATAGCGGAACCGGTGGACCGGGATCCCTTCGAACGACTCGTTACCGCCGCCCTTGTAGGCGGAGGTGAACACTTCCACGTCATGCCCGTCGGCCCGCAGCCGCTTGAGCAGCGCGACCAACCAGGGCACGATGACGTCGTCCGCGGAGCGCGGAAACGCCGTCAGTACGTGGAGAATTCGCATCGGAAGTGCTGGTACTATACCGCTTTCGGTGCTCCGGCGGGCAGTGGTATCTTACGCGACCCAAACGCCCTGTGTCGACGACCTCCGGAAGCCCCCCTCCCGCAGCGCTCGGTCTGCCGCGCCCCGTTCGTGGCAGCTGGTGGCTGCGTGCACTCCAGGCCGTGGTCCTGATCGGGGCCGGATACTACCTGTACCGCCAAATCGCTCCCCATTGGCACGAGATCAGAGGACGACAGCTCGTCTGGCACCCGGGAGCCCTCGCCCTCGGCTCCGCCATCGTCGTCCTCACGCTCGCCGTTTTGCTCGGAGCCTGGATCACCAGCCTGCGCTGGTGCGCGGCTCGAATCGGCGCGCTCGATGCGGCCAAGGTCTGGTTCACGTCCAACCTGGCGCGGTTTCTTCCCGGCGGCGTGTGGCAGTTCGCGAGCCTCGCGGTGATGTCGTCACGCTACGGTGTGAGCCCGACGGTCACGACCGCAACCGTGCTGCTGGAGCAAGTCGTCCTGCTTCTCACCGGCCTTGCCGTTGTCGCCGTCCTGACTCCCGCGGTGTTGCACGCCGCGTGGTGGCAGGGAGCGTTGATCGCCGGCCTGGTTCTGGGCTTCCTCATGCTGGCGCTGCCCGGTGGCCGGATAGGACGTTGGCTCTCGCGCCACATCCCGAGCCTCAGCCTGGTCTGGTCACAGCTGCGCGCGGCGCAGTTACTCGTTTTTTTCGTCATTCTGATTGCCCCGTGGCTCCTGTACGGAACCGCATTCAGGCTGCTCGCGATCGGTTTGCTCGGTGGGGAGAGCCCATCGTGGGGGTTCTATGTCGCCGCATTCACCGGGAGCTATCTCGCCGGCGTGATCGCCGTGTTCGCGCCGGCGGGCCTGTTCGTGCGCGAAGCCGCGCTGATCAGCGTGCTGACTCCGGTCCTCGGGGGAGGGGATGCCGTGATTCTGGCAATCGCGTCGCGCATCTGGTGGACGGCGCTGGAGATCGTGTCCGGGATTGTCGTTCTGGCCCTTCCTAGCTCCCCGGGAGCGTGAGCACATGACCGGCACCCGAGCCCCAAGCCCCGAGTCCCGAGCCCCGGAATTCATTCCTACGCGCCCGAATCTGCTGGCGTTCGCGATTCTGTCGGTCTTCGTTGTGATCCTGTCACTGCCCATGCTGTCGGGGCAGTGGCTCGCCGCGCCGAATGGCGATCAGTACTCCAGCGCGTACGCGTTCTATGCCTGGGAAGCAGCCGACTGGCGCTCAGCCGGTTCGCTACCGCTCTGGAATCCGATGATCCTGGGAGGCTTGCCCTTCGTCGCGGTGGTCACCCACGGCGAGATTCTCTATCCCACTGCATTGCTGAGGGCGTTGCTGCCGGTCCATGTGGTGATGAACCTGGGATTCTTCATTCACTACATCCTTGCCGGATACTTCATGTACCTCTTCCTGCGGCGACTCACGGTGTCGTGGACGGGGGCGGTGACGGGCGGGGTCGCCTACCAGCTGTCGGGAATTCTGGTTTCGCTCGTGCAACCGGGACACCCCGGCAAGCTGTTCGTTTCGACGATGCTGCCGCTGGCGTTCCTGGCATTGGTCGCCGCCTTACGCGACCGCCGCTGGTGGGGCTACCCGCTGCTCGCCGTTGCGGTCGCGTTGTGTCTGCTCAGTCCGCACGTGCAGGCGACGTACTATCTGCTGATCGCGGCCGCGCTGTTCGCGCTGTACCTGACGTTTGGCGAGCGGGCGGCCGAACCGCTCCGCCCGCGCCTTACACGCCTCGCGCTCACGCTCGGCGCGGTGATCGTCGGATTCGGCATCGGGATGCCGCAGATCCTGCCGTTCCTCGAGTACATCCCGCATTCGCCTCGGGCCGCCGGATACTCGGTCGGGTACGCCGGATCGACGTCGTATGGGATACCATGGGACCATGTGCCCGAATTCTTCCTGGGAGGGTTTACCGGGGCGCCAGACGCCTATTGGGGATCGAATCCGCTCAAGCATCACTCCGAATACCTCGGCCTACCCGTGATCGTGCTGGCCGTTCTTGGTTTCGGCGACCGGCGGCGGCGCCTGGTGTGGTGGCTCGGCGGGATTGGACTGCTATTTCTGCTGATTGCGCTCGGCGGGGCGACGCCGTTCTACCACCTGTGGTGGGCCGTTATGCCCATGGTGAAGAAGACCCGCGCGCCGGGCATGGTGTTCTTCGTGGTCGCCTTCTGCGTGGCGACGTTCGCCGCGTTTGGAGTGTCGCGACTCGAGCGCGAAGGCACGGCGCGGCTTCGCACTGTGCGCAACTGGCTCATCGCCGCTGGTGTGATCGCGCTGCTCGCAGCCATCGGGGTCTTCGGCAAGATTGCGGTTGGCCTCGCGCCACCGGAGCGCGTTTCCCAGGCAATCGCGGACGGCGATGCGATCAGAAGCTCAGCTCTGATTGGCGCGGTGCTGTTCGGCACGATTGCACTGCTCGTCTGGGGAAGGCTCCAGGGGCGCGTGCCGGCGCTGGCGTTTGCCCTGGGGCTGCCCTTGCTCGTCGGCGGCGATCTGTGGCGCGACGGCAAGCATTTTTGGACGTACTCACCGCCGCCGCAGCAGGGACTGTATCGCACGGACGACGTGATCGCGCGGCTGCAGCAAGCGCCCAAGCCGCTGCGCGTGCTCAATCTCCCCAACGTGTATCCGCAGAACGTGCTGATGGCACACGGCATCCCGCAGGTCCTGGGTTATCAAGGCAACGAGCTGCGCTATTACGACGAGCTGCTCGGCGGGCGCAACGAGTGGCGCTATTTACTCACGTCGCCGCAACTCTGGGGTTTGCTCGCGGTGCGCTATGTGCTCATCGCGGACACGGCTCAGGTGCCCGGGTATCACCGGGCGTTCGGGCCGGTGACGACCGCCGCGGGAACACGGGCCTACCTCTACGAGGCCGACACCGTGCCCCCCTACGCGCGCGTCGTTCCCGCCGCGGTGAAAATCGACGCGGGCGCGATTCCGCCGACGTTGGCCGACCCCCGAATGCCGGGATACGATCGCGTCGTGCTCTTTTCGAGTGAGGCTCCCATCAATCCACGGCAGCTGCAGGGTTGGCCACCACCGTCACCGTCCAAGGCCGAGGTAACCTCGTGGCGCGCGGGGAAGATGACGATCGCACTCGATCCGCCGCCGGCCGATTCGAGCTACGTCCTGGTCTCCGAAAACTGGTACGTGGATTGGCAGGCCACCGTCGATGGGCGGTCCGCGCCAGTCTTGCGCGGTGACCACGCGCTGATCACGGTGCCGGTGGGGCCGGGCGCGAAGAGCATCGAGCTCAACTATTACTCGAAGTCGTTTGCGAAGGGGAAGCTGCTGGCGTTGCTCTGCACACTGATCGTAGTCGCCTGGTTCGTGGCCCCCCCGTTCGTTCAACGGAGACGCCTGGCGCGTGGCTGAACGAGCCCTCGTCGTCATTCCGACGTACAACGAGGCAGAAAACCTGCCGCTACTCGTGCCGTCGGTCCTGGCCCAGGACCCACGGCTCGAGGTGCTCGTCGTGGACGACAACTCGCCCGACGGCACCGGCCGGATCGTGGACGAGCTGGCGCGCACCAATCCGCGGGTGCATGCGATGCATCGGGAAGGAAAGCTAGGGCTGGGAACAGCTTACATCGCCGGCTTCAAGTGGGGTCT